>CAJCHO010000023.1 GCA_903970145.1 Mycobacteriaceae bacterium | reverse complement strand
GCTTTGACGAATTGCCCGCAGATACGTCTGGGCTCCTAAAGGAATTTGCAAGCGCCGGGCTCGTGAATATCGCCGGTGGGTGTTGCGGCACGACGCCTGAGCACATCGCGGCGATTGCGCGCGAGATGGCCGTCGCGCGGCCCCGGGTGATTCCGCAAATCGAAGCACGCACCCGCCTGTCGGGGCTTGAGGCGCTCAATATCGGTCCCGATGCACTGTTCCTGAATGTGGGTGAACGCACCAACGTCACCGGTTCGAAGGCTTTCGCGCGCCTGATTCTGGCCGGCGACTATGACGCGGCGCTCAGCGTGGCGCGTCAGCAGGTCGAGAACGGCGCGCAGGTAATCGACATCAACATGGACGAGGCGATGCTCGATTCGGTCGCCGCGATGACGCGTTTTCTGAATCTCATCGCAGGCGAGCCCGATATCGCGCGCGTACCGGTCATGATCGACAGTTCGAAATGGGACGTGATCGAGGCCGGCCTGCGTTGCGTGCAGGGCAAGTCGATCGTCAATTCGATCTCGTTGAAGGAAGGCGAGGCGACCTTTCTGCACCATGCCAGCCTGTGCCGACGCTACGGAGCGGCGGTGGTCGTGATGGCTTTCGACGAGAAGGGCCAGGCCGACACGCTGGCGCGCAAAAAAGAGATCTGCGCGCGCGCCTACGCCTTGCTGACCGAGCGCGCCGGGTTCGCTGCGCAAGACATCATCTTTGATCCCAACATCTTCGCGATCGCGACCGGGATCGAGGAGCACAACAATTACGCGGTCGATTTCATCGAAGCGACCCGCTGGATCAAGGCCGAGCTGCCCGGTGCGCTGGTTTCCGGTGGTGTCTCCAATGTGTCGTTCTCGTTTCGCGGCAACGACGCCGCCCGCGAGGCGATTCACACCGTGTTTCTCTATCACGCGATCCAGGCCGGCATGAGCATGGGCATCGTCAATGCCGGAATGATCGGCGTGTACGACCAGCTCGACCCCGAACTGCGCGAGCGCGTCGAGGACGTGGTTCTGAATCGCCGCGGCGACGCGACCGAGCGGATGATCGAGATCGCCACGCGCCTAACTGGTGGCGGGCGCAAGGACGAGCAGGATCTTGCCTGGCGGCGCGCGCCTGTGAGGGAGCGTCTGGCCCACGCGCTCGTCAACGGTATCAACCAGTGGATCGTCGAGGACACGGAACAGGCGCGCACCGAAGTCAGCCGTCCGATCGAGGTCATAGAGGGCCCGTTGATGGACGGCATGAACGTCGTCGGCGATCTGTTTGGTGCGGGCAAGATGTTCTTGCCGCAGGTGGTCAAGTCGGCGCGCGTGATGAAGCAGGCAGTCGCCCACTTGATTCCCTATATCGAGGAAGAAAAGCGTGTCGCCGAGGCGGCAAGCGGCGTGGCGACGCCGCCCAAGGGCAAGATCGTGATCGCGACCGTCAAGGGCGATGTGCACGATATCGGCAAGAACATCGTCGCGGTCGTCCTGCAGTGCAACAACTTCGAAGTCGTGAACATGGGAGTGATGGTGCCGTGCGCCGAGATTCTCGCGAAGGCGCGTCTGGAGGGCGCCGATATCATCGGCCTGTCCGGACTCATTACGCCTTCGCTCGAGGAGATGGCGCATGTGGCCAGCGAGATGCAGCGCGACGAGTATTTTCGCTCGCGCCAGACGCCACTTCTGATTGGCGGAGCCACCACATCGCGCGCGCATACGGCCGTCAAGATCGCGCCGCGCTATGAGGGTCCGGTGATCCATGTCAACGATGCGAGCCGCTCGGTCGGTGTGGCTCAGAGTCTTCTGAGTCCCGCCAATTGCGCGAGCTTTGTCGCCGATACGCGCAGTCAGTACCAGGACTTGCGTGATCTGCATGCCAACAAGCGCGGACCGGCGATGATCGATCTGGCCGCAGCGCGTGCCAACCGGCTCAAGCTGGTCTTCGATGACAGTACCGTGGCTGTGCCCAAATTCATCGGGCGGCGCGAGTTCCGCAATTTCGATCTGGGACAGATCGCCCAGTACATCGACTGGGGACCGTTCTTCCAGACCTGGGACCTGCATGGTTCCTACCCCGCGATCCTCGAGGACGCACTAGTAGGCAGCGAAGCCAAGCGCGTGCTGGCCGATGGGCGCGCCATGCTCTCCAGGGTGATCAGCAATCGCTGGTTGAGCGCCAACGCCGCAATCGCCTTTTATCCGGCCAATGCGGTGGGCGACGATATCGAGATCTATGCCGATGAAAGTCGCGAGGAAGTCCTCCTGACCTGGTACGGACTGCGCCAGCAGACCGCCAAGCCCGACGGCACACCCAATCGCGCGCTGGCTGACTATCTGGCCCCGCGCGATAGCGGCGTCATCGATTACATAGGCGCGTTTGCCGTGACCGCAGGCCTTGGAATCGATGTCCACGTGGCGCGCTTCGAGGCCGCGCACGATGATTATTCGTCGATCATGCTCAAGGCCATCGCCGACCGCCTCGCCGAGGCATTTGCCGAAGCCATGCACGGCCGGGTGCGTCGTGACCTGTGGGGATATGCGGCCGGCGAAGTGCTCTCGCCCGAAGAACTGATAGGCGAAAAATATCGCGGCATCCGTCCTGCGCCCGGCTATCCGGCTTGCCCCGAGCACACCGTCAAGGCGGGCCTTTTCGAGCTCCTCAAGGCGAACTCGATCGGCATGAGCCTGACCGACAGCTATGCGATGCTCCCCGCGTCGTCGGTCAGCGGCTTTTATTTTGCGCATCCCGAGGCACGCTATTTCGCGGTCGGACGTATCGGCGCCGACCAGGTCGCCGACGTGGCGCGCCGCCGCCAGGCGCGCGTCGACGACGTCGAGCGCTGGCTGGCACCGCAGCTGGCTTAGTCGCGGCGCGGCCGGGCCCGGCCGCGCCTGAGGCAAATGTAAAAACCGCGAGCCGTGCATGTGCTGCCACGGGAGAGTCCGCATTGCGCATAAGCGGGCCTGCTTATAACATCGAGCAAGTCGCATTGAATCGGGACGCTTCATGAATGCACGAATGCTCGGGCTGCTGATGGCAGCGATGCTGGGGGTGTCTGCCGCGCAGGCCCAGACCGACGCCATCCATTCCGAGTATTCCGCCGCACTGCACGATGCGCTCGAGGCGCAGCAGGTCGGCCCGGCCGCAATCGAGCTGGCCGGTCAGGCGGTGCTGCAACTGCCGCCGGAATTTGTCTACGTACCGATGCCGGCCGCCGCGCGCATGGTTCGCGCCCTGGGCAATACGCCCGATCCGGATCTGGTGGGGATCATATTCCCGGGCCGTCAGGAGAACTGGATGATCGCCATCCAGTACGCCAATACCGGACACATCCGCGACGATGATGCTCGCCTTTGGGACGTCGATCAGCTGCTGCGCAGTGTCAGCGACGGTACCGACCGCGGCAACGACGAACGCCGTCGCTACGGATTTCACGAAATCGAGGTGCTTGGCTGGGCCGAAAAGCCGCGCTATGACTCGACCAATCATCGGCTGGTCTGGGCGGTCGCAGCACGCGACAAGGACGCTCCCTCCAATAGCGATCAGGGCATCAACTACAACACCTATGCGCTGGGTCGCGAGGGATATTTCAAGCTCAACCTGGTGACGGACCTGAAGGATCTGCAGCGTCAGAAGCCGGCCGCCGACGCGATTCTTGCGTCGCTCGAATACTTACAGGGCAAGCGCTATGCGGACTTCAATCCGGCGACGGATCGGGTGGCAGACTTTGGCCTGACATCCCTCGTCATCGGGATCGCGGCGCGCAAGGTGGGCGTAAACGATCAGGGCCACGCCGAGCTACTGGTCATATCGATGGTGATCGTGCTGCTTTTGCTCGCAGCTGCGGGCGGCTGGTGGTGGTGGCGCAGACGCAGGAACAAGAGCACCGTACCGAGCTCGATCCCCACTCGTGACGATTTTCCGCCCACCGAGATTCGCACTCTTGTGATGACGCCCGAGGCGCTCGGCGAGGCCGATACCATCCCGCGTCAGGAGTGGGCTGCGCCTGCGCCATCTGCAAAGCCTGCGGACGCCCCGGCAAGCGAGGAGCCCGCAGCCACGGCAGCTGCGTCCGCGCTTGCGCCGGCCGCACCCGCGGCTAGCGCAGCAGCGGCCACGGCGCCGGCGAACTCGCCCGTCGGATCCGGCGAAGCGCCAAGCGTCTAAACCCGGGTACTCGCTGGTGCGCAGTCGATGAATCTCTCGCAGTGGCGGCGCCTTGCCGTCCAGAGAAATCTGTGGAAAAGCGACTCGCTCACCGCGACCATCTCGCGCCTGGGTTTCGTGCAGGCCGATCCGATCCGCGCCCCGGCGCGTGCCCAGGACCTCATCCTGCGTGTGCGCTATCCCGGATACAGGGCCGGCCAGCTCGAGAAACAGTACGCAGCGCTTGATCTGATCGAGGACATGCTGCACGTCTACGGCTTTCTGCCGCGAGCCATGGACGCTGCGCTCCATCCGCGCCGGGTGACCCGCGTCTGGCATTTCGAGGGGGCCCATCCGCGGCTGCGCAAGAGCGTGCTCGATCATGTGCGCCGCCACGATGCGACGCATCCGCGCGACCTGCATGAGGCCTTTGGGCGCATCGCCGTTGCCAACGGCTGGGGCCAGGAATCGGCCGTGACCACGCGCATGCTCGAAGCGCTGCATTACGAGGGCCGACTCGAGGTGGTCGGACGCGAGGGTGGGATCAAGATTTACGGTCCAGTACGCGCTCGTGGCCCGGCCGTCGCGCCCGGGACGCGAGCGGCTACTCTCATGCTGCTTCTGGCGGGACTCTATGGGCCCGTCGCCGCGACGCGACTGCGGCGCATCTTCAACATGCTTGGCGAGCGTGCACCGGGGGGTGCCGACGCTCTGCGCATCATCGAGCGCCTCGTCAAGGAGGGACGCCTCGCGGCCAGCGAGCACGAGGGCCAGACCCTCGTCTGGCCGGCCGAGGAGAAGCTTATGGAAGCAGATCCCGATCGCGTGGTACTGCTCGCCCCCTTTGATCCCCTGGTGTGGGATCGCGAGCGCTTTGAGAGGCTCTGGGGCTGGCGCTACCGATTCGAGGCGTATACACCGCCCAAGGCGCGCACCATGGGCTATTACGCCATGCCTTTACTGTGGCGCGACAAGGTAATCGGCTGGGCCAACCTGCAATACCGTGCGGGCGTGCTCGACTGCGAAACCGGATTCAGTGGCGCGGCACCGCGCGGTGCCGCCTTCGGGCGTGCCCTCGAGGCTGAGCTCGCCAGCATCCGCAGCTTTCTCGAAGGCGACGAGGCCGACACCTGATCACGGCAGGCGATCTGATAAGCTAGGCTGCGCTCTCCCTTATTCGGCCAGCCCATTTCCATGCGTCACTCCCACCCGATCGAACCGCGCGCCGCCATCGGTGAGCTCGTCGGCTCGCGCATCCGCGCGGTCGCCAACGCCGGTCTCGGCCAGCCCGATGTATTGCCCTTCTGGTTCGGCGAGCCCGATGCGGTCACTCCGCAATTCGTGCGCGATGCTGCGGTCGCGGCGCTGGCCGACGGGGCCACCTTTTATACCTCCAATCTTGGCATTACACCCTTGCGCGAGGGCCTCGCGCGTTATGTCGGTGCGCTGCATGGGGCATCGCTGGATCCGGAGCGAATCGCAGTAACCAGTTCGGGGATGTCGGCCCTGATGATCGCGATGCAGGCACTGATCGGCCCTGGCGATCGGGTCGTGGTCGTAACGCCGGTGTGGCCCAATCTGACCGAGGGTCCGCGTATCCTTGGAGCCGACGTGGTGCGCGTCGCGCTTGATTGCGTCGCCGGGGTGTGGCGGCTCGACGTCGAGCGCCTCTTGGCAGCCTTGACCGCCGACACCCGGGTGCTGCTATTGAACTCACCGAATAATCCTACCGGATGGGTGATCGATGCGAGCCGGCAGCGCGCCATCCTCGAGCATTGCCGGCAGCTCGGGATCTGGATCGTTGCCGACGACGTCTACGAGCGCATCCATTTTGGCCAGGGTGCCGTGGCGCCTTCCTTCCTCGATATGGCCGATGCGCAAGACCGCGTGATCAGCAGCAACAGCTTCTCCAAGGCCTGGCAGATGACCGGCTGGCGCCTGGGCTGGCTGGTGTCCCCACGTGGGGCCGACGGGGCGACCCTGATCGAGCATTTTGGCAAACTGATCGAGTACAACACCTGCTGCGCCCCGGAGTTTGTCCAGCGCGCCGGTCTCATCGCCATCGAACAGGGCGAGGTGGTGATCGAGGCGACACTGGCGCGCTACCGCGCAGCGCGTGACCATTTGTGTGAACGTCTTAGCCGGCTCCCCGGCATCACAGCTGCCGCACCGGCCGGTGCGATGTACATTTTTTTTCGTGTGGATGGAGTCAGCGACTCGCTTGAGCTGTGCAAGGCCCTGGTCCGCGAGGCCGGTTTGGGACTCGCGCCCGGAGCGGCGTTTGGTGGCGAGGCAGAGGGTTACGTACGCTGGTGCTTTGCCAGCAGCCACGAACGCCTCGATGAGGGAATCGCGAGGCTGACCGGGTTTCTCGAGCGGCGCCGCACCAAGGCGGCCTGAGATTGCGCGCACGTTTGCGCCCGCTCAGACACCCCAGACGATATCGAGCTTTTTCGCCGCGGCGCGCTCGAGCATGCCGATCAGCGGGAAGGCGCGCTGGGAGAGCGTGAGCGGCAGGGATCCTTCGGCGTCGCGCTCGCCTGGACGAGGTTTCGCGTCGCTGGCCGCAGCACGCAGGCGCTCGAGCGCAGCGGCCGCCTCGCCAGCGGTGATGATGCCCCGTGGCGCCTGCGCAGGCTCGAGCGACTTGCCGACGATCGCCAGAATTGGCTCAGCCTGCTCGCTGAACATATGGATGTCGGCGGCGCCTTTGCATTTGAAGATGATAAGCATGGCGATTATTTCGGAATCTGGGTGTCGAGCCAGACTGACAGATCGTCAAGCGCCCGGGCGCGCCGCTCGCTGGTCTCGTTGTAAATCTCGTGGAAGGAATCATCGTACCAGCGCAGGGTTCGTGAACCTCCAGGAAGGCGCTCGTAGAAATCGCGGCTCCCCTGTGGCACCACCAGGCGATCCGAGCCGGCCACCTGCAGCAGCGTCGGGATTTTCAGATGATCGGCGCCCTGCTGCGCGATCTCAATCGAGTCGAGCATGAAGCGCACCAGGCGCGGCGTGACCCGACCATGCACCAGGGGATCGGCCTGGTAGGCAGCCACGACACTGGCGTCGTGTGAGATGGCAGCCACTTGCAGGCCGTTGGGGACCGACAGGCCCGGGGCGATGCGCGAGCTCACGGCGAGCAGCAGTCGTTGCGGTGGCGTCATGGCAATGGCCAGCGCCGGTGACGACAGGATCAGTCCGCGCAGCGCGCTGTGCCCGTCAACCGCGAAACGCGCGGCAACCAGACCGCCAAGGCTGTGACCGAGCAGAAAGGGGGTCGAGCCCTGTTGCCGTGCGAAATCATCGAGTACGAGCTTGAGATCGTCGGTAAGGTCGTCCTTGCCGCGCAGCGCGCCCCGGGGGCCGTCCGAGCGCCCATGACCGCGGTGATCGTGCGCGCGAACCGCAATTCCGAGAGCGTTCATGCGTGCTGCGACATGGCTGTAGCGCCCGGAGTGTTCGCCCAGGCCATGCACGATATAGACCGTCGCACGCGGCCGGTTTACCAGCCATTCGCGATAGAACAGGCGCGTACCGTCCGCGCTCAGAAGAGTACCGGTCTGCTCGAGACTGCTTTCCATGAATGAATATCCGCGTGTGACAGAATGGCGCCGGGGTGGCCACCGCGATCTGCACGATATCCGGGCTTGCGCGAGCGGTCAATTCATTCGAAAGGATGGTTGCATGTGAAGCAGCGCTGGCTCAAGGTGCGCGCGTTGTACTTGCTGGTGTTGGTGCTGTGCGCCTGCTCGCCACGATTCGACTGGCGCGATGTGCGACTGCCGGGTGGCCTTGTCGCGTCCTTCCCGGCACACGTCGACTCGCTCACCCGTACGATCAAGGTCAACGGGGTCGAGTTGTCGATGCAGATGCATGCTGCGCGCGTCGCACGTCTGACCTTTGCGATCGGCGTGGCAGGCTTACCGGCTGGCGACACAAGCGCGGCCGAAGTCCTGCGCCGCGCGGTCGAAGAGCAGCTGGTGCGCAACTTCTCGGGGACGGTGCTGGAGCGTCACGCCGTGCGCGTCTCGCCTGGCGATTCGGGTGGCGCCGCTGTCGCGGCGCCGGCCATTCTCGCCGAGGGCAACTTCGAAGGCCAGACAGTGTGGATGCACGCGCTGGTCTTCGTGCGCAACTCGCAGCTCTATCAGGTGATGCTGGTCGGTCCGCGCGAGGAACTCGACGCACCTGGGGGCCGGCAGCAAGCCGAGACCTTTCTGTCAAGCCTGCGCCTTGGCTAAGGTGTGCTCGCGCACACGGGGGCGGATCGATTTCTGCGACAATAAGCGCAGCACGAGCATGCAGGTCGCGCCGAGCCCGTGGATTGGCGCGTCGACGGCCCGTTGACAGGGCCGCATGCGATCCTTGGCGAGAGAGCACCATGTCCCGATCCGGACGTGACACGCTGGTTGCGTGTCCTGACTGCGACGCCTTGCAGCGCGAGCCGGCGACCGCTCTCGAGCACGGTTGCGCCTGCTGGCGCTGCGGTGCCTATCTGGGCCCAACCGTTGACGGCCATCCGGACCGCGTGCTGGTACTCTCGCTGACGGCGCTGGTCACTTTCGCGATCACCCTTGCTAGTCCCCTTGCCTCAATCAATGTCCAGGGCAACGTAAGCCGTGCGACCCTGATGGATGCGACCCGTGCGCTCTGGTCGGACGGCATGCAACCGGTTGCACTGCTCGTTTTCTTTACGACGATTCTGGTACCGGCGATCGACCTGATTGCGCTCGTTTACCTGTTGGGTGGCCTGTTTCTTTTCGAGCGTGGCTGGCTCGCACGCACGCCACGCTTTGCCACGCAATCCCTGCGCATGTCGCAGGCAGCACGCTCCTGGTCGCTGCTGGAGGTGTTTGCGCTGGGCATGCTGGTTGCGCTGGCGCGCTTGTCGCGCAATGGCTCGATCCAGATCGGTATTGGCTTTTTCAGTTGTGCGGTGCTGATTCTGCTGGTTGCCGGGCTGGAATCGACGATCCATCCCCGGGCCCTGTGGGCGCGACTCGGACGCCAGGTGGAGGACGCATGAATCCGGCCCCGACCGCGCGCAATCTGGGCCTGATAGGCTGCGCCGTCTGTCAGCAGGTCAGCCGCCTGCCGGCGGGAAGACGCTCGGGCGAATGTCCGCGCTGTGGCTCGCTCATTACCTCGCGCAAGGTGCGCAGTGCGGCTCGCACCTGGGCTTATCTGGCCGCGGCTACGGTGCTCTATTTCCCGGCAAACATGTTACCGGTGATGCATGCTCAGTCGCCAATCGCTCTGCGAGACGATACCATCCTGTCCGGCATCGTCTTTCTGTGGACCGGCCCGAACTGGCCGCTCGCCATCCTCGTCTTCATCGCCAGCATCGTGATTCCCCTGACCAAGATCCTCGTGCTCTCGCTGCTCCTGCTCTCGATCCAGTGGCGACGCGCCAATCTCCTAGTGCTGCGCACGCGCCTGCATCGTATCGTCGAGTTCATCGGCCCCTGGTCGATGCTGGACGTCTACGTGGTTGCGATCCTGACCGCGCTGGTGCAGCTGGGCACGATCGCCGAGGTGACCGCCGGGCCGGGGGCATTCGCTTTTGCTGCCGTGGTGGTACTGACCATGTTTGCCTCGCGCTCCTTCGATACCCGCCTGCTGTGGGATGCTGTCGAAAAGCGCGCCCCGGTTCCAGCGCGTGCACGCAGGAAGGCAGTGCTCGCTCATGAGTGACCCGGTAGGCACCGAGGCGGGCGCCGCAGGCCCGGGCGAGGCGATCCGCGTTCCCGAGGCGCGCGCGGCGTCGATGCGCCTGCGCACGCTCCCCTGGTTCTGGATCGTGCCCGCCCTGTCGATCCTGATCGGGATCGGCATGATCGCCAAGAGCATGTATGACGAGGGCCCGGCAATTCACATCGAACTCACCAACGCCGAGGGAATTGAAGCTGGCAAGACCCGAATGCGCTACAAGAATGTTGAAGTGGGCAGCGTGACCGGGGTACGCCTGGCTGACGATGACCACAGCGTGATCGTGACGGTGCGCGTGACCCGCTCGGCAGCTCATCTGTTGGTCTCGGACGCGCGCTTCTGGGTGGCGCGACCGCGGTTTTACGGCGGCCAGCTGCAGGCTCTGGGCACCCTCATATCCGGGCCCTTCATCGCCATGGACAAAGGGCACGCGACGACCAAGAGTCGCGATTTCGTCGCGCTTGACGCACCGCCGCCGATCCTTTCGGACGATCCGGGACGCGAATTCATTCTTAACGCGAGTGCGCTGGGCTCGCTCGACATCGGCGCGCCGGTCTACTATCGCCGGCTCGCGGTCGGTCAGGTGAGCGCATTCGCGCTCAATCCCGACGGCTCGGGGGTTACGGTGCGGGTGTTCGTGCGCAAGCCCTACGACGCCTACGTGACCCAGAACACGCGCTTCTGGAATGCCAGCGGCGTGGATGTCGCGCTCGACAGTTCCGGCGTGCATATGAATACCGAGTCGCTCTTGTCGATTCTCGCTGGAGGGGTGGCCTTTGCCGTTCCCGATACCGAGCCTCCCGGCGCTGCGGCGGCCAGCGATACCGCATTTACGCTGTTTCACGATCAGGCGCGCGCGTTGCGCAAGGCCGACGCACCGGCCGGTCACTACATCGCCTATTTCACCGATACCGTACACGGGCTCGCTGTCGGCACGCCAGTCGATTTGCGCGGCATCACGGTCGGAGAAGTTCGGGCGGTATCGGTTGAGTTTGATCCCGACCACGCCCGGATCCGCTTTAAGGTCAATATGGATCTGTACCCCGAGCGCCTGGGCGCGGCACCTGCTGGCGGTGCTGCGGGCGGCAGCGTCATCGATCATGCGATCGCGCACGGCCTCTACGCGCAGATCCGTTCGGCGAGCCTTATCACCGGACAGCGTCTGGTGGCGCTCGATTTTTCGCAGGACCGCGGCACACGCACGGCGCATCCGACCCATGGCGAGATCCCGACGCTGGCCGGAGATGGCGACGATCTGCAGCAGTCGCTGGCTTCGATCGCCAAGAAGCTCGATCACGTTCCGGTACAGGCTATCGTAGCCGATCTGCGCGACACGATGCACACCCTGCAGCGCACGCTCGACGACACCGACAAGGCGCTGCAGCAGTTCAATGGAACCCTTGCGCCGCAGCTCGCGGCGGCGCTCGCGCAGGCGCGCGAAGGACTCGCAGCCGCAACGCGACTGCTCGCATCCGATTCGCCCTTGCAGGAGGACGCGCGCGAAGCTTTGCGACAGCTCGGACGCACGGCCGCATCGCTGCGCGAATTGAGCGACACGCTGGAGCGCCATCCGGAGTCCTTGCTGCGCGGGCGACCCGCTGATACCCCAGAGAAAGGACAGTGATGCGCCCGCTCCTTGTGCTTTGCGCACTGCTGCTGACCGCATGCGTCGCAAGCCCTCCCCAGCACTTCTACCGTCTTGATGCGATGGCGGCACCAGCAGGCAGTCCCACGGCTCAGTCGCTGCGGGTGGCGATCGGCCGCGTCGACGTCCCGGCACTGATCGATCGTTCACAGATCGTCGAGCTCACCGGGAACAACGAGGTCCTCATCAACGAATCGCAGCGCTGGGCCGAACCGATCGCGCAGGCAATCGGGCGCGTGCTGGCGAGCGATCTGGCAGCTCATCTTGGCTCACCCTTGGTGTGGGTTTATCCGCAGGAGCCCCCCGCTGACGTCCAATATCGCGTCGACGTCACCGTGCAGCGGCTGGACATGCGCGCTGATTCGGTCGAGCTGGCGGCGATCTGGAGCGTGCGCGGTGTCGCGGTAACCAGTCCGCTGCAGCATTACACCGCGACGATCCGTCAGACGCGCAATGCGGCTAGCACGGATGAGGCGGTTGCGGCCGACAACCGCGTGCTCGACGAACTCGCGGCACGAATCGCCAAGTCGCTCGCTCCAAAGTAAAGATCTCCATCGTGTGCGCTTCGATGCGGCACGCGGGCTTGCGGTAGCATTGCCCGGTACACCACCTACCGGGAACACGCAGTGAGCCAAATGCCAAGTCCCTCACGCATGCCATGCCTGTTCCTCGGCCATGGCAGTCCGATGAATGCGATCGAGGACAATCCCACCACCCGTGTCTGGCGCGCGCTTGGCACACGCCTGCCGCGACCGCGCGCCATCGTCTGTATCTCGGCGCACTGGCGCACGCGAGGCAGCGCTGTGACGGCGATGGCGCAGCCGCGCACGATCCACGATTTCGGGGGATTTCCGCCGCCCCTGTTCGCGGTCCAGTATCCGGCGCAGGGTTCGCCAGCCGTTGCCGCTCGCGTCGCGGAGTTGATCGGGGAAGGGCGCGTCGCCCTGGATCAGACCTGGGGTCTTGATCACGGTAGCTGGTCGGTGCTCGTGCACCTCTATCCCGAGGCCGACATTCCGGTGGTGCAGCTGTCACTCGATGTTGCTCTGGATGCGTCGGGGCACTACCGCCTGGCGCGCGCGCTCACGGCCCTGCGCGAGGAGGGCGTGCTGATCATCGGCAGCGGCAACGTGGTGCATAACCTGATGCGCATGGATTGGACGCCCGGCGCAAGCCCGCAGGCCTGGGCGACGCGCTTCGCGCTCTGGGCAAAGCAGCGGGTCATGGTCGGCGACCATGCTGCACTCGCGGCCTATCACGATCAAGGCGAGGACGCGCGTCTGGCCGTCCCGACCGACGAGCATTACCTGCCGCTGCTGTATTGCCTTGCCCAGCAACAGGGCGACGACAGGCTCGAGTTTGCCAATGAAGAAATCATCGGCGGCTCAATCAGCATGCTGTGCGTGCTTATAGGGATTTAGGCCGCAGCGCGCACCTAGTGCGTTTCCTGGCGGGCCTCGATTTGCGCTACGCGCGCCTCAAGTTCCTTTAGGCGCGTCTGGGCGCGGCGCAGCAACTCAGTCTGCAATTCCAGCTCTTCGCGAGTGGCCAGATCGAGTCGCGAAAATCCCTGGCGCAACAGGGCACCCAGATTGGCCTGAAGATCCTTGGCCGGCGAGCTGGCAATCAACTCGGCCATGCGGGCCTGCAGATCTTCAAGAATGCCATTCAAATCCTTCGCCATGGCGCTCTCCGATAGGGCGGACTGGTCATGATTTGAGTCTAGCACGGGCCCCGCAGGCGCTCATCCATGCCCCATTAATGGGCGAGTTTCGGGCGAACGACATAATTTGGTGCATCGGTGGCGAATTCTGGTGCGCCCTGGCTCGTGGGTCGCGACAGTGTGGCATCGCTGCCTGCCGACAGGCTATGGCATGGAGCTTGCATTCCACCCTTGCGGCCGATTTGCCAGTGGGCGCTCTTGTTCAGGAGACGCCCCGATGCCGACGCAGACTAACCGGTAATTCTATGAAACTAATTACGGCAATCATCAAGCCATTCAAGCTCGACGAGGTCAGGGAAGCACTTTCGGCGATTGGTGTGCAGGGCGTCACGGTTACCGAGGTCAAGGGATTTGGCCGACAGAAGGGTCACACCGAGCTCTATCGTGGAGCCGAGTACGTGGTCGACTTCCTGCCCAAAGTAAAGATCGAAGCCGCGGTTACCGAGGACATCCTTCAGCGCACCATCGAGGCCATCGAGGCTGCGGCGCGCACCGGCAAGATCGGCGATGGAAAGATCTTTGTCTACGACCTCGAACAGGTGATCCGTATTCGTACGGGCGAGACCGGCAAAGACGCATTGTGAGCAATCGGGAGATGGGTGTGATCAAGCGCTTGATCCGGGTAATCGGGCTGGCAGTGCTGCTGCTGGCAATGCCGCTTTGCCATGCCGACGACAAGCCGGCGGGCGCCGCGGCAACGACCCCCGCTGCGCTTGCCCCGGCAGCCTCTGACGCCCCCGCGGCGAGCGCACCTGAACCCAACAAGGGCGATACCGCGTGGATGATGACTTCGACAGCACTGGTGCTATTGATGTCCGTGCCGGCGCTGGCGCTGTTTTACGGCGGCCTTGTGCGCAGCAAGAACATGCTGTCGGTGCTCATGCAGGTCTTCGTCACGTTTTCCCTCATCACGGTGCTGTGGTGCGTGTACGGCTATTCGCTGGCGTTTACCGAAGGAAGTCCCTTCATAGGCGGTTTTGACCGGGTATTTCTCAAGGGCTGCTTTGATAGCGTCACGGGTGCCTTCTCGCACGTCTCGACTTTCTCCAAGGGCACCCCGCTCTATGAGCTCGTGTATGTGGCATTCCAGGCCACCTTTGCCGCGATCACCTGCTGCCTGATCCTGGGCTCGCTCGTCGAGCGCATCAAGTTCTCGGCGATCCTGCTTTTCATGGTCCTGTGGTTCAGCTTTAGCTACCTGCCTGTCGCCCATATGGTGTGGTACTGGCCGGGGCCGGACGGCTTTACCAGCGCCGACGTGGTCGACGCGCAGACCGCCAAGGGCGGATATCTCTGGGCGATGGGGGCGCTGGACTTCGCTGGCGGCACGGTCGTGCACATCAATGCCGGCATCGCTGGTCTGGTCGGTGCCTTCGTCATCGGCAAGCGTCTTGGGCTGGGACGCGAATCGATGGCACCGCACAGTCTGACCATGACCATGATCGGGGCTTCGCTGCTGTGGTTCGGCTGGTTCGGCTTTAATGCCGGTTCGGCGCTCGAAGCCAATGGCTCGGCGACGCTGGCTTTCATGAATACCTATCTTGCAACCGCCTGCGCGGTGCTGAGCTGGACGCTGCTCGAATGGCTTATCAAGGGCAAGCCCTCGATGCTTGGTGCCGCATCGGGCGCAGTGGCGGGCCTGGTTGCCATCACGCCGGCAGCGGGCAATGTCGGCATTCCCGGGGCCTTCGTGATCGGCCTTGCGGCGGGCGTGGTTTGCCTGTGGGGCGTGATGGGCTTAAAAAAGATCATCCGCGCTGACGATTCACTGGACGTTTTTGGTGTGCACGCGGTCGGCGGGATTCTTGGCGCTCTGCTCACCGGTATCTTCAACGATCCGGGTCTGGGTGGGCCGGGTATCACCGACTATGTGACCGGCAAGGTTGGCTATCCGGGCGAGTTCGCCCAGCTATATATTCAGGCCAAGGCGGTCGGATTGACGGTGCTGTGGACCGCCACCGTGGCTTTCCTGTCTTTCAAACTGGTGGATCTGGCCGTTGGCCTGCGTGTGTCCGAGGAAGAGGAACGCGAGGGTCTCGATATTTCCTCGCACGGCGAATCGGCCTACCACCAGTAGGGGTTTTTGCAGTGCCGCAGCGCGTAGGGTAGTTGGTTTCTCCTCTCCAGTAGGTCGAGCTCCGCAGGAGCTTCGGGCCGGCGCCGCGCGTCGGCCTTTTTTTTCCCAAAGCTGCCTCAATATTCCTAACCCGAGGATCGATCCTCGGGAATTGCACGCTTTACCTTACAATTCGCACATCTGCACAGGATGGTCATGGTTCCCCACCTCGTTACCGCATTATCCGGCCCGCTGCTCGATCTGGAACGTCGCATTCTGGACGCGACGCCTGCCATTGAGCGCTGGTTCCGCCTCGAATGGCAGGAACATACGCCACCGTTTTACTGCTCGGTTGATTTGCGCAACGCCGGCTTCAAGCTTGCGCCAGTCGATACGAACCTGTTTCCCGGGGGTTTCAACAATCTGTCGCCGGAAGTTCTGCCCCTGGCCGTCCAGGCGGCGATGGCAGCTATCGACAAGATCTGTCCGGACGCGCGCAATCTTCTGCTGGTCCCGGAAAACCATACGCGCAATACTTTCTACCTGCAGAACATCGCGCGTCTGTCGGCGATCCTGCGTCAGACCGGCCTGAACGTGCGCCTTGGCAGCCTGAATCCGGAAGTCACCAGTCCGACCCAGGTCGCCTTACCCGACGGCCAGATGCTCACGCTCGAACCTCTTGAGCGGCACGGCCGCAGACTGGGACTGAAGAATTTCGATCCCTGTGCAATTCTGCTAAACAATGACCTTTCAAGCGGTATTCCCGAGCAATTGAAGGATCTGCACGAGCAATTCCTGCTGCCGCCCTTGCACGCGGGCTGGGCCGTGCGCCGCAAGTCCAAGCACTTCGCCGCTTACGACGACGTCGCCAAGAAGTTCTCGAAGATGCTCGACATCGACCCGTGGATGGTCAATCCCTATTTCGCGACCTGCGGCGAGATCAATTTCCACGAACGCACAGGCGAAGAATGTCTGGCAAGCAATGTCGACTTCCTGTTGGCGAAGATTCGCAAGAAGTACAAGGAGTACGGGATTACCGAGACGCCCTTCGTGATCGTCAAGGCCGACGCCGGCACCTATGGCATGGGCATCATGACGGTCAAGGACGCCTCGGAGGTGCGCAATCTGAACCGCAAGACGCGCAACAAGATGTCGGTGGTCAAGGAGGGTCTTGAAGTCTCGGAAGTGATCATCCAGGAAGGGGTCTACACCTTCGAGACGGTCAACGAAGGAGTCGCCGAGCCGGTCGTATACATGATCGATCGCTTTGTGGTCGGCGGTTTCTACCGCGTGCATGGACAGCGCGGCAAGGACGAGAACCTGAATGCGCCGGGTATGCAGTTCGTGCCGCTGCCCTTTGCCGCGAGTTGCAATCTGCCCGATCCCGACCAGCGGCCGAGCGCCGCCCCGAATCGCTTTTACGCCTACGGTGTGGTCGCTCGCCTGGCGCTGCTGGCCGCCTCACTGGAGCTCGAACGCACGGATCCGAATCCCGAGATCTACTGAGCCATGCAGATTGTTTTTGTCGCCGACGCGCTCGAGTCGTTCAAGATCTACAAGGACTCGACCTTCGCGATGATGAGCGAGGCCGCGCGCCGCGGCTATGGCGTGTGGTTCACGCTCCAAGAGCACATCGAACGCGACGCCAGTGGTCTGGTGTGCGCCAAGGTTCAAAAGCTCACCCTCACGGGCGACGCGCTTGACTGGTACGAGGCCGCTGGTGCTACCTGGCGCGCCTTGCGCGAATTTGACGCCGTGCTGATGCGCAAGGATCCGCCGTTCGACATGGAGTACGTCTACTCGACCTATCTGCTCGAAGCGGCCGAGGCACAGGGCGTGCGCGTGTTCAACAGGGCGCGCGCCATCCGCGACCATAACGAGAAATTCGCGATCACCGAATTCCCGCACTTCACCGCGCCCACCCTGGTTACGCGCGATCCCGAACGGATCCGCGCCTTTCATGCCGAGCACGGGGACATTGTCGTCAAGCCTCTGGACGGCATGGGTGGGATGGGTATTTTCCGCGTGCGCGAGGACGAATTCAATTTTGGCTCGATCATCGAAACGGTCACGGCGCTGGGAGCCCGCAGCGTGATGGTGCAGCGCTATATCCCGGAAATCGTGGACGGCGACAAGCGCATTCTGATCATCGCCGGCGAGCCGGTGCCGTATTCCTTGGCGCGCGTGCCCCAGGGCAAGGAATTGCGGGGCAATCTTGCAGTCGGTGGAATCGGTCGCGCGCAGCCGCTCTCGGCGCGCGACGCGCAGATCGCCAACGCGATCGGCCCGGAACTGGCCGCGCGTGGTCTGCTGCTTGTCGGAATCGACGTGATCGGCGATTATCTGACCGAGATCAACGTCACCAGCCCCACCTGCATGCGCGAGATCACCGAGCAGTCGGGGTATCCAGTGGCCGGACGATTTGTCGATGCCCTGGAGCAGTCCCTCGCCTAATGCCGCTGCGCGGATTCGCGCCGGAGACCATCATGCACGAACAACACAGTCCGGAGTCGATCAAGCCTGGCGAGGTGCTCGACGAATACACGCAAGCGCGTCTGCGCGAGAATACCGCGCGCCTGATCAATCGCGTGGTGGGCGCGCGATTGGGCGCGGCGCTCCAGCGCGAGCAAAGGCGTGAGCACGTCGAGACTATCGTCTGGCGACTGGCAGTGGGCACGGCGCTGTTGTGCGCACTCGTCGGGGTGTTCGTGTATGGCCACCTGATGCATCTTGCCGCATGAGCAACTAGCATGATCGGCCTTTTGCTCGTCGCACATGATCCGCTGGCCTCGGCCCTGTTCCGGTGCGCTATCCACGTCTATGGGTCGCAACCGGATGATTGTCTGGCGCTGGATGTAAATCCGGGCCAGTGTCCGCCGGACGTCGCGACGCTCGCCCAGCCTCTCCTGGCAAAGCTCGAGAGCGGCGCCGGTGTCCTGATTCTCACCGACCTGTTTGGTGCCACGCCGGCCAATGGCGCCGCGCAGCTTGTTCGTCCCGGCAAAGTCGAATGCCTCACCGGGGTGAACCTGCCGATGCTCCTGCGTGCCTTGACCTACCGCTCCAGCGGAACGCTCGATGCCCTCATTGAGCGGGCCAGCGCCGGTGCCAGCGGCGGCGTGATCCGGCTCGGTGCCAACGCGCCGCAGATTCCGCAACAGGCGCGCGCCGGAAAAGAACAATCGAATTCCCCAGAGCAAACAGCAGACGATGCTAACGCGCGAAATCACCATCAGCAATAAACTCGGCCTGCATGCGCGGGCCTCGGCAAAACTGACCCAGCTGGCGGCGCGTTTCCCATGCGATGTCTGGATATCGCGTGATGCGCGACGCGTCAACGCCAAGAGCATCATGGGGGTCATGATGATCGCAGCCGGCAAGGGCACCAAGGTGATGCTCGAGACCGGTGGGGTCGACGAAGCAGCGGCGATGGATGCATTGGTGGCGTTGATCGACGACAAGTTCGGCGAAGGGGAGTAGAGCGAAGGGTGCGCTGCACGGCGCGCCCCATCTGGCTTGAACTGGGGAAACGTGGATGGCCTTCACCCTGCACGGAATTGCGGTCTCGCGCGGCATCGCCATCGGCCGCGCGCAGCTGATCGCCTCGACCAGCTTCGAGGTGACGCATTACATGATCGAACCCGACCAGGTCGAGCGCGAAATCCGGCGCCTCGATGATGCCGTCGCCGAAGTAGTCAACGAACTCTATAGCGTCGAGAGCGATCTACCCGAGGAATCGCCGCCGGAGTTTGCGGCGCTGCTCGAGCTGCATCGCCTGATCCTGCAGGATCCGCTGCTCTCTGAGGAGCCCCAGGAACTGATCCGCGCGCGCCACTACAACGCCGAATGGGCATTGACCACCCAGCTGCAGGCGGCGGTCGCACAATTTGACGAGATGGCCGACGAATATATCGCCGAGCGGCGCGCTGACGTCGAGCAGGTGATCGAACGGGTGCTCAAGGTGCTCACCGGCACGGCGCGCGTGTTTTCGGATCTGGCCACCGGGCACGAGGGCACGCTGATCGTCGCGCATGATATTGCACCGGCCGACATGATGCAGTTCAAGCAGCGCTTGTTCGGCGGCTTTGTGACTGATCTGGGCAGCACCACATCGCACAGCGCGATCGTGGCGCGCGGCCTCGACATTCCGGCGGTGGTCGGGCTCGGTAATGCGGCGCGCCTGATTCGTCAGGACGAACTGCTGATCATCGACGGGGACGCGGGCGTGCTGATCGTCGACCCCAGCGAGATCGTGCTCGAGGAATATCGCCTGCGCCAGCGCGACCTCGAACTGGCTCACGCCAAGCTCAAGCGCCTGCGGCACATGCCCACGCGCACCCTCGATGAGGTGCCGATCGATCTGTGGGCCAATATCGAGTTACCTGGTGACTGCGAGCTCGCCGATGAAGTCGGCGCGATGGGGGTCGGCCTGTACCGTACCGAATTCCTGTTCATGAATCGTCAGGGTGAGTTGCCGGACGAAGAAGAGCAGTTTGCCGCCTATCTGCAGGTCGTCAAGGCGATGGACGGACGTCCGGTCACGATTCGCACGCTCGATATCGGCGCCGACAAAATGCTCGACAGCGACATGCCGCCCACCGCCTCCAATCCCGCTCTGGGCTTGCGCGCGATCCGCTACTGCCTTGCCGAACCGCAGATGTTTCTGGCGCAGTTGCGCGCGATCCTGCGGGCCTCGGCCTTTGGCCCGGTGAAACTACTCATACCGATGCTGGCCCATGTCGACGAGATCGAACAGACCAAGGTGCTCATCGAGCAGGCGCGCGAGCAGCTGCGCGCGCGCGCACTGGCATTCGATGCGGCCATGCCGATCGGCGGCATGATCGAGATCCCGGCAGCGGCCCTGTCTTTAACGAGCTTCGTAAAGCGGCTCGACTTTCTGTCGATCGGCACGAACGATCTGATCCAGTACACGCTCGCGATCGATCGCAGCGATAGCGCGGTGGCGCACCTGTATGACCCGATCCACCCCGCCATCCTGCACCTGGTGGCGCAAACCATCGCCGCTGGCGCACGCGCCGGAATCCCGGTGTCGGTGTGCGGCGAAATGGCCGGCGATGCGCGCCTGGCGCGCCTGCTGCTGGGCCTTGGCCTGCGCCAGTTT
Source organism: Mycobacteriaceae bacterium (assembly GCA_903970145.1). Taxonomy (GTDB): domain Bacteria; phylum Pseudomonadota; class Gammaproteobacteria; order Burkholderiales; family Burkholderiaceae_D; genus CAJCHO01. Next base: position 13,512 of record CAJCHO010000023.1, on the reverse strand, counting down.
TCGATGCATCCGGCGCAGCTCTTGTCGGTCAAGCAGGAAGTACTGCGCTCGGATACGACACGCTGTCGTACCATCGCCCGGAAGATTCTCGCGGCCAGCGAACCGGCCCGGGTGCGCATGTTGCTGGAGTCACTGAACTAGCGCGCGAAGCTTGAGGATCGGGCAGAATTACCAATTCGGTGCTCACCTGTGGTGAAATGTGTCCTCTGGCGCCCTGGCGTCACCCACTAGCACTGCCTGCTTGCTGCGAAATTGAATACGCCCAATGAATCCAGCCCCAGTCCCGGCGCCGCGACCCCCGAGGTTGGTGACGTTGTCTGGTTGTATCAGCCACCCTCGTCGACTGCGATCTCGGTAGCGGGCTCGTTTCGCGAGATGTTCGGCCGGCCGCTGCCGCCGGATGCGCGTGTGGCGCATCGCTGGAAGGCCTGGGTGCACGGCGACGACCAGCAGCGCGTCAACCAGGCTTTCGAGGAGGGACTCGAGGACGGCTCTTATTCGGAGGTGCTGCGCATCGTGCTGCCCGACGGCAAGACCCGCTGGGTGCATGATAGGGCAATCGCGCTGCCGCCCCTGGGCGTGGTGCGCATTACCAGCGAGCTGCCACGCCTGATCGCACCTGTGGCGGCGACTCCGGTTGCTGCACCGGCGCCTGCCCCCGCTGCTGCTGCGGCGCCTGCGGCCGCGCCCGCGACGGCAGTGCCACCGGCACCCGCACCGGCGGCGGCACCCGAGCCGGCGCTCGACGCCACCGAGCTGATGCTCGATCTTGACGCGCGCGGCGGGATCCGTCGCGCCAGCGAGGCCTTCGCAGTCCTGCTCGGTCTGTCGAGCGTGGCCGAGGATGCATTCCTGTTCGATCTTGTGCCTCCTGGCGACCGCACGGCCAATCGCAAGGCCTGGGATGCATTCGCGGTTGGCACCAGCGCCAGTCAGGAATTTACCTGGCGGCTCGCGGCCAGTCGCCAGCGTGTGGTGTGGGTCGAGGCGCGCGCACAACGCGTCCCGGGCGTGCCCGGTGGAGCCCGCTTTGTCGTGGCGCTGCGCGATGTGACACGTCGCAAGGAAGCCGAAGCGACGATTACCCGGCACGGTGAATCGCTCGACCAGCGCTTGAAGGAGCGCAATAAGGAGTTCGTCGTACTCGAAAAGCGCCTCGCAGATGCCGATCGCGCGCAGCGGCTGATGATGCAGGCGCTGCCCGACGTGGTGATGCGCATGGATCGCACCGGGCAGGTGCTCGATATCGGCGGACCACCGGGCCAGATGCTCGCGCCTGCTGCTGAGCTGATCGGTTATCGATTTGTGGACCGGCCGGAATTTAGCGATGACGCGCGCGCCCTGTGGAATGCGACGCTCGAGCGCTCGCTTGATGGCGGGCGCCAGCAATTGTGCGAGTTCACGCTCCTCGGGGCTGATGGCCGTCAGTTCGAGGCGATCATCACTCCGATCGATCCCCAACAGGCAATCGTGGTGGTGCGCGACGTGGCTGAGCGCAATCGTCTGCGCGAGCGCCTGCGCGATCTCGTGGCTCACGACGAATTGACGGGTCTTTTGAGCCGCACGGCACTGCTTGAGCAATGCGACGAGCGCATCGCACGCGCGATGCTAAAGCCCCTGGGTATGATCGTGATCAATCTCGACCAGTTCAAGCAGGTTAACGACAGCTACGGTCACGAGATCGGCGACACGCTGTTAAAGATCGTTGCCAACCGCGTGACCCGGCGCGGCGGCGCCGACTCGCTGCGTGCGCGCCTGAATGGCGATGAATTCGCCATCGTGGTACCCCTTACCGAGGGCGGTGACGTGCAGGCCGAGACGACCGCCTTTGCGCAAACCCTCCTGGCCGAAATCGGCACGCGCATGCGCCTGCACGGGCAGACGATTTATGTAACGCCCTCGATCGGCATTGCGCTGCACCCACGCGACGGCGGCGATGCCGAGTCGCTGTTGCGAAACGCCAATGCCGCGGTTACGCGCGTCAAGGAGACCGGGCGCAACAATTTCCAGTTCTACGATCCCGTCGAAGGCGCGGCCCTGACCGAGCGGGTCTGCACTGAACAGGGTCTGCGACACGCCCTCGCGGAGAATCGGCTGCAGTGCCTGTTCCAGCCGAAGATCTCGGTCCAGGGGGGCGCCGTTCTCGGGCTCGAAGCGCTAGTGCGCTGGAATACCGATGATGGCGAGACGATCATTCCGGAGCGCTTCATTCCGCTTGCCGAGCGCAGCGGCCTGATTCGTCCTGTTGGCCTGTGGGTGCTGCGTGAATCGCTCAAAGAGGTATCGGCCTTCGCCAAGCTTGGACGGGCGCCGATTGATCTGGCTATCAATGTCTCGGTCGTGCAGTTGCGTGATTCGGGCTTCATCCAGACGCTGCGCGAGGCGCTCGACGAGTTCGGTTTTGCGCCGGGTCGTCTGACGCTCGAGGTCGCGGAATCGGCGTTTATCGCGGACATGGAGGCGACCGCCGAGGCGCTGGGCGATGTCGCGGCACTCGGTGTGCGCATCTCGATCGACGATTTCGGTACCGGCTATGGTGGCCTGTCCTGGTTGCGTAATTTGCCGGTCAACGAAATCAAGATCGATCGCAGTTTCATCAAGGGCTGCTCGATCGACGCTTTCGATGCGACCATCGTTTCCGGATTGATCGAAATGGCACACAACCTCGGGATAACCATCGTCGCCGAAGGCGTCGAGCGTGCCGACCAGGTGGCCTTTCTTACCCAGGTGCAATGCGACGTCATGCAGGGCTACTACACCGGTGTGCCGATGAGTGCCCTTGAGCTGGTCAAGTCAAACCGCATCTGGCAGAACATCGCAGCTGCCTAGGAGTTGTAGGTGCGCCTGTTGCTCGTCGAGGACGACGCGATGATCGGCGAGTCGGTGCGCAAGGGGCTGCGCCAGGATGGCTTTGCCGTCGACTGGGTGCGTGACGGCGCCGCGGCCGAAAGCGCGCTGGGCCTTGAGACCTATGATGTCATGCTGCTCGATCTGGGCTTGCCCAAAAAGAGCGGCCTCGAGCTTTTGCGCCAGATGCGGGCAGCCGGCCGCTCGCTGCCCGTCATGATCGTGACCGCACGCGATGCGGTTCGGGATCGAGTGGCGGGACTTGACGCCGGTGCCGACGATTATCTTGTGAAGCCCTTCGAACTGGACGAACTCGCCGCCCGGGTACGCGCGCTGCAGCGGCGCGGCGCCGGCCACGCCGAACCGACACTCACAGTCGGTTCCCTGCGCATCAATCCCGCGACGCACCGGGTGTGGTGCAACGACAGTGAAATCATAGTCTCGGCGCGCGAATTGGCAATACTGACGACCCTGGCGCAGCGTCCCGGCGCGGTGCTCTCTCGCGCCCAGATTGAGGAGAGGCTTTATGGCTGGGGAGAAGAAATCGGCAGCAACGCGATCGAGGTACATATTCACAGCCTGCGAAAAAAACTCGGCGCCAACCTGATTCGCACCATCCGCGGCGTTGGTTATACCCTGACTGGCGAGAACTAGCTGCCATGTGCGCGCACCTCGTGCGGCAAGCGCCGCAATCTTCATCGTGAAGTCGATTCAGCGCCGCCTCGTCGCATGGCTCTTGCTCGTGCTGCTTGCGGGTGCGCTCGTGACCGGAGCCTTCGTCTATCGCCAGGCGCGCGAAGCCGCCAACGCGATGTTCGACTATCAGCTGCGCCAAGTGGCGCAATCACTGCCGGCGCGTGCCTTTGGACCGCTCTCGCAATCGCGTCAGGGCTTGCCCGAAGCCGAGGACGGAGTGGTCGTGGAGATCTGGACGCTTAGCGGACGTCGCCTCTATATTTCGCATCCCGACTCGCAGCTGCCGGCCAGTGCCCAGCTGGGGTTCTCAACGACAGGCAGCGCGCAGGGCGACTGGCGCGTCTATGCGGCAATCTTCGAGGACGTGCTCATCGAGGTCGCGCAGCCGATGCGCGTGCGCCGCGAACTGGCAGCGGCGATCGCGCTGCGTACGGTGCTCCCGGTACTGGTGTTGTTGCCGGTGCTTGGCGTGCTGATCTGGCTGATAGTCGGCCGCGGGCTTTTGCCGGTACGGCGTGTGGCCGAGGAAGTCGCCGCGCGTCGTCCGGGCGCACTCGCGCCACTCGCGGTGACCGGACTTCCTGACGAAATCCGGCCGCTGGTGGCGGCGCTTAATGATCTTTTGGCGCGCCTCGCGCGGGCTCTGGAGAGCGAGCGCAATTTCATCGCCGACGCCGCCCACGAAATGCGCACTCCGCTCACGGCCCTGCAACTGCATGTACAACTGGCAGAGCGCGCTGAATCGCCCGAGCAGGTGCGCGCGGAGCTCGGACCCCTGCGCGCCGGCCTCGCTCGCGTTGCCCACCTGGTCGAGCAGCTTCTGGCGCTCGCCCGGGCCGAGCCCGAGGTGCCCGCGAGTGCCATGCGCGAAGTCGACCTGCTGGAACTGGCGCGCGCCGTGATAGTAGCCAACACGGCGCGCGCCCTCGAGCGCCAGTTGGACCTGGGTCTGGTGGCCGAGACCTCGCTGCGTGTAGAGGGCGATCCCGAAGCGCTCGATACCCTGTTGACCAATCTCGTCGACAACGCCCTGCGTTATACGCCGGCGGGCGGACGCATCGATGTTGAACTCATCAAGCAAGACGGAGTCGCAGAACTGGCGGTGACCGATACCGGACCGGGAATCCCCGAGGCAGAGCGCGAGCGCGTGTTTGCGCGCTTCTACCGCGGCGATTCGACGCACAGCCCCGGCAGTGGGCTCGGTCTGGCAATCGTGCGCAACATTGCGGCGCGCCACGGGGCGACGGTCGTGCTTGAGACGCCCGCGACCGGCGCGGGTTTGACGGTCAGGGTGAGTTTTAAGGTGCCGGCGCGGGAATCGCAGCTGCCTTAAGCACCACTTAAGCTGGGTCGAATAGAGTGCGTCTGGACATGGCGCGCAGCGTGCGTTGCCCATTCACGCAATTGATCCTTGAGGAGCTTGCAATGAAACCACCCTTTACTCTGTCTCGCCTGGCTCTGGCCGGCGTGATCGCTGTCGCCTGCGCTGGATTTGGAAGCTTCGGGGCGAGTTCGCTGGTCTACGCACAGCCGGCGCCACCCCCGGCACTCGTCGCGGGCAGTAACGCGGTCGCGGGCCTGCCGAACTTCACGGCCCTGGTGCAACGCTACGGCCCTACCGTGGTCAATATCTCGACTACGGTAAAGCAGCAACGTCAGATGCAACTGAACGGTATCCCGTTCGGACAAGACGATCCTTTCCAGTTCTTCCGCGGTTTTAGCGGTCCGATGGGCCCGGCGCGGGAGGAGATCATGCATGGCTTGGGATCGGGCTTCATCATTAGCCAGGACGGCTATATCCTCACTAACGCGCACGTCGTCGAAGACGCCACCGAAGTGACGGTCAAACTGACCGACAGGCGTGAATTCCGCGCCAAGGTGGTCGGAATTGATAAGCGCAGCGACATTGCAGTCATTCGCATCGACGCAAAGAATCTCCCGGTGGTGACCTTGGGCAACGCCGACAATCTCCAGGTCGGCGAGTGGGTACTTGCAATTGGTTCGCCATTTGGGTTCGAGAATACCGTGACTTCCGGAATCGTCAGCGCCAAGGCGCGGACCCTCGGTGACGAAGAGGGTTCACCCCACAACGTCACCCCCTTCATCCAGACCGATGTGCCGATCAATCCGGGCAACTCGGGGGGGCCGCTATTTAACCTGAATGGCGAAGTGGTCGGGATCAATGCCCGACTCGTCACGGGTAGCGGCGCCTACGAAGGACTGTCATTTGCGATCCCGATCAATATCGCCATGCACGTCAAGGATGAACTGATCGCGCACGGCAAGGTCACGCGTGGCCAGCTGGGCGTGCAGATCCAGGACGTCGATCAGCAGCTTGCCAACTCGTTCGGCTTGCCGCGACCGATGGGAGCGCTCGTTGGTGTGGTGGTGAGCGATGAGCCAGCCGCCGCGGCGGGGGTCAAGACGGGTGACGTGATCACGCGCATCAATGGGCACGACGTCGAGCGTGCCTCGGATCTGCAGACCATGGTTGCCGACATCAAACCCGGCACGCGAGCCCAGCTGCAGGTCTGGCGCAATGGCAAACCGGTTGAGCTCACCGCCACCATTGCCGAGTTGAGCGACGACAAGGAAGTCGCGAGCGCCCAGACTGGGCCAAACCATGGCAAGCTGGGTCTGGGCTTGCGCGAACTCGCACCGCGCGAACGCAGCCAGATCGGCGAGGACAGTGGTCTCGTGGTTGAGGCCGTCGGCGGTCCGGCCGAGAGCGCGGGCATTCATCGCGGCGACGTCATCCTCGCCATCAATGACACACCCTTGAAGAGCGTACAGCAGTTGCGCGATATCGCCAGCAAAGCCAAGGGTTCGATCGCGCTACTGGTCTGGCGCAACGGCCAGAAGCATTTTGTGCCGCTCGAACTGGACTAGCGGGTCCGTGGCCGGCGTTTGACGGGCGCCGGCCAATTCGGCTACTCTGAACCGTGCGCCGATTTGATCGTTCCCGGCTTCAGGGAATCAGCTTGCGGGCGCCAGGGTCGCGTTGCTGCATGACCCAAAATAAATACGGCTAAAGCGAAGGGGCTTCACACCCGACGCGCTGATTCCGCTATGTCTGCCGGCAGGCGCAAAGGGTTTTATCCGTCATGGATGCTGCGGTCGTAGTCCTTCCCACCCTGCACGAATTCACCGAGCCCCTGCTGCTCAAGAGTGGCGCGCGCCTGGCGCGTTATTCGCTGATGGTTGAAACCTACGGCACGCTCAATGCGGCGCGCACCAATGCGGTGCTGGTGTGTCACGCCCTGAACGCGTCGCACCACGTCGCCGGGCGGTCCGCAGACGATGTCCTCGGCTGGTGGGACAATATGGTTGGTCCGGGAAAGCCCGTCGACACCAATCAATTCTTCGTCGTCGGAGTGAACAATCTGGGCAGCTGCTTTGGCTCGACGGGACCGACTTCGATCAATCCCGACACCGGAACTCCCTACGGCGCGGACTTTCCGCTGGTAACCGTCGAGGATTGGGTCGAAGCCCAGGCCCGACTGGCTGACCGGCTTGGCATCGAGCGTTTTGCCGCAGTGATCGGCGGCAGTCTTGGTGGCATGCAGGCGCTTGCCTGGAGCATGCGTTATCCGGCGCGGCTTGACCATTGCGTCGCGATTGCGTCGACCACGCGCCTGTCTGCGCAGAACATTGCCTTTAACGACGTGGCGCGCCAGGCGATCCTGTCGGACCCCGATTTCCACGGCGGTCACTACCACCAGTTCGGCGTCGTGCCCAAGCGCGGCCTGCGTCTGGCGCGCATGATCGGGCACATCACCTACCTGTCGGACGACGACATGGCGAGCAAATTCGGCCGCACCTTGAAAGCCGATGACCTGCTCTACGGATTTGGCGTGGACTTCGAGATCGAGAGTTACCTGCGCTATCAGGGGGATAAATTTTCCGAGTACTTTGATGCCAACACCTACCTTTTGATCACCAAGGCGCTTGACTACTTCGATCCGGCACGCGAGACCGGTGGATCGCTGGCACAGGCGCTAGCGCGCGCGAGTGCACGCTTTCTGATCGTTTCCTTCACGACCGACTGGCGCTTCGCACCTGAGCGCAGCCGCGAGATGGTGCGCTCCCTGCTGGAGGCGCGCCGCGCAGTCACTTACCTTGAGATTGACGCGCCCCACGGGCACGATGCTTTCCTGCTCGACGATGCACACTACCACGCCGGGATTCGCGCCTATTTCGCGAGCATCGCGCATGGCATAGGAGTGGCGCCATGAAGCGCGCCCTGCGCAAGGATCTGGCCTTCGTCGCCGACTGGATCGCACCGGGCTCGAGGGTTCTCGATCTGGGCTGCGGTGACGGGGCACTGCTTGCCTATCTGCAGGACGAGAAGGGCTGCAACTGCTATGGCGTGGAGATTGATCCGGACAATGTGCTTGCCTGCATGAAAAATGGCGTGAACGTGATCCAGCAGAACCTCGAGGATGGGCTGGCGATGTTCGGAGATGAGTCCTTCGATACCGTGTTGCAGCTCGAGAGTCTGCAGGCAGTCCGCCATACGCGCGAGATGCTGCGCGAGTTGCGTCGCGTCGGTCGGGAGAGCATCGTCAGTTTTCCGAATTTTGGATACTGGCAGGATCGGGTAGCGATCATGCTCGGGCGCATGCCGGTTACCAAGTCCCTGCCCTACCAGTGGTTCGACACGCCGAACCTGCGCTTCTCGACGCTGCTCGATTTCGCGGATCTGGCGCGCGCGGGTGGTTTCGAGATCCGCGAGAGCCTTGCCATGCACGAGGGTAGCATCACGCGCATTCTGCCCAATCTGTTCGGCAGTCTGGCGGTTTTCCGTCTGCGCGCTGCCACGCCGCCTTAACACCTTCCGGGCTCTCGCGTACACTGCCGCCATCGACCACCTGGCAAGGCAGTGATGGCCCGCCTCGAACTGCAACTGTGCAAGTCCGTCGCCGCGAGGCGCCCCTCCAGCTGGACCACGATCCATGAATGAGTCGGCGAGCGCCACCGGCTGGCGGCGCCTGGCCGATCGACGTTTTGTGGTCTGCATATTTCTCGGGTTCAGTTCGGGACTGCCGCTGTACGTGATGCTGAACCTGGTACAGCTGATGCTGCGCCGGGGCGGAGTCGATCTGAAGTCCATCGGACTGTTCGCCCTTATCCAGTTCCCCTACACCTGGAAATTCCTCTGGGCGCCCTTGATGGACCGCTATGCCCTGCCCTGGCTTGGGCGTCGACGCGGCTGGATGATGGTCATGCAGCTGGCGGTTCTGTTGGGCATTGCAGCGCTCGGCACTCGCGATGCCGCGACCCAGTTGGGCCAGATCGCCCTCTTGGTAACTCTGCTGTCCTTCTTCTCGGCGAGTCTGGACATCGTCATTGATGCGTTTCGCCGCGAGATGCTTGCCGACGACCAGCAGGGGATGGGTACCGCGATCCACGTCAATGCCTACAAGCTCTCGGGCCTGGTACCGAGTGCGCTGGCCTTCATCCTCGCGGACTATCTTCCCTGGTCGGCCGTGTTCGCGATCACGGCGTCTTTCATGCTGCCAGGAATGATCATGACGCTCGTAGTGGCCGAGCCAGTTGTCTATGGTGCCCCGCCGGCCGACCTGCGCCAGGCAGTCGTGCTGCCGTTTCGTGAATTTATCGAGCGCTCCGGTTGGACCTCCGCCATTTTGCTGCTGGCATTTATCCTGTTTTACAAGCTCGGCGACTCGCTCGCGACTTCGCTTGCGACCTCGTTTTTCGTCGATCTGGGCTTTACCAACTCGCAGATCGGCGAGGTCGCCAAGGGTGTTGGTCTGTGGGCGAGCGTAGCCGGTGGCCTGCTCGGCGGCGCGTGGTTGATGGTGATCGGTATCAACCGCGGACTGTGGATATTCGGCTTTTTGCAGCTGATCTCGATTTTCGGCTATGCAGTATTGGCAATCAGCGGCGCGAACCTCGCCGTGCTCGCCATGGCGATCGGTTTTGAGGCTTTTGCCAGCGCGGGTCTTGGGACTGCCGCGTTGACGGCATTCATGGCGCGCGCCACCGACACGCGCTATACGGCGACCCAGCTGGCACTGTTCACGAGCCTGGCCGTCGTGCCACGCACTTTTTTCAATGCCTTCGCCGGTCACGTTGTCGAGCTGACCGGGTGGTTTGATTTCTATCTGATTTGCGCGGCCTGCGCCGTTCCGGGCCTGCTGCTGTTACCGCGCGTGGCACCGTGGACGGCGCGCCGACCACGCTGACCGGCTACTTGACGGCGGGCTGCGCCTTCACCCAGGCTCGAAGCGCATCCAGCGTATTCTGGACGTGGCTGTCAGGCTTTAGGTCGGTGTAGCTGTAAATGATCTCGCCGCTGGGGACGATCACATAGGAAGTGCGGTCCGACAGATCGGGGCGCGCGGCCAGAACCGCGTCGTAGGACTTCATGATGCGCTGGTCAGTGTCGGCCGCCACCGCGAATTTGCTGCGACATTCGCTTACCGAGAAGCGGTTCAGGGTTTCGATATTGTCGTGCGAGACGCCGATAACGGTGGCACCAAGGGCATGATATTGATCGACTGCGTCAGCGAAATCGTGGGCTTCGATGGTGCAGCCCTTGGTAAAGGCCGCCGGATAGAAATAGAGCACCACCGGACCCTTCTTGAGGGCGTCGCCAAGCTTGAAGCTGAAGACCTTTCCATCGAGCGAGGCCTGGGTGGAGAAATCCGGTGCCTGGCTTCCAGTGGGTAGGGCGGCGCTCGCGGCGCCGGCGACGAAAACGCAGAGGATTGCTGCAGTCAAGGTGCGCTTCATCGGGAGTCCTTGGTAGCGCGCCGGCACCGGCGCTGTGACAGTTGCGGGCCCCGGCATCTGCCGTGAGCATTGCCAATGCTACCCCTGAAATGCCCGACGCGCTGCGCGCCCTTTTTGCGGTTTGTTGCCCGGTCTCGCGGCTATTCGAAAACCAGGCGCGGAAAATACAGGCTGACCGTCCAGTTGGGCAGATCGACGATCTCGCTGATGCGCAGATCCGCGCATACGCTACAGAGCATGTAGGCGTCGACGGCCGCCATGCCGTGGCGACGGGTGAGCAGATCGATCATCGAGCGCACCGCAGCGCGGGCAGCTTCCATGAGGTCCGGTCCGATTCCGGTTGTGACTTCATATCCCTTTGCGTCAAGATGACTTGTCACGGGCCCGGGGGTCGTAAAGCGGGGAAAGGATAGCGGCGTCTGCTTGATCAGATCGAAGCGCAGGGCAACGCGCATCGGACTCTCGATGGCGGTACCGCAGACCTCGCCATCGCCCTGGGCGGCGTGGGTGTCGCCCAGCGAAAACAGGGCGCCGGCCACTTCAACGGGCAGGAACAATTGCGAGCCGGCCGAAAGGTCGCGCACGTCCATATTGCCGCCCACCCGGCGCGGGGGAACGATGCTGTGCAGACCGGCAGCGGCTGGCGCCACGCCGATGGTGCCGGTGAAGGGTTTGAGCGGGACTCGCGCGGCCGAACCGAACAGAGCAGGCGTCAGCCTGGACGCATCGTAAGTCCAGATGTGCAGCGCAGGTGCGCGAAAATCGTCGGCCAGCAGACCGAAACCCGGGATGTTCGCGGTCCAACCCCAACCCGAGGGTGCAAATGACAAAAGCGTGACCTTGAGAATGTCGTCAGGCTCAGCCCCTTCGATGAATACGGGGCCGGTAACCGGATTGATGCGTCCAAAGTCAAGTCGCTCAAGCGTGGCGACGCTTGAATCGGCGCCAAGCTGACCACCGGAGGCTTCGAACACTTCGAACTCGACCGACTCCCCGGGCGCAATGCGGGCCACGGGGGTAAATGAATTGTCCCAGCCAATGTGGTGCTCATGCTTGTGAATCGTATGTTGGTGGGTCATGGACTCATCGAGCCTCTTTGCGCGAAAGCCTCATTGTCTCGCACCACTTTATTTACGCAACGGCTTCTCGTCGTGAGCGCCACTCGCCTGGCAGGCTGCGCCACTCCCAGTCTGGCCGGCGATGCGGATCCTCGGAACCAAATTACCTGACAGGGTTCCAATTATTTCGGTCACCTGGGGGAGCACCAAAATGACACGCCTGCGCGCGCTTATTCGGAACAATCGCGGTTTTCTAGCGCTCGTGCTGCTGTTTGGTCTGGTCCGTACCGCCCTCGCCGACTACAACCCGGTGCCTTCTGGGTCGATGCATCCGACCATTCTCGAAGGCGACGTGGTTCTCGTCAATCGCCTCGCCTATGACTTGAAGCTGCCGCTGACCGACATCGTGCTCGCACACCTTGGCGAGCCGGCGCGCGGAGATATCGTGACTTTTAGCTCACCGAAGGACGGAACTCGCCTGATCAAGCGGGTGATCGGGCTGCCGGGAGAGCTCGTTCAGATGCGCGACAAGCGCCTGTCGATCGACGGCAAGCCGCTGCACTACGCCCTGCGTGAACTGGTTTCGGACCAGGTGCGACCCGGTCGGTCCCTCGCGGCCCTGCGGGTCAGCGAAGGTCTGGGTGCCGATAGCCACCAGATCCAGTGGCTCGCGAGCATCAGCAACATGCCCGATTTCGGCCCGATCCGTATTCCCGCCGGCCAGTACCTGATGCTGGGCGACAATCGTGACGACAGCGCCGACTCGCGCTACATTGGCCTTGTGCCGCGCGCGCTCCTGATTGGACGGGCGGAACGTATCTTGGTGTCGGCCGCGATTACGGAAGACTGGAGCCTGCGTCCGGAGCGCTTTGGCAAGAGTCTCTACCGCTAGGTCCGAGTGCGTCGATAGCCGTTACGCGGTCTCGTCCGATCCGAACGGGCTACTTGATTTTGAGAGTGGCCGACACCAGCTAGGCGTCTAAATGGCTGCCCGGGCGCACTGGCCCAAAAGCAGATCAGATGATTTTCCACCTCCTCCTTCCGAAAGTCCCATCCAATGACCTCGCTATTTGATCCCGTACGGCTTGGCGCTATCCACGCAAACAACCGCATCGTTATGGCCCCGCTGACACGCGATCGCGCCGGACCCGGCAGGGTGCCCACCGCGCTCATGGCAACCTACTATGCGCAGCGCGCCAGCGCCGGGCTGATCGTCTCGGAGGCCACTCAGATCAGTGCTGAAGGCCAGGGCTACCTCGATACACCGGGCATCTACAGTGCCGAGCAGATCGCCGGCTGGCGTCGGGTAACGAATGCGGTTCACGCCAAGGGTGGAAAGATGGTCCTGCAACTCTGGCACGTCGGGCGCATCTCGCACGTCTCGCTGCTGCCCGACGGTCAGGCGCCGGTGTCCTCAACCGCGCGGCGCGCCAAGGGCAAGACTTTCACAGCCAAGGGCTTCGAGGAGGTTTCCGAGCCGCGTGCGCTGCGTCTGGACGAGATGCCGCGCATAGTCGAGGACTATCGCCAGGCTGCGCGCAACGCGATCGATGCGGGCTTCGATGGGGTCGAGGTGCATGCTGCAAATGGCTACCTACTCGAACAGTTTCTGCGCGACAGCATCAATGACCGAAGCGACGAGTATGGCGGCAGCAGGGAGAATCGCGCGCGCCTGCCGCTGGCTGTCATGCGTGCAATCGTGGCCGAGATCGGGGCGGCACGTACCGGGATCCGACTCTCACCGGTAACTCCCGTCAATGACGCCCGTCAGGACAGCGACGCCCAGGACTTGTTTGGCTATTTTGTGGAACAGCTGGCGCCGCTCAAGCTTGCCTTCGTACACGTCATCGAGGGAGCTACCGGAGGTGCCCGTGACGTCGCGCCCTTCGACTACGATGCGCTGCGCAAGCTCTTCAAGGAGGGCAATCCGGAGGGCGCATGGATCGTGAACAACGGCTACACGCGTACCCTCGCACAGGAGGTGATTGAACACGCAAAGGCGGACCTGGTGGCTTTCGGCAAGCCCTTCATCAGCAATCCGGACCTGGTGCGGCGACTCGAACTCGATGCGCCGCTGGCCCCCTTGCACGCGGAGACGCTCTACGGCGGTGGGGCTGCGGGTTACACCGACTATCCCGAACTCGACGCGCGC
>CAJCHO010000022.1 GCA_903970145.1 Mycobacteriaceae bacterium | reverse complement strand
ACTGCTTGTGTTACTGCTCAAGTGTGAAGACTGGTGTTACGCCGCAGTTGCCATTTTCGGCCACGTTTTTCTGACGCGACTGCGACCCGGCTGGCACGTCATGGCCATCGGTGGATCGCGCCGCTCGGCCTATAATAGCGGGATCGCGGTGCGTCGCACGGTTGCGCTGTGCTATGTGGCAAGCGGCGTGCTGACCGCAGTGGGTGGCTGTTTTTTCGCGTCGCGCCTGGCTACCGCCGGTGCCGACATCGGGGTGGGTCTGGAAGTCATCGTGGTGACCGCCGCAGTATTGGGCGGCATCAGTCTTGGAGGCGGGCGCGGCTCGGTCACCAAGGCGCTCGTCGGCACCCTGATCGTGCTTTTGATCATCAACGGTCTGACGACGCTCTCGGCACCGGGTGGTGTGAACCGCATGGTTCTCGCCAGCATTCTGATTCTGGCTGCGACGATCGATATCCGCTGGCTGAAGAATCGCCACCGGATCATCAGCAAGGTCTACGTCAGTCCAACCTACCATGAACTAAAGCCTGCACCGGACTGCAGCCCCGAGGCCAATACCGTCTACGCGCTCAACAATCGCCTAAAAGACGTGTCGCTGATCGGCGTCGGGCGCATCGAGGCGCCCGAGGACGTCATTCTCGATCGTAACGACAATCTCTACGCTGGCTCGCGTCACGGCGACATCATTCGCTTTTTCGCGCCTGACTATGAACGCATGGAGGTCTTTGCACATATCGGGGGCCAGCCCCTGGGCATGGCCTTTGATCGTCAGGACAATCTGTATGTCTGCATAGGCGGCATGGGGCTGTATCGGGTAACACCCGCCGGCGAGGTGCAAAAGGCCACCGATGAAACCAATCGCAGCCTGACCTCGATCAACGATGACAGTCGCCTGCGCCTGGCCGACGATCTTGATATTACTGACGATGGACGCGTTTTCTTTAGCGAGGCGACCGTACGCTACGAGATGCACGAGTGGCCGGTCGACGGACTGGAGGCGCGCGGCAACGGCCGGATCGTCTGTTACGACCCCAATACCAATACCACGCACACGGTGCTGCGCAACCTGAAATTCCCCAACGGGATCTGTGTGGCCAGCGACGGCGAATCGATTCTGTTCGCCGAGACCTGGGGCTGCTGCATCAAGCGTTACTGGTTCGATGGTGCGCGGCGCGGCCAGACGGAAATGGTTATCGACAATCTGCCGGGCTATCCGGACAACATCAACTTGGCCTCCGACGGCAACTACTGGCTGGCCCTGGTGGGCATGCGCAGCCCTGCCTATGACCTGGCGATGCGCATGCCTGGATTCCGGCATCGCATGGCCAAGCGGGTTCCGGTGGACGAGTGGCTATTCCCCAATATCAACACCGGATGTGTGCTCAAGTTCACCGAAGCGGGAGAGGTGATCGATGTCATGTGGGACCCGGAAGGCGTGAATCATCCAATGATCACCTCAATGCGCGAACACCGTGGCTATCTGTACCTGGGCGGCATTCTCAATAACCGCATTGGGCGCTACAAATTGGCTGGCGCCGATCCCGACTTCGTGCAATACGCTACCCGCTGGAGGACGCCGGCATGATCACCATGCTCAGATCGATTGCCGAGCGCGTGCTGGGGCGAGGCGCTGCCGCGATTACCGTGCCGGTGTTTGACGGTGCCCTAAAACCCAATCGCGCGCTGGATGAAGCCGAAGAAGTGGCCTCGATTGCGGATATTGACGACCTGGCCAGTGACGGTCACTCGCTGTGGGTCAGCGCCGGCACTGTGCTCTACGTTCTGGAGGGTGATGCGCTTAAGGAGTTCCAGCGCTTTCCCGAGCCCATCACGGCGCTCGCGGCGCGGCGCGAGGAGGGCACGCGCGAGATCGCGGTGGCCCTCTCGGGAACATCGATCCAGATCGTACGCGAGGATGCCAAGGGCCCGCGGCTTGGGAGTCTAGAGGGACGCCCCCTTACGTGCGTGAACTCGCTGGCCTACGATCCCGACGGCAACCTCTACTTCACCGAAGGATCCAGTCAGTGGCCAAGCGATAAGTGGTGCTTTGACCTGATGCACCTGGGCGCCACTGGCCGCGCATGTGTCTGGCCCTTTGATCGCAAACAGGCCATCGAGATCGAGAGCGGTCTTGGTTACGCCTACGGTGTTCTCAGCCTGGATGACCGGGTGCTGGTCAGCGAGAGCTGGCGTCATCACGTGCTGCCGTTTCGCAACGGCCGACTGCCGGCGCTGATACGCGACCTTCCTGCATATCCCTCGCGCATGAGCAAGGCTGCCGGCGGCGGCTTCTGGTTGAGCTGCTTTACCTGTCGCACACAACTCGTAGAGTTCGTGTTGCGTGAGCCCGAGTACCGGCAGCGCATGATCAGGGAGATCGATCCGCGTTACTGGATTGCACCGTCCTTGGCCTCGGGACGCAATTTCCTCGAGCCGCTGCAGGGTGCCGGTGTCAAGCAGATGGGCATCCTGAAGCCCTGGGCACCGCCCCGATCCTACGGCCTCGTGATCCGTGTCAGCGAGCGGGGCGAACTGCTGTTTAGCCTGCACAGCCGGGTAGATGGTCGGCGCCACGGAATAACTGCCATTGCTGAACATGGCAACGCGCTCTATGTCGTGTCCAAGGGCGCCGGCAAGCTACTGCGTACCTCGCTTCACGCACCCAAGGAGAAGGGGGCTGACGCATGAGTGCCGCCAATGCCGTTCTGGAATTGCGCCAGGCCACAAAAAGGTATGCGGGTGTGCCGGCGATCGAGGAAGTCGACTTCACCCTCGAAGAGGGTGAAATTCACGCGCTCCTGGGCGAGAACGGGGCCGGCAAATCGACCTTGACCAAGGTCATGGCGGGGGTCGTGCCACTGAGCTCGGGAACCATGCTCATCGAGGGCGAGCCTGTGCAACTGCGCACTCCGCTGGAAGCCAGGCAGCGCGGCATCGCGATGGTATTTCAGGAGACGAGCCTCGTACCGAGCATGACCGTAGCCCAGAATCTGTTTCTCGGTCAGGAGCACTTTTTCAACCGCTTGCGCGGTATCTATATTGCCGCGCAGCAGTTCCTGCAATCCTTGAACTTCGATGTCAATCCAACGGCAACGGTGGCGATGCTCGGCGCTGCACAAAAGCAGATGGTCGAGATTGCGCGCGCGGTGCTGCAAAAAGCGCGGGTAATCATCTTCGATGAACCGACGGCGAGCCTCACGCCTGAGGAGAAGAAGTACTTCTTTGATCTCGTCTACGCGCTCAAAAAACGTGGGGTCTCGGTGATATTCATCTCGCACGCGCTCGAAGAGGCGCTGCTGGTGGCCGATCGCATCACAGTCCTGCGCGACGGTCGTCACGTCGTCACCGACAAGAAGGAGACCTTCGATCGCGCGCGCATTATCCAGGCAATGGTCGGCCGCGATCTGTCGCAGACGCTATACGGTCGACGCAAGACGACTGTGCGTCCACAGGGGCCCTGCGTGCTGTCGGTCCAGAACCTGCGCATGGCGGCGATGGTCAAGAACAATTCGCTGTCCGTGTTCGCCGGACAGATCACCGGCGTGTTCGGTCTGGTGGGTGCGGGTCGCACCGAGACCTTCAAGGTTGTGGCGGGGCTGATCAAGCGCGACTTTTTTCACGGAGGCGAGATTCTGCTGCACGGCAAGCCGGTTCGCTATCGGGTTCCCGCACCGGCAGTGCGCGATGGCATTGCGTATATCACCGAAGATCGCAAGCTTGAGGGCTTCTTCGAGACCATGTCGATTGCCCAGAATATCTATCTCGGGCTGCTCGCCAAGGCACGCGGCAAGCGCATTTTCAATTCAGCGAGCAAAGCCAGGGAAGTCGGCGAGCGCTGGATCAAGTTGCTCAACATTCGCGCCATCAGCAAAGACGTCAAGGTCATCGAACTCTCGGGCGGGAATCAGCAAAAGCTGGTAATCGCCAAATCACTGGCCCAGGATCCGGATCTGATCATCTTCGACGAGCCAACGCGCGGGGTCGATGTCGGTGCGATCTCGGAAATTCACGCCGAAATCAATCGTCTGGCCGACGCTGGTAAGGCGGTGGTGGTGATCTCCTCCTACCTACCTGAAATCATGGCCTTATCGGACCGGATCCTCGTCGCCAAACAGGGCAAGATCGTCGAGGAGTATTCGGCGCTCGAGGCAAGCGAAGAGCGCATCATGTACGCCGCCATTCACTGACGCATTGCCGCAAAATGCCGGCCCGCACCTCGTGCCGGTACTTTCCCGAACTTGTGCGCGGCTTTTGCCTGGGTGCATATTGCGCCAGTATGGTGCTCGCTGGCAGTCACGCTAGCGTGAATAAATCCCGCAGGCGTCAATCCAAGAGGCGATGTCATGGCCAATAATGAATTCGACTACGTCATCGTAGGCGCGGGCTCAGCCGGATGCGTGCTGGCCGGGCGGCTCAGCGAAGATCCCAAAGTGCGGGTCTGCCTTCTCGAAGCGGGCGGTCCGGACACCAGCGCCCTGGTTCATGCGCCACTGGGGTTCGCCGCCGGTGCGCCCATCGGGATGAATGCTGCGCGCTACGAGACCGTAGCGCAGGAGCAACTCAACGGACGCCGCGGCTTTCAGCCGCGTGGCAAGGTGCTTGGCGGCAGCAGCTCCATCAACGCCATGGTTTACGTGCGCGGACATCCGAGTGACTACGATCATTGGGCTTCGCTCGGCAATCCCGGCTGGGATTTCCAAAGCGTCCTTCCGCTGTTCAAGCGTTCGGAGAACTGCGAGTGCTTTGAAGCAAACGAATATCGGGCCAAGGGCGGACCGCTCAATGTCGCCTTCCTGCGCAGTCCGAGCCCGCTCAACGACGCCTTTCTGAAGGCCTGTGAGGAAGCCGGCCTGCCGCAGACGCCGGACTACAACGCGGCCCAGATGGAAGGCTGCTGGCCGGCTCAGGTAACCCAGCGCAACGGCGAGCGCTGCAGCGCAGCCAAGGCATATCTCACGCCGCACCTCGGTCGCGACAACCTCACCGTCGTCACCAAGGCCCAGGCTTGTCGCATCGACTTACAGGGACGTCGCGCCATTGGAGTGGAGTATCGTCATCTCGGACAGACGGAGCGTGCGCTGGCCCGTCGCGAGGTACTGCTGTCTGGCGGCGCCTACGGCTCTCCGCAACTATTGCTGCTCTCCGGAATAGGACCGGCAGCCGAACTTAATACCCTTGGCATCGCGCCCGCGCACGAATTGGCGGGGGTAGGAAAGAATCTGCAGGACCACATCACTTCAACCCTGATCTGGCGCTCGCGGGACCAGGATGCGACCATGGGTATCTCCCCGCGCGGCATTGCCAACATGGTGCGCGCAATATTCGAGTGGCGGCGTCAACGCACCGGCTTGGTCACCAGTAACGTCGCTGAGTCTGGCGCCTTTTTGCGCACCCGACCCGAACTCGCCATTCCCAATGTTGAATTGGAACTGGTGGTAGCAATCGTGGATGACCACACGCGCAAGTCGCATCTTGGCCATGGTTATTCCTTGCATGTGACACTGGCTCGTCCGCAAAGCCGTGGCAGCGTCTGCCTCGCCAGCCGCGACCCAGGGCAGGCGCCCCTGATAGATCCGCGCTACCTGAGCCATCCCGAGGACATGCCGACGCTGGTCGAGGCAACCGTTCGCGCCCTCGAAATCATGGAGGCACCGGCGCTGGCACCCTATCGCGGGCCGATGCTCTATCCAGTGAGCCGCTCTGATCGCGCCGGTATCGAGCACGAAATCCGTCGTTCGGCCGATACCGAATATCATCCCTGCGGGACCTGCCGTATGGGTCCCGCCAGCGACCCGATGGCGGTGGTCGACGCCCAGTTGCGGGTGCACGGCATACAGGGGCTACGCGTAGTCGACGCCTCGATCATGCCGACGCTCGTCGGTGGCAACACCAATGCACCGACCATCATGATCGGAGAAAAAGCTGTCGATCTGATTCGGGCCGGCACCACGCGCTAAAACCGATCAGCGCAGATGAATCGGGCCGATCTCACCGAACAGGCCAAGCAGCCCGAAGATAATCAGGTAGAGCGCCACGATGTAGTTCAATAGGCGTGGTGCCGCCAGAATCAGGATACCGGCGATGAGGGAAATCAGGGGTCCAAGACTGATAGTCATTTTGTTAGGATCTCCGAGGCGGTTAAGGGATGGGCGCGGTCCGGATCAGGTGACCGAAGAACCGAGGGGTGCGCCAGCTGGTTAGACAGGGATCGCAGCGTGGCATATTTTAATATCATTGGCTGAGCTGTCCGTCTGTGCGGCGGACAACCCACGCGCAGATTGCACAGCTTCGCACCGGGAGACCAGCATGGCCGATATCAAGACCACGCCAAACAAACTGAGCGTCGCGGCGTTCCTGAGGGCGATCAGCGACCCAGGCAAGCGCAGCGATGCCAAGGCACTTGCCAAGCTCCTCGCGCGCGTCAGTGGCGAGAGGCCGACCATGTGGGGACCCGCCATCGTCGGCTTCGGCAGCTATCACTATCGCTACGAAAGCGGGCGGGAAGGCGATATGCCGCGCATCGGCTTCTCACCGCGCAGCGCAGCGCTAACTCTATACATGATGACCGAGTTCAGCGGTGCAAAACCGCTCATGGCGACTCTTGGCAAATATTCGATGGGCAAGTCGTGCATGTATATCAAGCGACTGGCCGATGTGGATGAGACGGTGCTTGAAACGCTGGCGAGCGAGTCGCTTAAGGCGATGCGCAAAAAATATCCTCTCTAGCGCTAACACCACCACTCGTCCCAAAGCTCGCTATATATAAGCGGGTTTGAATTTCTTTGCGCTAGACCACCTCGAGTGTCGGTGGAATAATGCTTGCTCGACCCACGTGATGAGAGAGCAAGTGGCGGATCGCGACGCGAAGGCCTCACCCCGATTTTTTCAGTCCGCGGCGCGGTTTCGCGCCTGGCTCGAGCTGCATGCCGCATCGGCCGACGAACTCCTGCTAGGCTTTCGCAAGATACACACCGGGCGTGCCTGTCTGACCTGGCCCGAGGCAGTTGATGAAGCGCTGTGCTTTGGCTGGATCGATGGCAGGCGACAGCGTATCGACGAATCTTCCTATCAGATTCGCTTCACGCCGAGGCGTCGCGAATCGGTTTGGAGTGCGATCAATATCGATCGCATCGCGGTGCTCGAGGCGCAAGGGCGATTGATGCCGGCCGGCCGAGAGGCCTTCGCGCATCGTAGCGAGGCGAAGTCGCGTATCTATTCCTACGAGCAACGCGGGCAGGCGAGCTTCGCGCCCATGCAGGAACGAGAGTTCAAGGCAGCGCAGCGCGCCTGGACCTATTTTCTCGGCCAACCGCCCTGGTACCGCAAGAAAGTGACCTGGTGGATCACCAGTGCCAAGCAAGAGAGCACGCGCGCCAGGCGCCTCGCGCTGCTCATCGAGGCCTCAAGCCAGGGGCGCCAGATCTAGTTGGTTCATCGAGGGTGAGTCGAATATGAGAGCAATCGCTCGAGGCGTTCAGCTGATGATTCTGCTGACCCTGTGGGGTAGCGCTCTGGCAGACGGAGTTTCGAGCGAGTCGTACGGCGGGCGCAGCCTGCTCGTCTACGTGCCTGAGCACCCGGCGCCGCTGGGCACTCGGGCGCTCGTAATCGTGCTGCACGGCGGCCTTGGCAATGCGCAGCGCATTGAGTCGGCGCAATCGGAAAGCGCCTTGAACATGGATATGGTCGCCGAGAGCAAGGGCTTTCTAGTCGCCTATCTCAACGGTACACCCGGCACGCGTCGACTGGGAGCGGACAAACTCACCTGGAACGCCGGCGGGGGCTGCTGCGGGCTTTCAGCGGAAAATGGGGTCGATGATGTCTCATATATAAAAGGGGCGGTCGATTACCTGATTGGTCGTTACGGCATCGATCGCCGACGCGTCTATGGCATTGGTCACTCCAACGGCGCCATGATGACGCAACG
>CAJCHO010000021.1 GCA_903970145.1 Mycobacteriaceae bacterium | reverse complement strand
GATGCCGCCGAATTCCGGATGCAGCTGCATCAGACTCACCCGCGTGTCCAGGCACTGTTGCAGGCGGTTGGTGGCGCACAGTGCGGTGCCAAGCGAGTCCACCGTGTTGGGGTCGAGCGGATTCCGGCGCAGTTCTTCCTGGTACAACTCGATGGCCCGGTCGGCGTCGCCGAAGGCGAGCGCGATGTCGCCGAAGGCGCTCGACAGCAGGTCGAATCGCGGATCGATTTCGCGCAGGCGTTCCGTGTCTGCCTTCACGGCCGCCCAGTTCCACGCGATGTCCGCCTCGAATCCGGCCCGCGTGTAGTAGGTCCAGGCGAGGTTCGGATCGATCTGCAACGCGTGGTCCAGCGCATCGAGCACTCGCTGGCTCTGGTTCTCGTCCGGTCGTCGCGCCAGTATTTCTTCGGTCAGGTAGGCGCTCGCCAGCCGTGCCCACGCCAGGGCGTAGTCGGGGCTGACGTCGATCGCTTGCCGATATAGCTGCGCTGCCCTCTGGGCATCGCGCAGGGTCTTGCGTGCCTTGATGTAATTTCCCTCCAGGACGAGGTTGTACGCCCGGATATCGGGCTCCCGGTCTGCGCCGCGCGCACCGCTGCGCAGGGCCACGTGCAGGGCGCGGGAAACCTCTTCTGCGATCTCGTTCTGTACCTGGAAGATGTCGGTCAGGTTCCGATCGTAGGTCTGTGACCACAACTGCACGCCATCCGAGGCGCGCACCAGCTGTGCGGTGATGCGCAGCTGCTGCCCGCTCTGGCGCACGCTACCCTCCAGCACATGCGTGACTCCGAGCACGCGGGCAACCGCGCGTATGTCTTCGTTCCTGCCCTTGAACTGAAACGACGACGTGCGCGCTATGACTTTCAGCTCCGCGCTGTGCACCAGGTGGTCTATTAGCTCCTCGGAGAGTCCGTCCGAGAAGTACTCCTGGTCCTTTTTCTGGCTCATGTCGGCGAATGGCAAAACCGCGATCGACTGCTCTGGGGCAGCTACCCCGGGGCCATCATGAGGCGGTAAAGAAGTGCCCGTTACAGTGACCTGGCCTGCGGCGCGCGAGCGTGTCAGCGCAAAGCCGAGCACGCCACCGAGCAGGGCGATCGTCGCCGCGACCGCCGCCAGTCCGGTGCGATGCCGTTGCACGTACTTGGTACAGCGATAGCCGAGGCGATCGGGCCGGGCTTCTACCGGCTCCCCGCTCAGGGTGCGCTGCAGATCGTCGGCGAACGCGCTGGCGCTGTGGTAGCGCCCCGCCGGTGTGCGCGCGAGTGCCTTCAGGGCGATCGCGTCCAGGTCACCCCGCAGGCGTCGAGTCAACTTGCGCTCGGTGGTGCCCCGGCAGTCAGCGGCGCCGGTCGCGCACTGAGTGCTGGGTCGTTTCACCTCCGCGGTGGTGATGGCGCGTTCCAGCTGCGCGATCGAGGTACCGGCATGCAGGTGATAAGGCCTGTTCCCGCAGAGCAGCTCGTAGAGAACGACTCCCAGCGCGTACACATCAGCGGCCGGATCCGGCGGTGCACCCCGCACCAGCTCGGGACTCGCATAGTCGGGAGTCAGGGCCCTGCCGTAGCGCTGGGTGAGATCGGCCTGTGGCTCTTCCTGGGCAAGTAGCTTGGCTACGCCGAAGTCCAGCAGCCGCACCTGACCTGAATCGGTAACGAGAATGTTCGACGGCTTGATGTCGCGGTGGATGACCTGCTGGGCATGGGCATATTGCACCGCGTCAAGAACCTGCAGGAACAGCTTGAGACGTTCACGAATTCCCAATCGACGCGCGTCGCACCAGGCAGTCAGCGGCTCGCCGGCGACATATTCCATCGCCAGGTACGGCATCCCGCTGGAACTCACCCCAGCGTCGTACAGACGCGCGATGTTGGGGTGTTCCAGCGCCGCCAGGATGTCGCGCTCCCTGGCGAAGCGGCTCGCAAGGTCCTTGCGCAGAGTCGAGAGCATTGGGAGCTTCAACGCCACGTCGCGTTTGAAAGCCCCATCGGCGCGCTGCGCCAGCCAGACCTCCGCCATGCCGCCTTCGCCGAGCAGCCGGATCAGCTGGTAGGGCCCCACGGTTTCGCCGGGCTGTAGACCGCCGGCAATCCGGTCGATGTCGCCGCCTGTGCCAAGGCCGGGCAATCCGTCCAACGCACGTCCTGGCGCGGCCGGGAACAGCGCCTCACGCATCGCGTCCTCCAGGCACTGGTATTCGGGAGCAAGCGCATCGAGCCAGCGCTGCCGGCCCTCGGCATCCAGCGGCAGCGCCTCATCGAGCAGGCGGCTCATGAGCGCCATTTGCTGAATCGTAAGGCCCATCGGTGTCCCGAGCGGCGCAGCGATTTCCTGCTCGCTGAGGCCAACAAAATAGCGCATCTGGGCTTCGTCAGCCAAGCGGGACAAGGTCGAAGCGATTCGGTCGAGGTGAGATTCGCACGCCGGATGTCCGCTTCTGGCGCTGGATGACGTCTGTATCAATAAGGCAACCCTACGGTCCCAACTGGCCACCCACGGTCAGGGCGGCCCGCCTGGTCCGCCTCGCATCGAATCGTACGGCTACATCGATCTTTAACTTAAGCAGTTATTAACAGGAGATGACCATGAACACGACGAACACTTCTGCACAGTTCCGCAAGCTGGTTGCAATCGCTATTTTTGGCGCATTGGCCACAGGTCTCGCCGGCATCAGCGCGGCAGCTGACAACGTCATCACGAAAAGCGTCACCGTCAAGTACGGCGATTTGAACCTGTCGAACCCGCAGGGGGCGACTGCGCTCTACGGGCGCATCGTATCGGCGGCGCACGACGTGTGCGACACACCTGAAGATTTCAGGGACATGTCGCAGGCGCATGCCTGTCGGGACAAGGCGATCAAGGACGCGGTGACCAAGATCGGCCACCCTGGGTTGATCGCGGTTTACAACTCGAAGAACCGTGAGCCTCTCCCGGCCACCGTTGCGGCGCGCTAGTCGACTGGTTGGGCGGTGGCGAGCGCTTGCGCCACCGCCCAATCTCAAGAGCGACTGCCAGAACTGACCGATTAGCGCCATGCGGCAAGCGTCATCAGGCCTCATCAGGCTTCATCACGCCTCATCAGGCGTCATCATTCGGTGAACGTACGTCCGTAGTGGCTCAACAGGAACTGGACCCCGACGTATCCGATGAACTGCGGCTGCCCCTCGCCAAAACCATTCACGCTGCGACCTGCCATGCATAGCGCAATGATGCCGCGGCGTAGCTTGAAGCGACCGCCGAGGTCCAGCGTCGTGGAATGAGGATTGTTGTGTTGGGCGCGGTCGTCGTAGATCTCCGCGTCGAGTTCGAGTCGCCCGGTCACCGGCCGGCCGGCGACAAATCCGAGGATGCGCTCCCTGGGTGCGTGCCCGGCAAAGTAGTAGCCGGCCTCCAGGTCGACATCCAGCGGACCCACCTTTCTCGTCACTTCCAGCGGTAGCAGATAGCGCGGCCCGGCAACGGCAATACCCTTCTGCCGCGCGATGATTGACGCACCGGTCTCGACCTGAGGAAAGGCCGACATTTGCCAGCCATCCTCGCCCTGGTCCAGAAAGCGCCATTTGACGCCGGGATAGCCGTTGCTCCAGCCGCTCTCCAGTGGCTGGCCGGGGCCGGTCTGCAGGACGTAGGGAACCTCGTAGGTGACCTGGATACGATCACCCACGCCAAAATTCAGGTCGATTTGGGGAACCTGGTATGACGCCAAGCCGCGCGCGATGGCTTGCATCGACCCCAGGTTGATCTCCCAATTGGCATTCCCGGGAGTGCCTGGATCGTTGGTCAGAAACGGTGGGCCCGCTTGCGCCAGGACCGTACCGGGGGCGAGCGCAAACAGGCCAATCGTACATAGGGCTATCGTACGCAGGCCGATCGTCCACAGGCCGATCGAGGTGCCCATTAACTTCGTCGCACTATCGAGGTCGCGCCATTCGATCGGCTAGTTTCCGATGACCAGGACCTTGAAGCTGCCGTCGAGAACGCTTCCGCGCGGATGCGGCAGATCCGCGGTCGGTGCCGGCGCCGGAGCAAATTGCGCGGCAACCAGGTATACCCGATGTGTCGTCGGATCGAGCGCCATGGTACGTGCGCTCTTCTGCGTCACCACGTTGTCCACCACGGTGTAGTGGTTGGGATCGTCTTCGTGAATCACGGTCAGCGTGCCGTCCTGGCCGTTGGAGCTGAATATCAAACCTCGCTCGGCATCGAATGTCGCCGCGTCGGGTCCTCTGCCAATCGGAACCTCGGCGATGTGTTTACCGGAATTCGCGTCGGTGACAACGAGTACGCCATTGCCGCAAACGGAGAACAGCCTTCTGTGCCCGACGTCGAATGCCAGGCCGGTGGGTTCCTCGCAATTTGTCAGCGACCAGGTGGAAATGATCTTGTTGGTGGTCGAATCGATGGCGCCAATCTGCGATTTGTCCTCGATATTGAAGAAGATCCGACCCGCGCCATTGCTCGCGGCGAA
>CAJCHO010000020.1 GCA_903970145.1 Mycobacteriaceae bacterium | reverse complement strand
GCGACGACAGAGGACCTGGCTGGGATCACCGCCTCGATTGCCAATCCGGAAACCTTTGCCCACTTTGGGGTCGACCGCCCCGCGGTCTTGTCTAACGTTGCCTTGAAAATCACTCATGACAGCGGCGGGCGAGTGGTTCTTTCAATCCGGACGACGGACGCCTGCAGCGAGCCGATGCTCGATATGTTGATTGATCTGCGTTGGCGCGGTGGCGAAGTGATTCGTCACTACACCCTGCTACTCGACCCGCCCGGATTCCACTCGGCCACCCCGGTCGCACAGCCGGTCGCGGCTGCACCCGCGAGCTACACCTTACCGCCCGACCTGGCGCCGGTAGTCTCCAGCGCGCCCATCGAGACCACGCGGGCGACTGTCACGACGGTAGCGGCCTCGGAAAAGGCGAGCACGACGGCGGGCGAGCCCGCTGCGCGCAAGACGGTCCGGATCGGCGCAAAAGCGACTCTCCGCGGCGTCGCGTGGCGCGTCGGCGCGCGTTCGGACGCCGATCTGAACAGGCTGATGATTGCCATTTTCCGTGCGAACCCGAGTGCCTTCGATGGCAACATCAACCGGCTGCGCCGGGGCACGGTGTTGACGATTCCCTCAGTCATCGAGGTCTCGGCCATTTCCGCCGCCGATGCCAAGCGCGAGGTGCAGGCTCAGATGCACGCCTGGCACGCATCGACCCCAAAGAGCCACACATCGAGATCCGCGCCAGTCGCTGTCGGAGCGCCGCTCTCTACCACCGAGAAGTCCGCGCCGCTCGCGCAGCCCGCGGTTGCCAGCGCCGAACCGGCGGCCACTGCACTCGCCGATTCGGAACCTGCTCAGCGCACCGCTGCCGAGTCCCCCGCTGCTGCTGAGGCGCCCGTCGATCGCGGCGTCCAGCCACCGGATCGCGGGCTCGCGCCGATGCCGGAGCCCATGGACGACGAGGAGCACGATGCGTCAGGTGAGGCGCAGGCGCGATCGCCCGTTGAGGAAGAATCACCGGCGGCGGAAGCTCCTGCGCTGGCCAAGCCAGGTGCAGGGGCTGGCTCGAGAATCGCCGCGCTGCTGGCGTTCGCGGCCGCAGGCCTCGGCCTCTACGCATGGCGCCGGCGGCGTGCACCGCAGTTCGCGCCGGTCGAATCCAGGTCGCAAGATCCGAGGTCCCTCCAGGTCAACGTGCCACCCGCCCTGCGCGAGATGGCCGAGCCCCGCTTACCGATTGCGGCTGAACCGGAGCTTGCTGCGCACCCGGGAGACGATACCCCGTCCGCACCGGCCGTGAATGCGGAGACGGCCGAGCGGCAATGGGTCGCCGACGCCTTCGCCCGCCGACGCAACAGCCTCTCGACCGAAGCCGACACAGCGGTCAATCCCGCGTACGCCATCGACCTCGAGAAGCTGGAACTGTCGTATCAGTTGCAGGACAGCGGGGATCCCGAACAGACCCTGGAGCTTCGCGATACGGACAAGACGGCCAAACTTCCGGTCCCGGCCCATCGCGGCGTTGACGATTCCACTGTCGAGATGATGCCGGGCAACGCGGCCGCGATCGTCGGTATCCTCGAAGCGACGACGCCGATGCCTCGCATCCCGGAGACTGCCAAGCCCGCGACCAAAGCAGGTGCCGAGGCCACCAAGGTCGATTACGACTTACTCGACCTTGACGCGGCGGTGCAGCACGTGCAGATGCCGAGCGCCCTGCACGAAAACGTCGGGTTCAAGGAACGCCGTACCAGCCTTGTTGACGCACTGAAGAGCGCCATGGCACGGGAACCGCATCGCCGGGATCTGCAAATGAAGTTGCTGGAAACGTATTTCGCTGCTGCTGCAACCAACCGTCAGGGATTTCTCGATATAGTTCAGAGAATCGCCCAGGAGCGCACCAGCCTGGACGAGGGCGCGTGGGACAAAATTGTCTGGATGGGCCAGCAGATCGCCGCGGATAACGCCTTGTTCGCGCCTAGCGACCCGCAGTCCGACGAGGAAGATTTGGCGAATTGCGCCTGAGACTTGTGCGCCCAATCGGACGGGTAGGGACGTTGGAGACTGGCCGGACGACGCCCAGCCCAAGAATAAAGAAGACCGGCTGAATTTCGCGTGACGTGACGGAATCGAACCAGCGAACCACTGGTTCGACGACAGGCGCTTGCGCGGGTCCAAGCTGCTGATCCTAATCACCAGAGATATCTAAAGATCCCTGAGCCGCGCGATCACAGATTTTTTTGGGCGTTCAAGCAGCTAGAATGCTCGGCGAAATGCCGTCGCTGCGAACCCCTGTACGCACCGACCAAAGACGACTCAGCATGCACTGCCTGGAGAGTCACCATGACTGGTTTCACCGGCGCTGCGCTCGTTGCGCTCGCTATGCTCGCCCCGGCAGCTGCGCACGCGGATGGCACAGGGGGCACCCACCGGTACGTCGAAGTCAGGGGTGCAAAGCTTTACACCCAGATCTATGGCCATGGACCGCCCATTGTGTTTCTACATGGCGGGATGGCCTTCTTTGACAACAATTTCGCCAAGCAACTGGCTTATTTTTCGGGTTTTCGTACCGTCGTGGGCATTGATCAGCGCGGGTACGGGCATAGTCCCGATGGCCCCTGGTCGCTCTCCTACCAAATGATGGCGGATGACACGGCTGCGGTCATCGAGAAGCTCGGCCTTGGCCCCGTTGATATCGTGGGACATAGCGACGGCGCGAATATTGGTCTGCTCCTGGCGCGAGACCATCCAAAGATGGTTCGTCACTTGGTTATTTCTGGCGCGAACCTTCGCGTGGATCTATCTCCAGAGGAAAAGCAGCGCGCTCAATGGTCACCCGAGCAACTCGCCGGGCATCTTCGCGAAGTCGCTGCCAGTCTGCCGCCCTGGTACTTGCCAGACTACTCGAAGGTCAGTCCCGACGGCCCAGACCACTGGATCGCATTACTGGCAAAAACCTACGACATGTGGCTCCAGCCGGTGGTAATGGACCCGGCAGACCTCAGGAAGATCTCAACACCGGTACTCGTGATGGCAGGCGACCATGACTTCACCTCCATCGAAGAAAATGCCGAGATATTCCGGGGACTGCCGCATGGGCAACTCATGATAGTGCCGGCAAGCAACCACGGTACCTTTATCAAACGTCCCTCATTGGTGAATCTCGCAATACGCGAGTTCCTGGATCAATCCGTCAATGGTGCCGCATCAAACCAGTAGACTGGCAGACGCTTAACGTGAAGGTCTGCCGCGATCTCAAGGGTGGTTGCGACGGGGTTGGCCATAAGCGCTCCGATGGCACAATGTTTCTGTAGTAACACCGGGGTAATTTCTGATTACCGCGCCCTCAGGTCTCGAAATCGATGTCTCTAGAAGATCTCCAGTGGATACGGTTGGCCTGTTGGCTCCACTCGAATATCGGAGCTGAGTGCCGCAAGGAAATCCTGCGGATCAAACAATTCTGCCGGTGCGAAACTGCCTCCCCTGACAGGCCTTCGTAACAACAATCGCATGCAGGCCTCAACAACGAGCGGCGCGGAGACAGCGTAAATGTCGCGCCCGAAGGCTGCCATGCGCCTCGATAGGCCATCGCCTGATGCGATCACGTCCATGACAAAATTCTGAGCAGGATTTCTACCTATCCCTGGAGTCGCAGGCGGCGGCGTATCGGCCCTACCAAGATCCCGGAGCGGGGCCTCATTCATGAAGCTCTCGATTCTGCCCGCTGCGATGTGTCTGGAAATGGTAATGATTTCAGACAGCGGAACCGCTGCCACGGGAAGCTCTCCAAACGGCACGGGAAACCGCCAACGTCTTTGTACTTCGAGAACGGGCAGCGGCATCAGACGCCCTCCCGATACGATGACCCGGCGAGCGGTATTGCGCTCTCCCGTACGCCGAGTCCCCGTGGTTGGGTGCCAGTAGTCCAGGGCAACGGCAACGAGAATTTCATTGACCCTCCCCATCCCCGAACAAAGCTGCGCGACCAGCAGATCCGCCAGGCCCCCAAAGAACGCCATAGCGGGTAACACCACGACCCCCCTACCTGCAGCGTCCTCGTTATAAGTTGCCAAGGTCTGGCGCACTGATCGCTGCTCAGCGGAGATGTCGAGGTAGTGCGCTCCAGCGCGAAGTGCGGCCTCAACCACTGCCGGTGCCGTGTCCAGAAAGGGTCCGGCGCAATTTATGACGGCATCCGCACCCTCAACCGCACGATCGAGCGCGTCTGGGTCCTCACAAGAGGCGCCCTTCCAATTATATGCACCGTCATCCTTCAGAGAATTTGCTGTGGTGGGAACCGTTCGGGCAATTCTCTGCACAGCCACGCCCCGACGTTCGAGCTCGCAAGCGACGAGGTGTCCGGTGTGACCCTTGGCGCCGTACACGGCAACTTTGTATGACTTACTCACGAACAACCTCGATACCGATCGGTAGCGTCACAGTGATACCGATCGGTATCGTTGTCAAGTTCTTCCCGAAATTGCCATACGCGCTGTTCTCGGTCAGAGTGGCAGCCACACCTGAACATGCGGGAAATGATGGACGTCGCAGCTACTGAGTCCGCCGACATGGGAACGGCCGAGAAAGTTCTCTCGACGGCCTCGCGGCTTTTTTACGCCAATGGCGTCCGTGCCGTCGGCATTGAGTGGATCGTGACTGAGTCGGGCGTGGCCAAGACCAGTTTGTATCGGCATTTCCACACCAAGGACGACTTGGTGGCGGCGTTCCTGAAACGAGAGGATCGCGAGTTTTGGCACCAATGGGATGAGGTGGTCGCCGCGGCTCCAGCCGATCCAGCGGCCGAAATCATGTGTCTCTTGGACTGGATAGGCAAGCGCGTGTCACGCGATGGATACCGCGGATGTCCGCAGATCAATGTCGCCGCAGAGTTTGCTGACAAAGAACATCCAGCACGGGCGATTCGGCGGCAACACAAGGCCGAGATGTTCGAACGGCTGAGTGATATTGTCGGCCGGATGAAGTTGAAACGGCCCGACGACACTGCACTTCAGCTCGTGCTGTTGATAGACGGGGCCTTTACCAGCGACGGCCGACTTTCAAAGTCCAACGCGGTCCGCATTCTTCAGAACGGCGCCCGTGCTCTGCTCGGACACGCTGGCTTACATAGGGGATCAGCACGAACTTCCGGTCACCGCCGTAAGCCATAGCGACGATTTGCGTCTTTGCGGGCCAATGGCACCGCGATTCGTGGCCGGCTGTCTTCGCCTCGCTGATTCGGACGACCGGAGGAGAAGCCCATATCCAATCGGCACATAGGCAACCAGGTCTCCGGAATAATCCGCTATCGATGTGATCGGAATGGACCCGAGTATCTTGGTGCCGGAGATAGGAATCGAACCTACGACCTACGCATTACGAATGCGCCGCTCTACCAACTGAGCTACTCCGGCAACGGGTGATTTGAAGCGCGGCATTCTAGTCAGCCGGCGCTTCGCAGGCAACGCAGCCTGTCTCAGGCGCGGCGACGCAGGCGAATGACCAGATCGATGCCGGCGAATTCCATGCCGGCCGGCGGCTCGGGCAGTTTGGCGAACTCCACCTCGGGTAGCGCCACATCACTCAACTGGCCCGTGTCCTGATCGTGGAAGTGGTAGTGGGCTTCCACATTGGAATCAAACCAGGCGCGCAGCCCATCGACGTTGAGCTGGCGAATCAGGCCGTGCTTGGCGAAGAGATTCAGCGTGTTGTAGACCGTAGCCTTCGAGACATGGCCCCCCAGACCCTCCAGCGCTTCGGTAATCTGCTCCGCAGAGAGATGTTGCGGCGCAGCAAGCAGTACCCGGGCAATTCTTAAACGCTGTTCCGTCGCACGGATACCGCAGACCTGCAGGCGTCGTGCGACTTCTGATCCGGCAACCCTGACAGCTTGGGCGGGGTGTGACATGGAGGGATTATAGCCCTCTTGCCGTCATCGGCCAGCCTCACGGCGCGAACCGGCCTGTGTCGGTACCGCCCCCGATTGGGCCCCTCAATCAGAGCGCAGTGCGCCCGCTTCACGTGGACGCAGCGCTCGAGGCAGCGCAAAGACCACATGTTCTTCGCGGCCCTGCAATTCCTGCGGCAACTCACCGCCCCAGCTGCGCAACTGCTCGATGACCTCGCGCACGAGCGTTTCCGGTGCTGAGGCGCCAGCGGTCACACCCACGACTCTCGCATGCGCGAACCAGGCGCGGTTCAGCCCCGCGGCCCCATCGACCAGGTGCCCGGGAATCCCCGCACGGTCCGCCAGTTCACGCAGCCGGTTGGAGTTAGAACTGCTCTGCGAGCCGACCACGATCAGCACGTCACATTCACCGAGCAGCTGCTTGACTGCATCCTGCCGGTTCTGGGTCGCGTAGCAGATATCCTCGTGCCGCGGCGCCTGCATCGCGGGGAAACGTGCTCGCAGTGCCTCGACAATGGCGGCCGTGTCATCAACCGATAGAGTCGTCTGGGTGACGAAGGCCAGGCGCTCGGGCATGCTGATCTGCAGAGCAGCGACATCCTCGACACTCTGTACCAGCACGATGCGCCCGCCGCCGCTGGCATCAAAGCGCCCCATGGTTCCTTCCACTTCCGGGTGGCCCTCGTGGCCGATCAAGATCACTTCACGGGCCTCGCGAGCAAAGCGCGCAACCTCCATGTGCACCTTGGTGACCAGCGGACAGGTCGCATCAAACACCTGGAGGCCGCGCCGCTCCGCCTCCACCTGCACCGCAGTGGAAACGCCATGCGCCGAGAAAATCACCGTGCCCGAATCCGGCACTTCATCGAGTTCCTGAACAAAGACCGCGCCCAGGGCGCGCAGCCGGTCGACGACACTCTTGTTGTGCACCACTTCGTGGCGCACATAGATCGGGGCCCCAAACAGTTCGATCGCGCGTTCGACAATCTCGATTGCCCGATCGACGCCGGCGCAGAAACCACGCGGATTGGCGAGCAGGATGCGCACTAGCCCTAGACCGCCCGCGCGCCGGGCTCGCGCCCGCTGAAGAATGCATCGAGCAGCAACAGCGCTGCACCGATCGTGATGGATGAGTCCGCTACATTGAACGCCGGAAAGTAATGCTGCTGCCAGTGCACCTGGATAAAATCGACCACGTAGCCAAAACGCATGCGATCAATCACGTTGCCAAGCGCCCCGGCGATGATGAGCGCGATCGCGGCTGCCACGAGATTGGCGCGCCGCTCCAGGCGCGCGAGCCACACCACGAGCGCGATACTGACGGCGCAGGCCAGCACCGTGAAGAACCAGCGCTGCCAGCCCGATGCGTCAGCCAAAAAGCTGAATGCAGCGCCGCTGTTATGCAGGCGCGTGAGCTCGAAGACCGGCAGGATGCGATAGATGCCCTCCAGCGGCAGGTGCTGCTCGATTGCGTGCTTGCTCCACTGATCGAGGGCGATGGCAACGAGCGTGAGCCACAGCCAGATCAGGCGCCCGCGCGCTTGCGGTGCGGCGTTCATTCAGACAAAGCGGCGGTGTTCACCGGCCGTCTCCAGGTTCTCGACACAACGGAGGCACAGCAGCGGATGATCAGCGCGCTGGCCCACATCCTCGCGAAGATGCCAGCAGCGCTCGCACTTGGGTGCCTCGGTACGCCGCACGCGTATCCATACGCCGCCACCGGCTACCGCGGTCGCGGGGATTGCACCCGGCGGCGCATCGCGAATTTCATGCACGCGCGTCATCGAGGTGATCATCAGGAAGCGCAGTTCCTCTCCGAGCGCACTGAGGTGCGGGTACTGGGCAGCAGTGCAGTACACATCGAGTTCGGCCTCCAGTGGCGCACCGATCGTGCCCGCCGCGCGCAGCCCCTCGAGTTCGCGGGTCACATCCGAGCGCAGCGCCAGCAGCCGAGTCCAGTCGATCGGACTGGCCGGCACTTCAGGCAGCGTATGCCAGAGGCTCAAGAACACCGATTCGGCGCGCTCGCCGGGCAGGTGGCGCCAGATCTCTTCGGCGGTGAAGGACAGGATCGGCGCCAGCCAGCGCACCATGGCCTCGGCGATATGCCACAGCGCCGTCTGCGCCGAGCGCCGTGCGTGACTGGCCGCAGGCGTCGTGTACAGGCGATCCTTCAGTACATCGAGGTACAGTCCGCCTAAGTCGACCACGCAGAAGTTATGGATTTTCTGATAGATCGTGTGGAACGCATAACTCCGGTAAGCCGCGCTGATCTCCTGCTGCAGACTGTGGGTACGCTCGATGGCCCAGCGATCGAAGGCGATCAGCTGCGCCGGTGCCAGTGCCTGCGAGGGCTCGAAGCCATGCAGGTTGCCCAGCAGAAAGCGCACCGTATTGCGCATGCGCCGATAGGAGTCGCTCATGCGCCGCAGGATTTCCTGCGAGAGACTCATCTCATTGGAATAGTCGGTCGCCGACACCCACAGACGCAGCGTGTCAGCACCCAGGTTCTTCATGATGTCCTGCGGCTCGATGCCATTGCCCAAGGACTTGGACATCTTGCGCCCTTTCTCATCGACCGAGAAACCGTGCGTGAGCACCGCACGGTACGGCGCGCGCGCATAGAGCGCTTCGGACATCAGCAGCGAGCTGTGGAACCAGCCGCGGTGCTGGTCAGAACCCTCGAGGTACAGATCCACGGGCGCATGAAAGTCCGGACGCGTCGCGGCAACGCACTCGAACGAGAGGCCCGAGTCGGCCCAGACGTCCATGACATCGCTCGCCTTTTCAT
>CAJCHO010000019.1 GCA_903970145.1 Mycobacteriaceae bacterium | reverse complement strand
CCCTCGACGATGGGCGCGTTGCACACCACGACCGAGGCGCGCTTGTCCTGCGGCAGCATTTCAATTGCCATTTCACTATTGGTCTCGGCACCACCGAGGTCAACCAGGATCGCCACGCCTCGTTTGGACCAGGCGCGCTCGATGGCGTCTATCACCGCCTGCACATTGGTCCCAAGGCCGCCGTCGGGGTCGCCCCCGCACCAGGCCAACGGCACTTCCGGGCCAACCATCTGACGCACCATGTCGGCGCTGCCGCGCGCCACATCACTGGAGTGGGAGACGATCACGATGCCCACGTTGTCACTCATTTGCGATCCCTTTGAATGCGCCGGCCTGCCATGCATCGGCAAGTGCGGTAACTATGATTTCCGTCGAACGTGCGCCCGGATCGAGGTGGCCGACGCTGCGCTCACCGAGGAAGGACGCGCGCCCCTTCTCTGCGCGCAGCGCTATGGTTGCCTGCGCCGCATCGTGCACGCATGCAACTAGCGCGCCAGGTGTCAGGGGCGCATCACCTTCAAGGAGTTCACACAGCGGTCCGACCACGTCAAGCAGCGTCTTCTGGCCGCGCGTGGCCTTGCCACGCGCCTGTACGGCTTCCATCGCCTGACGGCTTGCGCGGGCGAGCGCTGCGCGCGTCATGGGCTGGCCCGCCGGTAGCTCGGCACCGAGCTTCATGAAAAGCGTCCCGTAGAGCGGTCCCGAAGCACCGCCTACCGTCATCACGAGAGTCTTGCCAAGCTCGCTCGTTGCCTGGCCGATCGGCATGGCGGCAAGCGCATCGACTTTGGCCGCCACCGCAGCAAAGCCGCGCCGCATATTGATGCCGTGATCGGCGTCGCCAATGGCGCGATCGAGCTCGGTGAGTTCGTCGGCGCGCTCCTCGACGGCGCTGCAGACGGCGAGCAGCAGCGCCCTAAGCGGCGCGTCAGGCGAGGACAAGTTCACTGCGGTCCGATACTCTGCCGCCCGCGTCAAGGTTGCGTCCATGATCATCAAATAGAAGGAAGTTGGAGAGCGTCACGCCGACTCGCGACCCGGTTGCGATGGCCCGCTGCGGCTCGGCCAGGCACACCAGTTCCCGTCCTCCGAGTTCGACGTGGACATGACTTTCGTTGCCCAGATGCTCGACCATGGTGACCGTCCCTGGTCCACCCGGATCACTGGTCAGGCGAATGTGCTCGGTGCGCGCACCGACCAGAGCGGCCGGCTTTGGCAGGTTGCGCTCGCCAAGCGACGCTACCGGAATCAGATTGATGCGCGGCGTGCCGAGCCGTGCCGCCACCTCGGCGGTCACCGGATTCTCGTAAATCTCGCGCGCGGTCCCGACCTGGATGAGCTCGCCTCGATCGAGAATGCCGATGCGTGTCGCCATCGTCATGGCTTCGGTCTGGTCGTGGGTGACGTAGAGGATCGTCGCCCCCAGGTCGCGCTGGATGTGTTTTAGCTCAAGCCGCAGCTCGGCGCGCAACTTCGCATCGAGTGAGGACAGCGGCTCATCCATCAGGTAGACCGAGGGCCGACGCACCAGGGCGCGCCCGATCGCCACGCGTTGCATCTCGCCACCCGAGAGCTTGGTGACCGGGGTGCTGAGTTTATGGTCGATGCGTACCAGCTGTGCGGTTTTTTCCACGACTGAGCGGATTTGCGCGGCCGGGAAGCGTCGTGCAGGCGCGCGCAGCGGGAAAGCCAGATTCTCGAATACCGTCAGATGCGGATAGAGCGAATAGCGCTGGAATACGAAGGATACGTCGCGACTGGCGGGCGACTCATGAGTCGCATCGCGATCGCCGATGCTGATGCTACCGGCCTCGGGTCGCTCGAGACCGGCAACGAGGCGCAGCAAGGTCGTCTTGCCGGCTCCGGTCGGCCCGAGTAGTACCATGAATTCGCCATCGGCCACCGCCAGCGAAATATCGGCAAGCGCCACCACGTCGCCAAAACGCTTGCTGATTCCGGTAAGGGTGATTCTAGACATGGGCCACCCTCAGCACGCCAGCCGACGCCGGGGGTTTCGACAGAACGCGACCATGGCCGAGCGCGACGCCCGTGGCCGCGTCAAAAAGATGGGTATGGCCCGCCAAGAGATTCAGACCGATCGGCTCGTCGGGCGAAATGCGCAGATCGGAAGAGGCGCGTACCTTGACTTGCCCGAAGGGCGTTGTGACGGTAACGATCTGCACGGTGCCGAGATATTCGCTACCAAATACCTGGCCACGCAGACCCTTCTCGGCGACGATTT
Source organism: Mycobacteriaceae bacterium (assembly GCA_903970145.1). Classification (GTDB taxonomy): domain Bacteria; phylum Pseudomonadota; class Gammaproteobacteria; order Burkholderiales; family Burkholderiaceae_D; genus CAJCHO01. The sequence goes on along the minus strand of CAJCHO010000019.1, from coordinate 6,503 downwards.
CAATATGTTCGGGACGTACTCCGACGACCAGTGCGCGCTCGGACAGATCCTCAGCTACGGCCGGAACCGGGACCGCGCAATCGCCTAGATCAAGCGAGGACTGACCGGCGCGTAACGCGGCCTTGACGGGGATCAGATTCATGGCCGGACTGCCGATGAATCCCGCCACGTGCAGGGTCGCCGGCTGGTCATAGACCTCCTGTGGCGAGCCGATCTGGTCTACCAGGCCATGATTCATGACCGCGATTCGGTCGGCCATGGCCATCGCCTCGATCTGGTCATGGGTCACGTAGACAGTGGTCGCACTGATCCGGTCGTGCAGGCGCCGCAACTCGCCGCACATGCGCTCGCGCATTTCCGCGTCGAGCGCGCCCAGAGGCTCGTCCATCATGAAGGCCTTGGCGCGCCGCACGATGGCACGGCCGAGCGAGACCCGTTGACTGTCGCCTCCCGAGAGCCCCGCGACCCGGCGCTCAAGGAGCTCTTCGATGCCCAGCAGCTTGGCAACCTCATCGACGCGCTGGCGGATTTCGGCGCGCGGCACCGACTGGCAACGCAGCGGAAAGCCGATGTTTTGGCGCACATTCATATGCGGGTAGAGGGCGAAAAGCTGAAACACGAAGCCGATATCGCGCTCGCTCGCCTGTTTATCGGTGACATCCTCGCCATCCAGATAGATATGCCCGGCGCTGGGCAACTCGAGCCCGGCGATCATGCGCAGGGTCGTCGTCTTGCCGCAGCCCGAAGGGCCGAGCAGCACGAAAAACTCGCCATGGGCGATCGTGAAGCTCGAGTCGCGCACGGCGACAAAGTCGCCAAAGCGCTTCTCCACGCGGTCCAGTCGAATCTCGCTCATCTTCAGTCCCGGAAGTGGCTGCAGACCACAAAGCCGACGGTACCGCCGAGAATCACGCAGAACGACCAGGTGTAGACGTCCAGCCAGAAGGGCTGCATAAGCATCACAATGCCAAGGCATATCAGCACCGTGCAGCCGTTTTCCCAGGGACCGCGCCGCAACCAGCGACGCGATTGGCGGTGTTCGAGCGAACTCATTTACGCACTGCTCCAAAGGTAATGCCGCGCAATAGGTGCTTACGCAGGAGCACCGTAAAGCACAGGATGGGAATCAGAAACAGGGTGGTTCCCGCCGCGACGGCCGGCCAGTCCTGTCCGCCTTCGCCAATTATGAAGGGAATGAAAGGCGGCATCGTTTGCGCATTGCCGCTCGTCAGGAGCAGGGCGAATGCGTATTCGTTCCAGGCAAAAATGAGACAGAAGATCGCGGTCGCCGCGATTCCGGTGATCGCCTGCGGCAGGACCACTTTCACGAAGGCGTGCAGGCGCGTATAGCCATCAACCAGCGCTGCCTCTTCGTATTCAAGCGGAATCTCGTCGATGAATCCCTTGAGCAGCCACACGGCGAGCGAAATGTTCACCGCCGTGTAGAGCAGGATCATGCCAAAGGCCGTATCGGTGAGCTCGAGCTGGCGGTACATGAGGTAGATCGGGATGGCGACTGCGATCGGCGGCATCATGCGCGTCGATAAAATGAAAAACAGCAGGTCATCGGCTAGAGGCACGCGAAACCGTGAGAAGGCGTAGGCGGCGAGCGTGCCAAGGAAGACCGAGAGAAAAGTCGACCCAAAGCCGATGAGCAGCGAATTGAAGTAGCGCGGCATGAACTTGGACGGTCCCGCGATGACCATATTGCGTGAGCGCGCGAGACGCTCGGCCCAGGACGAAGGCGGCGGTAATTTCTCGAGCATCTCCGGTGTCTGGCGCGAGCGGATCGTGAACAGGTTCACATAGCCTTCGAGCGATGGCTCGAACACCAGCTTGGGCGGATAGGCGATCGCGTCTTCCTGGGTCTTGAAGCTGGTCATGAAAATCCAGACCAGGGGGGCCGTCGCGATGATGGCGTACAGCACCACGACGAGGGCGGCGATGCGCTTGGCCAGCGGCGTCGCCTCGACGATTGAGTGGGCGGTCGAGATGGCCATCAGCGCTGCTTGACGCGGTTAAGCGCCTTGACGTAGATGTTGGCTGCGCCCATGACGGTCACAAAGAGGATGATCGCCAGCGCCGAGGCGTAACCCGTGTTCCATTTCTCGAACGCGGCGCGCTTGAGGGTGATCGAAGCGGTCTCGGTCACCGAACCCGGTCCACCCGAGGTCAGGAGATTGACCATATCGAACATCTTGAAATTCTCGATCACCCGAAACAGCACCGCGAGCATGAGAAACGGCAGGACCATTGGCAGGGTAATGGACCAGAAGCGGCGCCAGTGCGAGGCCCGATCGATCGCCGCTGCCTCATAAATGTATTCAGGAATCGAGCGCAGGCCCGCCAGACAAATCAACATGACATAGGGCGTCCACATCCAGGTATCGACCATCACAATCGTCCATGGTGCGAGGGAGACATCGCCGATCATCTGGAACGAAGCCGGGTCGATGCCCGTCAAGAGATGCACGGTGTTGTTGAACAGCCCCGTCTGCGGCTGCACGATAAAGGTCCAGAAGTTTCCCACGACGGCCGGACAGAGCATCATCGGCCAGAGAATCAGGGTGGTCCAGAAACTGTGCCCGCGAAAGCGGCGGTTGATCAGCAGCGCAAGGCCAAAGCCGAGAATCACCTGCAGCGTGATCGAGCAGACCACAAAGCGTGCGGTGACCTGCATGGCCGTCCAGACATCCTCATCGGTCAGAATATCGATGTAGTTATCCAGACCGACAAAGCGCACCGGCGCCTTGGGCATGTTGGCGCGAAAATTGGTGAACGATAGGCGTACCGTCCAGATCAGCGGGAAGATATTGATCGCCAGAAGGATCAGGATCGAGGGCGCAATGAACAGCCACGTAATCGACCGATCGGACAGGCCGCGCTGGACGAATCGAGGGCTCGGCGCGCTGTTTGGCACGCTGACTACACTAGACATATTGGAATGACGCCGAAGACAAAAGTTGCAGGGGACCAGCAGACGGGCCGGCGCAGCGCGCCGACCCGTCGGTTTGCTTACAGCTTGCCTTCCTGTTTGAAGACCTTGGTCCAGTCCTTGACCAGCAGATCCAGCGCTTCCTTGGCAGTGCCCTTGTCGGCCACTACGTAGTCATGGATGCGCTTTTGCATATCCAGCAGAAGGGTCGCATAGGACGGTTCAGCCCAGAAGTCGACGACGATGTTCATGGACTCAAGGAAGTCCGGAGCAAACGGCGCGCTCTTGGGGAAACTTGGATCCTGAACCACCGACTTGGCAGCCGAATAGCCACCCAGCGCCCACCACTTCTTCTGCACGGCCGGCTGCGCGAACCACTTCACGTAGGCCAGCGCGTCATCCTTGTGGTCCGAATAGGAAACCACCGACAGACCCTGTCCGCCCAGCTGGGTGGCGTGGTACTTCTCGGCAGGATTGACGAAGAAGCCGATCTTGTCGCCGCCCACATTGGGGTCCTTGTAGAGACCCGGGAAGAAGGCAAACCAGTTCATCTGCATGGCAACCTGGCCTGACTTGAAGGCGTCCAGCCCTTCCTGCATGTAGGCATTGGTCATACCCGGCGCGGTGCAGCACTTGTAGAGCGCCTTGTAGGCCTCAAGTCCCTTGACCGCTTCGGGGGAATTGACGAAGCCTTCCATGTGGTAGGGATGCGCCGGATCCTCGTACTTGAACCCGTAGTCGTACATCACGTTGGTGACACCCATCGTGATGCCCTCGGAGCCACGCTCGGTGAAGATGTAGGCGCCATACACGGTCTTGCCGTCGATCTTGCGACCCTGGAAGAACTCGGCGATCTGCTTGAGTTCCGTGTAGGTCTTGGGCGGGGCCAGGTCGCGGCCGTATTTCTGCTTGAACTCGGCACGCAGCTCGGGACGGGCGAACCAGTCCTTGCGATAGGTCCAGCCCACCGCGTCGGCCATGGCCGGCAGCGCCCAGTAATTGGGCGTGTTCTTGGGCCATTCGGAATAACCCAGAACGGTGGCCGGCATGAAGTCATCCATGCTGATGTTGTTGGCCTTGAAGAAGTCGTTCAACTTCACGTAGTGACCATTCTCGGCCGCGCCGCCGACCCACTGGCTGTCGCCAATGATCAGGTCGCACAACTTGCTGTGCGTATTGAGTTCGTTCAGGAAGTGGTCGGCGTAGCTCGTCCACGGCACGAATTCATACTTCATTTCGATGCCGGTCTGAGCGGTAAAGTCCTTGCCCAGTTCAACCAGCGCGTTAGCCGGGTCCCAGGCCGCCCAACACAGGGTAAGTGTCTTGGCCTGAGCCGGGATACCGGCAAGGCCGGTAACGCCTCCCAGCAGTAAAGTCCCGATCAGGGACCAGATACGTCGTTTCATTGGAAGTCTCCTCCTAGGCGCGAATGTCTTCGCTTTTATGTCGAACAATTCCGCGGTCGAACACGCCTCGTGGCTCAATGACGGCTGGCCGCAGCTTCCCTATTCCAGGACGCACGTCTTGCCATGCGTTTAGCATTACGTTTATCCCGACTAACATTTACTAAACTAATTGGCGGCCCATGGAATTGTCAAACGATTTCAATCTCGCAGTGCACAAGGACGATTTCAGGGTCATTGGAACCGCAGTGCAGCATGTTCAGTGAAATGGCATTGCGCCATGCGCAACGGGCGCGCGGCGGATCCGCGTGCGCCTGCATTTGTAGGCAGGGGCGAGACCACCGATACTGCGGGCGCGGCAAGGGAGTGCGTCGCCCAACTGGGGAGGAGAATCTTGAGTCAAGCAGCAATCGATGAAACACGCGCCTGGGTCGAGCGCGCCGTCATTGGCCTGAATCTCTGCCCATTCGCCAAGGCGCCCCACGTCAAGGGTCTGATCCGTTACGTGGTGAGCGAGGCGCGCAATCCGCGTCAGCTCCTCGAGACGCTCGTCGACGAACTCAAGGCGCTCGCGGCACAGCCAGTCGATGGCGTCGAGACGACGCTCCTGATTCATCCCGAGGTACTCAATGACTTCGCGGATTACAACGACTTCCTCGATGTAGCCGAGGCCGCGCTTGAAGACCTTGACCTCGAGGGGATCATCCAGATCGCCAGTTTCCATCCGCGCTATCAGTTTGCGGACACGGAGCCCGATGCGATCGAGAACGCTACCAATCGCTCCCCTTACCCGACGCTCCATCTGCTACGCGAGGACAGCGTCGAGCGCGCTGTAGCGGCATTCCCCAATGCCTCGACGATTTTTGAAGCCAATATCGCCACTATGCGACGGCTCGGCCCGCAGGGCTGGGCTGAACTCCAGCAGACGTGCTCTGAGGACATACGCTGCGAAAAGAGTCCGGACGATTCGCGCTGATCGACCCGAACCGGTCCTTGCCCCCTAGCCACTCCGCCCCTCACACGGATTCTTTCGGGGCACTGAACATAATCAACGCGCCAGATCACTCCCTTTAGTTAGACGAAGCCTCCTCTGGGAGTTGCGGTCCAATCTTGGCTAAGCCGATTCAGGAACAGTAGTTGCCGGCCGTTGGCCTCTTCGGCTTACCGAACAGTCCCTTGAGCGCCCGAACTGACTGGGTCGCGGCAGTGAATTCAAATCTGCCGGGAGCGACTGCCACGAATTCAACACGGTCGCCCCTGTCTAATTGCAGTGCATGACGGACTTTGATCGGGATCGTAATCCGTCCCCTGCTGCCCACGGTCGCGTTTGCCATGTCCTCCCCTTATGTTCTTACTATGACGTAAGGATTCACCAAATCGCGCGCGGCATGTCTGTCAATCTGCGCAAGCGACGCACACGGCCCGGCTCACCGCCAATTTCGGAGATTTCAATCCGGGCTCAGGCCTTCCTGTAGCTACCCTGGCCCACCTGTCGGATCGAGTTCGTCACCCCCTACTTGACATGCAACCATTTGGTTGCATAATATGCGTCATGGCCGATGATATGGGCAAGGTGTTCAAGGCCCTCGCCGACCACGGACGGCGCGTCCTGCTCGATCGCTTGCATGAGGACAACGGGCAGACGCTGGGGCGGCTTTGCGAGCACCTCGCGATGTCACGCCAGGCGGTAACCAAGCACCTGGACATCCTCGAGGAAGCCGGTCTGGTGGTGACGCTGCGTCGCGGACGCGAAAAGCTCCACTACCTCAACTCGGCGCCGCTCCACGAGATCTCGCAGCGCTGGATCGCCAAATACGAGCGCGGGCGGCTGCGCGCGCTTGCCGAACTGAAGACCCGACTGGAAGGGGATACAAGTGAGTAAATCGAAATTCGTCTACGTAAGCTATATCCGCACAACGCCCGAGAAGCTCTGGCAGGCCCTGACCGAGCCTGAATTCACCCGGCAGTACTGGTTCGATGCACACCATGAAACCACCTGGCAGGCCGGCGCCCCCTGGGCCCTGGTGTTTTCCGACGGTCGCAAGCCCGATACCGGCAGCGTGCTGGAGATCGACCCACCGCGCCGCCTGGTGCTCTCCTGGCGCCACCAGCTCTACGCCTCGATGATCGAGGACGGACACACGCGCTGCACTTTCACCATCGAG
>CAJCHO010000018.1 GCA_903970145.1 Mycobacteriaceae bacterium | reverse complement strand
TGCGAGCAGCGTGAACCAGACCGTACGCGACTTTGCCTATTGCTCGCGCGAGGATGACCGGGGTCTTTTTGGTCGGCCTGTCCTGTTGCAGCACATCGATGCGGCGAAGACCGCAGCCCGATCGGCCAGCCTGGTGACCCTGGCAGGCGCCCCGCAAGGACGATGGATCGGTTTACTCAAGGTGAGCCAGCGCGCGCTGGCGCCATTCAAAGCCGTGTTGGCTGAACTGCAAGGCGCAGCGAACTTCGATCGACTGGATCTGCCGGATTTGCTCAACGCCCTCATCGTTCGTCAGCAGCGCATCGAAGTGGTCTACGTGCATGGCCATTGGCGCGGCGTCAACGATCTGGAGGATTTGCACCGCGCGGTCGATTTTGCCCACGCCCAACTGCCCGCTGGCGAGCGGCAGAGCACGCTGCACGAGGAAAGGCCCGAGGGGTCATGATCGAGGCGCGCGAGTTTATCGAGCCGGCCAAGGCACGCGGATTCGTCTGGTACGCCGGCGTGCCTTGCTCTTATCTGACGCCTTTTATCGACTATGTCGCCCAGGATCCATCCCTGAAGTACCTGTCGATGACCAATGAGGGCGACGCCGTGGCCGCGATTGCGGGAATCACGCTCGACCAGCCGCCGTCTGGACCCCGGCGCGGCGTGACCATGATGCAGAATTCAGGACTTGGCAATGCCGTCAGTCCGTTGAGTTCCTTGACCTGGACCTTTCGGCTGCCGCAATTGTTGATCGTCACCTGGCGTGGCCAACCGGGCGTGCCCGACGAGCCGCAGCATGCCCTGATGGGTGCGGTGACGATGGAATTGCTCGACACGTTAGACATTGCATGGGAGCTTTTCCCAACCACCTCGCCTGCCGTGGTGCCGGCCCTTGACCGGGCGGTTGCACACATGGAGCAGACCGGGCGGCCCTTTGCGTTTCTGATGCGGCACGGCAGCGTAGCTGCCGAGGGGGTCGATGCGCGTGGCGCGTCCCGAGCGCGGCCGGTGCTCACCCCTTCGCGGGTCGAATCGTGTCTTAGAGGTGGCTCGGCGCGACCGTCACGCGGCGAGGTCCTCGCCGAAGTGATTGCTTGCTCGCCGCTCACGGCCACGGTGCTCTTGGCTTCGACCGGTTTTTGTGGGCGGGAGTTGTCAGCCCTTGAAGACCGGTCCAATCACTTCTATATGGTGGGATCGATGGGATGCATCGGGTCGTTGGCGTTGGGCCTGTCTTTGGCGCGCCCCGATCTGCAAGTGATTGCCCTCGATGGTGACGGAGCGGCCCTGATGCGGCTCGGTGCCATGGCCACGATCGGTGCTTACGGCCCGGCGAATCTTTGGCATTTGCTGCTCGACAATGGCATGCATGAGTCCACCGGCGGCCAAGCGACGGTGGCCGCACAGATCGACTTCGCCCAGATTGCGACCGCTTGCGGTTATGCGTCGGCACTGGAAACCGACCAATTAACCGCGGTCCCCCGCTGGCTGGCATCGATGCCTGCCTGCGGACCGCGCTTTGCGCGCATGCTGATTCGTTCTGGAACCCAAAGCGATCTTCCTCGACCATTGCAAACGCCGCTGGAAGTGAAGTCCAGGCTGGTGCGTCATCTGAACGCCGTACGCCGAGCGCACTGATGCTGTTGCTCAACCCCGGCCCGGTGACGCTGAGCGCGCGTGTGCGCAACAGCCTCTTGCAGCCTGACTTGTGTCATCGCGAGAGCGAGTTTTTCGACTTACAAGACGAGGTGCGAAGCCGCCTGTTGGCGGCTTATGACTTAGACCCGGGCGAGTGGGTGGCGGTGTTGATGACGGCATCGGGTACTGCGGCCATCGAAGGTATGCTAACGGCACTGGTCCCTGCGACCGGTCGCGTGTTGGTGGTCGAAAACGGTGTCTACGGCGCGCGTATCGCCGAAATCTGCATACGCTACGGCATCGGGTGTGCGCGTGTAGTTGGATCCTGGTTGGACGCCCCGGACCTGACGCTGATTGCCGCCTGCTTGGATGCAGCCGAACCAGGACGGCCGTTTACCCACCTTGCGGTGGTCCATCACGAGACGACGACGGGCCGTCTGAACGAATTGCGCGCCATCGCTTCGATTTGCCGAATGCGTGGCGTACATGTGCTGGTCGACGCGGTGAGCAGTTTTGGTGCCGAGGCGATCGATTTCGACGATCCTTCGCTGACTGCAGTGGCAGCGAGCGCAAACAAATGTCTGCATGGCGTCCCCGGTGCAGCTTTCGTGCTGACGCGTCGACGGGCGCTGGCCTCGGCTGTGTGCCGAAGCTACTATTTGGATCTGCGCCGGCTGGCGAAGCTTCAGGACCAGCGTGATACGCCCTTTACGCCTGCGGTACATGTGTATTACGGGCTGCGCGAAGCGTTGCGCGAATACGAGGAAGAAGGGGGGCGAGTCGCCAGGCGAGCGCGCTATCTGGCCTTAGCAGAGCAGGTGCGGCGCGGCTTGTTCTCGTTAGGGATCGAGACGGTGTTACCCGTGCAGGTCAGCTCGGTCGTGTTACGCGCCTACCACTTGCCCGATGGCATTGGCTATGCGCAGGTGCATGCGGCGGCGAAGTCCGGCGGTTTTGTGGTCTACGCAGGGCAAAGCGGATTGTCGAACACACTGTTTCGGATTGCCACCATGGGCGCGGTCACAGCGCCCGATATCGATCGCTTGGTCGATTGTTTTGCATCCTTCGCTCCTTCGGCGAGGCGCAACGATCGTAGGGCCGATGCATGACTGGCATCCGTCTTGGGCGATTACTGGGCCTGCGACCACGACTCCGCGCGGTGGTCCGTCACCCCTCCTCCTGATGCGCGCCATCATCCTTGCCGCGGGCCAGGGCCTACGACTGCAGCAGGCGAAGGCCGAGCATGTGCCAAAGGTGCTGCTGCAATTTGCGGGCAAGAGCCTGCTTGAGCGTCACCTTCTCCTGCTTAAACAGTGCGGTGTCGCCGAGGTGGTGTTGGCACTGGGCTTTGGTGACCAACTGGTGCAACAAGAACTGGATCGGCTCGCCTGGCAGCCTCGTCCGGAAATCACGTTCAATGGCCGCTATACCGAGGGAAGTATGCTCACTCTCGCGCTGGCCGCCGGGGCCATGACGCGCGGTGGCGAGGTGCTGCTCATGGACGGCGATGTGCTGTATGACAGCCGTCTTGTCGGTGCGTTGGTCAACGGCT
>CAJCHO010000017.1 GCA_903970145.1 Mycobacteriaceae bacterium | reverse complement strand
CCATGTGCGCGACGAACCCGCCGGTCGTTTTTTGTGGCCTGTTTGCGCTCTATGGCTTGTCCGGTCATGGCCTGTGGCTCGTACGCCGGCTGCGTGGCCGCAAGGCGCACGTCGCCGACGGCCCTGCGTCCTAGCGCGCTTGCGCAGCGCGGCAAAGCGATTTATATTGCGTTGATCATGACGTACGCCAAGCACACTCTGTTTCTGCATGTCGCCAGCCTGCCCGCCATCGGCGCGGTCGGCCTGCTGCTACTGCGCCCCGCGCGCTAAAAACCCCCGCCCACAATTTGAGTAGTGCCCTGCGACGCCGTGGCGCCGACAGGGAATTTTTCCGTCCCTGGAGACCCAGATGTCAGACAAATTGATCATTTTCGATACGACCATGCGTGATGGCGAACAGTCGCCCGGCGCCTCCATGACCAGGGACGAGAAGCTACGCATTGCCCGTCAACTGGAGCGGCTCAAGGTGGACGTGATCGAAGCCGGTTTCCCGGCGGCTTCCAACGGCGACTTCGAGGCCGTCAGTGCTATCGCCCAAGTGATCAAGGGCAGCACGGTGTGTGCCCTGGCGCGCGCCAACGATCGGGACATCTCTCGCGCCGCCGAGGCGCTCAAGGGCGCGGCCAGCGGACGCCTGCACATGTTTCTCGCGACCTCGGCCTTGCACATGGAAAAGAAGTTGCGCATGAGCCCCGACCAGGTGTTCGAGCAGGCGCGCCAGGCCGTGCGCTTTGCGCGCCAGTTCACGGACAACATCGAATTCTCGCCTGAGGATGGTTCGCGCTCGGATCCCGATTTTCTGGCCCGCGTGCTCGAGGCCGTGATTGCCGAGGGCGCGACCACCATCAACATCCCCGATACCGTTGGCTACGGGGTACCGGAGCTTTTCGGGCAGCTGGTGCGCAGCCTGCGCGAACGCATCCCCAATTCAGACAAGGCGGTCTGGTCGGTCCACTGCCACAATGACCTCGGAATGGCGGTGGCCAACTCACTTGCCGCAGTCAAGATCGGCGGAGCCCGACAGGTCGAATGCACCATCAACGGCCTGGGCGAGCGCGCCGGCAACACCTCACTCGAGGAGATCGTGATGGCCTGCCGCACCCGGCGCGACTATTACGATCTGGACATCGGCGTTGATACCAGCCAGATCGTTCCGGCGTCCAAGCTGGTGTCCCAGATAACAGGCTTTCTGGTCCAGCCGAACAAGGCCGTAGTCGGAGCCAACGCCTTTGCGCACGCCTCGGGGATCCACCAGGACGGCGTGCTGAAGTCGCGCGACACCTATGAAATCATGCGTGCCGAGGACGTCGGCTGGAACGCCAACAAGATAGTTCTCGGAAAGCTCTCCGGGCGTAATGCCTTCAAGCAGCGCCTCGACGAACTCGGCATCAAGCTAGACTCGGAAACCGAGGTGAATGAAGCGTTTGTTCGGTTCAAGGAACTGGCCGACCGCAAGTCCGATATCTACGACGAAGACATTCTTGCGATCGTCTCCGAGGAGGAGCATTCGCACGACAATGAGTTCTATCGCTTCGTTTCGCTATCGCAACGTTCGGAGACCGGCGAGCGCCCGCACGCGCGCATTGTTTTCGCCGAACAGGGCAAGGAACGCACCAGCGAGGGTGAAGGCAACGGGCCGGTCGATGCCACCCTCAATGCCGTCGAGCGCGCCGTTGCCAGCGGCGCCGAAATGGTTCTGTACTCGGTCAACGCCATTACCACCGGTACCCAGTCCCAGGGGGAGGTGACGGTGCGCCTAGCCAAGGGTGGGCGCATCGTCAACGGCGTTGGCGCCGATCCCGACATCATCGTCGCCTCCGCCAAAGCCTATCTGGCGGCGCTCAACAAGCTGCACTCCAAGAGCGAGCGCTTGAATCCGCAGCACGGCCCGGCGGCGGCTTGATCGGGGAGCCCGGGACTGGCTCGCCGGCAGGGGATGGGCGTGGACAAAATCTCAAATAGTGGGGTATAATCAAAGGCTTCGCTATACATGCCTTGCCACACCGTGTACGCATCGCGGGTGGCTTTAACCACAAGGAGAATTCATGCGTCATTACGAGATCGTATTGATCATCCATCCCGATCAGAGCGAGCAGGTGCCCGCCATGATCGAGCGCTACAAGACCGTCATCGCCGGCCGCAACGGCAAGGTCCATCGCGTCGAGGATTGGGGTCGCCGCCAACTGGCCTATCAGATCCAGAAGATCGCCAAGGCCCACTACGTCTGCCTGAACATCGAAGTCGACCAGGAAACACTCGACGAGCTTGAGCATGGCTTCAAGTTCAACGACGCCGTCCTGCGCCATCTGGCTGTCAAGCAGAAGAAGGCTCAGACAGTGCCGTCGCCGATGATGAAGGAAGTCGCCAAGGAAGAGGCACGCAAGGCCGCTAACGCGGAGGCACCTGCCACCGCCTAGTTGGCCGCGAACGCGTAGGCCGTGAACCGGCTTGATATCGGCGCTTGCATTATCGAGCGCGACGTCTTGCGACACAGCCCGGCGGGAATACCGATAAGTACCTGCGTGCTGCAGCACCGCTCGAGCCAGATGGAGGCCGGGCAGGAGCGCCAGGTGGAGGCCGAGATTGCGGCCGTAGCGATCGGCAAACTTGCAGGGCAACTCGACACGGCATTACTCGGCAAGGCCTATAGATTTCACGGCTTCCTCGCGCAGACGCGTCGAAACAGCAGGGGAATCGTGTTTCATATCACTGGATTTGATCAAGAATTAGAGGATTGACCATGCCACCACCAAGAAAATTCGGAAACAAGGACAAGACCAAGCGTCCGCAGCAGAACCCGCTGTTCAAGCGCAAGAAGTTCTGCCGCTTCACCGCGGCCAAGGTCGAGCAGATTGACTACAAGGACATCGAGACCCTGAAGGATTTCATCCAGGAGAACGGCAAGATCATGCCGGCGCGCCTGACCGGAACCAAAGCGCACTATCAGCGCCAGCTCGATACGGCGATCAAGCGGGCCCGTTATCTGGCCTTGCTGCCCTACACCGATCTGCACGGTTGATAGGGAGAATGAATATGCAAGTTATTCTGCTCGAAAAGGTAGTCAATCTGGGCAATCTGGGCGACGTGGTCAAGGTCAAGGACGGCTACGCGCGCAATTTCCTGATACCGCAACGCAAGGCACGACGTGCTACTGAAGCGAACATCGCCGAATTTGCTGCACGTCGAGTCGAGCTCGAGAAGGTCGCGGCCGAACGGCTGGCGGCGGCACAGGCGCAAGGTGAGAAGCTGGCTGGCCTGACGCTGCAGATGGCAGCCAAAGCTGGAGTGGATGGCCGCCTGTTTGGTTCAGTAACCAACTTCGATCTCGCCGAAGCGCTACTAAAGCAGGGGTTCACGGTCGAGAAGAGCTACATCCGCCTGCCGCAAGGTCCGCTAAAGATCGTTGGCGATCATCACGTATCGGTTGCACTGCACACCGACGTCGTGGTCGACATCGTCGTTTCGGTACTGGGCGAGAGTTAATCGCAAGACCGGATCTGCCGCGTTCTGCGGTAGATCCGGGGTGTGCTGCGGTCTGCGTCGAGCTGCGTTTGCGCGCGGATTACCGCCAGCGGCACCCCGCCAGTGAGCGCGCGCTTTATCCCGGCGATTTCACAGCTTATCCCGCACTTTTCAACAGGGTTCTGCACAGCCTGTGGCTAGCGATTGGGCTATAGTCCTATCGATATGAATACACCCACGCCGCTGCGAAATTCCGAGCGCGCCACCCCGCGCGATGCGCAGATAGAGGCCCTACGCGTACCACCCCACTCGATCGAGGCCGAACAGTCGCTGCTGGGCGGTTTGCTGCTCGATAACACTGCCTGGGACAAGATTACCGATGTCGTGCGCGAGGAAGACCTCTACCGCTACGACCACCGGCTGATTTTCCAGCACATCCATCGGCTGATCGAGCGCAGCCAGCCAGCCGATGTCCTGACCGTCTTTGATTCGCTCTCGGGCGTTTCCAAGGCCGAGGAGATCGGGGGGCTTGGCTACCTGAATGCGCTGGCGCAAAGCGTTCCCTCGGCAGCCAACATCCGTCGCTACGCCGAACTGGTACGCGACCGGGGCGTGCTGCGTCGCTTGATAAGCGTAACCGACGAGATCGCCGAGAGCGCCTATAACCCGCAGGGCCGCGATACCAGCAAACTGCTCGACGAAGCAGAAGCCAAGATGTTCGCCATTGGCGAAGAGGGTGCACGCGGCCAGCAGGGCTTTCAGCCGCTTCAGGACCTGCTCAGCACGGTCGTGAACCGAATTGACGAGCTTTACAACCGCGATGATCCAAGCGATATCACTGGCGTGCCGACCGGGTATCGCGATCTGGACAGTCGCACTGCAGGCCTGCAGCCGGGTGACCTGATCATCGTTGCGGGTCGCCCCTCAATGGGCAAGACTTCTCTGGCCCTCAACATTGGCGAATACGTGGCCATTGAGCAGGGGCTGCCGGTAGCGGTCTTCTCGATGGAAATGGGCGGTACCCAGCTCGCCATGCGCATTCTGGCATCGGTTGGTCGCATCGATCAGACGCGCGTGCGCACCGGACGGCTGACCGAGGAGGATTGGCCCCGCCTCACGCACGCCATTCAGAAGATGCAGGATGCGAACCTTTATATCGACGAGACCCCGGCGCTAAACAGCGTGGAGCTGCGTGGTCGCGCGCGACGCCTCGCGCGCGAGTGCGGCAAGCTCGGATTGATCATCATCGATTACCTGCAACTCATGTCCGCGAGCACTTCCGGCGAGAATCGCGCCACTGAGATCTCGGAGATCTCGCGCTCGCTGAAGGCGCTTGCCAAGGAGCTCAACGTGCCGGTGATCGCGCTGTCGCAGCTCAATAGAGGGCTCGAGCAGCGACCCAACAAGCGACCGGTCATGAGCGATTTGCGCGAGTCAGGCGCAATAGAGCAGGACGCCGATGTGATTCTGTTTATCTATCGCGATGAGGTCTACAACGCCGACAGCCCCGACAAGGGCATAGCCGAGATCATCATCGCGAAGCAGCGTAATGGCCCGATCGACACCTTGCGGCTGACCTGGGTGGGTGCGCACACCAAATTCGAAAACTTCGCACCCGGCAGTTACTAGTCTCGCGATACGCACTGCGTTACGCGGATTGGCTGGGTTCGCCCCCAGGCGCCGTCGATACATCCGGATACAACTGTCGCACGCATGTAGTAGTCTTTTACGGCGTTTCGTCGTTACATTAGGGCGTGTGCTTGCCAATTCTGGCGGCCAGTTCCTGGAACAGACTGCATCATGGACGTGACCCAAAAACCTGCGACTTGGCGTCTGGCGCTTAGTAGTTTCGCGCTGGCCTTGGGTATGCAGACGCATTGGGACGGTCAGGCACTCGCCCAGTCGACTCCGAGCGCCCAGCCGGCGGCGTCCAGTGTGGCTTCACCGCCAGCGAGCACTTCAAGCCCGCGCGCGCCGCTCTACAACACCGGTGGCGCTGCGAATCCGGCCGCGACACCTGCCGCCGGTCCTTCCGCAGTCTCACCAGCTAGCGGTACCAGCGGTGCGACCGGTACGGCGAGTGCGCCTGTCGCAGCGCCAAGCTCGCGTACTGTGGCGGGCACCATTGATGTGGTAGATGGGCACTCGCGGGTCTACGGACCGGACAACAGCTCGCACGAACCGCTTGTTGGCGACAAAGTCTACGAGGGGGATTCGCTTGTCACCAGCGCTGACGCGGAGTTGCACATCAACATGGCCGACGGCGGCTATATCGCACTGCGACCCAATACCGCCCTCAACATCACGCGCTACCGCGCCAATGGCGATGGCAAGGACACCAGCGTAATCGGGCTTCTGCGTGGCAGCATGCGCTCGATTACAGGGTGGATCGGCAAAGCTTTTCCGCGCAACTACGCCATCCATACGCCGGATGCGACCATCGGAGTGCGCGGCACGGACCATGAAACTGCCTACTATCCCGAGAGTGCAGACGGCAACGAAGCTGGAACCTACGATACCGTGCATGAGGGCGGAACGACCCTTGCAACCAAGGATGGTTCGGTCGATGTGACGCCGGATCACGCGGGATTCCTCGGTCATGCGCCCGGTTCCAGGCCGCGCGCGCTCGATCATGTGCCGGGATTTTTCCGGGCCGAACATCGCCATGACGACCTCTTTATCGGCAAGCATGCCGCAGTGATGGCCAGTTATCAGGCACGTCGTGCCGCGCGCCTGCAGGAACACGCTAGCGAGTTGCGTCAACTCGGTCGGCCCAGTGGTTCGCTGCGCGCCCCTGAAGTACCGGCGCGACGCCCGATCGAACCCGCGCGTGGTGCGCTTGCGCCGCGCAGCCTGCCGTCTCACAGCGAGTCGCAGCGAGGCGAGCCGGCGCGGGCCGCAGCCCAGCGCATGGAGGCCGAAAGAAACTATCGGCGCGAACATCCACCTGCCGTCCATCGCGAGCAGTACGCCGTGCCGCAGTCGGAGCCGGAACGCCGCCGTCGTCCTAGCTGAGCGAAGCGCTCAGCCGCCGATGTAGGACATTTCCACCTTGTCACGGGATGCGGTGGCCGCACCGCGCAGCTCCGAATAGCGATCGGAGCGCTGCCGCCAGATGCTCGCAATCGCGCCACTGATCTCGAGCTCGCTCGCACCGCCACGCAGCAGTTCGCGCAGTTGGGTACCTTGGCTTGCAAACAGACAGGTGTAGAGCTGACCATCCGGTGAGAGCCGCGCGCGCGTGCAGGACTGACAAAACGCACGCGTCACGCTGGATATCACGCCGATCTCGCCGCCACCATCCCGATAGCGCCACCTCTGGGCAACTTCGCCAGGATAGTTGTGGTCGACCGGCTCGATCGGCATCTCGCGGTCTATCATCGACACCACCTCTGCGCTCGGCAGCACCTGCTCCATGCGCCAGCCGTTCGAGGTGCCGACATCCATGTATTCGATAAAGCGTACGATCTGGCCGCTGCCGCGGAAATATCGTGCCATGGGCAGGATCTGATTCTCATTGATCCCGCGTTGCACGACCATATTGATCTTGATTGGCCCAAGGCCCGCATCGAGTGCCGCGTCGATTCCGCGCAACACCGATTCGACCCTGAACTCGGCATCATTCATGCCCTGAAAGATTGTTTCATCGAGGGCGTCCAGGCTAACGGTGACGCGCTTTAAGCCCGCTGCCGCGAGTGGGGAGGCCATACGCTCAAGCAGTGACCCGTTGGTTGTGAGGGTGAGATCCAGCGGCGTGCCATCCGCGGCACGCAACTGAGCCAGCATTCCAACCAATTCGTGAATGTCGCGACGTAGGAGCGGCTCGCCGCCAGTGAGCCGAATCTTCGCCACACCATGGGCCACGAACAGGCGCGCCAGCTGCGCAATTTCCTCGAACGAGAGCAGGTCGCCGTGCGGGACGTAGGAATAGTCCTTGTCGAAAACCGCGCGCGGCATGCAATAGGTGCAGCGAAAGTTGCAGCGATCGGTGACCGAGATGCGCAAATCATGCATCGGTCGCAGCAGCGTGTCGCGCACGAGCCCGAGCGGCTGACCGCTGGCGCTGGAGCCTGGCGCAGTGGACGGCGCCGCGCCATGCCTAACCAGCGGGATGATGCGTCGACTCATAGCGGCTCTCGGCAGCGACAATGTTCATCCTCGCGTCGCACTCGCAGGCGTGGACGGCCTGCGGGTGGATCACGCGGCTGGAAATCAGACCCCCGCGGGGCGCCGCGTCTCCACCTGCACCAACGGCTCGCCGCTCACCGACGGCAGGACACGGCGCTCACGTGGCACGCGCGCTGCTGGCGTGACGAGCTTGGCGCGCTCATTGGCTTCCTGCAACCGATCTGGACGGGTCTCGATGAGTTGCAGGCCGGCACCAGACAGGATTGCGCCAAGGTCGACGTTCGCCGTTGAGACGGCGGGATTTGCCCGGACGCTGTGCTCGACACGTCGGCCGGCGTCCTCACTCGCCAGGTCCTCTTGTCTAAGCACGGGGGCTGGGGTGCTGACTGGAATCACGGCCGGCGCTTCATCGTGAGCCGCGTTCAGCGCTGGCGCGCTTGGCTCGCCACGAGCTTCTAAGAGGGCTTCTTGAGTAACCGGCTCTGGTGCTTCCTCAGGCGAGGACTGGCGAATCTCTGGCGCATGCGCAGTCGCATGCGCGGATTCACTGGATGCTGCCCCGACGCCAGGTCCAAGGGGCAGGGGAGGCAGCGGCAAGAGACCGGGCACGGTATCCGGGAAATCATCTCCAGCACCGGCGGCTTCCTCGTCCTGGTTGGTCGTGGGGTTGATTGCACCGGAGTCATCACGATCGCGACGAGTGCGGTTGCGCCCGCCCCGTCGACGACGACGCGACGAGCCGTTCGGATTGGCCGGATCGCTTCCTCCCGGCGCGCCGGCGCCGGCTTCTCCCGACCCAAGCGGTGCGGCTTCACGGAGCTCGGCTGTGATCAATTCGGGCTGCGTAGCGACAGCCTCCCTGGCACCGGATTCGGGACGCTCGCGACGACCTTCGCCACGCGGACTTCTACCGCTCTCGCCAGCGTTGCGCGGCTCCACATTCTCGGAGTTGCGTGCGGCACGGCCACCATTTGCACCGTCGACCGAAGCGCGATCCGCTCGTGCGCCACCGCGTTCGCCCCGCTGTCCCCGTTCCGTGCGCTCACCACCGCGTTCGCCACGTTCAGCCCGTTCGGGTCGCGCGCCGCGTTCAGCGCGCTCACCGCGACCGGAGCCTTCTGCGCGTTCGCCTTTCTCACCGCGGTTGCCACCCTCAGCAGATTGGCCCCGTGCGCGACCGCCGCGATTGCCCTGGCGGGAGCGACTGCCTTCCCGCGGCGGACGCTCACTCGGGCTTTGCGTGATCGCCGGAACCGGTGCCGCGCTGGCTTGCGTCTGGACGGCGTCGTTGGGCTTGGAAAACCAGCCGACGATACGATCAATGATGCTGCGCCGCTCAAGCGCACTCGGAGTGGCTTGTGGTGCGGCGCTAACGGGCGCGGGTTCAAGCGGCGCGCGCTCGACTACCGGTGCCGGTTGATCCGGTGTGATGCCCTTGATCAGGGCCTCCTGGCGCGGCTTGATTGCGGCTTCCTCGCGCTTGCGCCCGTAGCTCTGCTCGTCGGGCTCGTCGACCATCGCGTAGCTCGAAGCGGTCTCTTCAAGGCGTGCGTCGTCGTGCTTGAGGCGCTCGAGGGTGTAGTGCGGCGTCTCGATGTGCTTATTCGGGATGAGAATGATGTTGACCTTGAGGCGCGTCTCGATCTTGGCGATATCGGTCCGTTTCTCGTTCAACAGGAAGGTGGCGACCTCTACGGGCACCTGAGCGTGCACGGCGGCGGTGTTCTCCTTCATCGCCTCCTCCTGGATGATGCGCAGCACATGGAGGGCGGAAGATTCGATGTCGCGGATGTGGCCGGTGCCATTGCAGCGCGGACAGACCACGTGGCTGCCCTCGGAGAGCGATGGCCGCAGTCGCTGGCGCGACAATTCCATCAGCCCAAAGCGCGAAATCTTGCCCATCTGCACGCGGGCACGGTCGTAGTAGAGGGCTTCGCGCAGGCGCTGTTCGACCTCGCGCTGGTTCTTGGTCGACTCCATATCGATGAAGTCGATCACGATCAGGCCACCCAGGTCGCGCAGGCGCATCTGGCGAGCCACTTCATCGGCGGCTTCGAGATTGGTGCGCAGCGCGGTTTCCTCGATGTCGCCACCGCGCGTCGCGCGCGCCGAATTGACGTCAACAGAGACGAGCGCTTCGGTGTGGTCGATGACGATGGCGCCACCCGAAGGCAGGGGCACCGTGCGCGAGTGGGCGGTCTCGATCTGATGCTCGATCTGAAACCGTGAAAACAGCGGCACGTCGTCGCGATAGCGCTTCACGCGTGCCACCATGTCGGGCATCACATGGGTCATGAACTGACGTGCCTGCTCGTCGATGTCGTCGGTGTCGATCAGGATTTCGCCGATGTCGGGATGGAAGTAGTCGCGAATCGCGCGAATCACGAGGCTTGATTCCTGATAGATCAGAAATGCCCCGCTGCCCAATTTCCCCGCACCTTCAATGGCGGTCCACAACTGCATGAGATAGTTCAGGTCCCACTGGAGCTCGGGCGCGCTGCGGCCGATTCCGGCGGTGCGCGCAATGATGCTCATGCCCTGGGGCAACTCGAGCTGATCCATCGCCTCGCGGAGTTCCTGGCGATCCTCGCCTTCAACGCGGCGCGACACGCCGCCGCCGCGTGGATTGTTGGGCATCAGTACCAGGTAGCGCCCGGCCAGCGAGATGAAGGTGGTCAGCGCGGCCCCTTTGTTGCCGCGCTCTTCCTTCTCGACCTGCACGAACAGTTCCTGGCCTTCCTTGACCGCGTCCTGCACGCGCGCGGTGCGCACGTCGACACCGCTGCGAAAATACTGGCGCGAGATTTCCTTGAAGGGCAAAAAGCCGTGACGTTCCTCGCCGTAGCTTACAAAGCAGGCTTCAAGGCTCGGCTCGACCCGGGTAATGACCCCTTTGTAGATGTTCGATTTGCGTTGTTCGCGACCGGCGGCTTCAATGTCGATGTCGATCAGTTTTTGGCCGTCGACGATGGCGACGCGCAGCTCTTCCGAGTGCGTCGCATTAAATAGCATGCGTTTCATGATGACTCCTGCGCGGGCCTTCTCAGGCACCGCGCCCAATCGTTGACGAAACGCGAAAGGAAAAGAGTCTGGCCGAAATTGCCGCTAGGCGAGTGCCGCGATGCGGCACTGCGTGGGCGCAGGTGATCCTAGCCGAATGCCATGGCAAAGCGATGGCACGGCCAACTCCAAGGCGCAGTCTCTGCTGCGTCTAGAGGGCGGCAACGGCCATCCATATTAAAGTTCGCCATGTGAATGCACGAGATTTTCGGTCAAGGAACACCGGAGCGGCGGCAGGGCCACCGCTCCAAGATTCGATTGCTGCCAAACTCATCCTGGTGACTGACGATCGTGCCGAGGCCGCGTCCTCGCGGCGCGCTTGCCGATCATCCGTCATTCGCGTGTGTGTCCGTTACGGTGGACAGCAGGACCGGCGTGTAAAATCAGGGGCTCCACGCAAAAGCCGTCCGGCGGGGGAGGCGCCTGGCAGTGGATTAGCGCATCGCAACTGCCCTGCGCCCCTTGTCCATTGCTGCGCGGTCCTTGCCCGCTTACACAAATTATATTTCATGATGAAGGACTTAGGGGAAAAACCGGATTTCGGGGCGGCACCGCCCGAGGTCCGGCACTTCATCATCGATGAGCACGGGGCGGGCCAGCGCGTCGACAACTTCATTTTGCGCGTGGCCAAGGGCGTGCCCAAAAGCCACATCTACCGCGTCATCCGGGCCGGAGAAGTGCGCGTCAACCGGCGTCGCGTCGACGTCGATTACCGCCTCGTCGTCGGCGATGATCTGCGCTTGCCGCCACTGCGGCTTGGCGCGCCGCGCTTGGCGCTTGCGCCCGGGGCCGAGTTTCCGGTGGTTTTCGAGGACGACGTTTTGCTTGTCATCGACAAGCCGGCCGGGGTTGCGGTGCACGGCGGCAGCGGCGTTTCATTTGGCGTGATCGAGCAGCTGCGGGCGGCGCGACCGTCAGCCCGGTTTCTTGAACTCGCGCATCGGCTGGACCGCGAGACCTCGGGCATTCTTGTCATCGCCAAGAAGCGCGCAAGCCTTGTCGCACTG
Source organism: Mycobacteriaceae bacterium (assembly GCA_903970145.1). Lineage (GTDB taxonomy): Bacteria > Pseudomonadota > Gammaproteobacteria > Burkholderiales > Burkholderiaceae_D > CAJCHO01. The sequence continues at coordinate 7,830 of CAJCHO010000017.1, read as the reverse complement.
CACGACCAGATGCGCGGCACCAGAATGGACAAGCGCTACCTGGCACTTGCGCTGGGCCAGTTTGGTGCCAGGCGCCGCAGCGTGCGCGCGCCGCTGCAACGCTTCCTGCTTGCCGATGGCGAAAGGCGCGTGCGCCCCGACCCCGAGGGGATGGCGGCCCACACCAATTTCTCGCTGGTTACGGCTTTTCAGGATTTCTCGCTTCTCGAAGCGCAGCTGAAAACCGGCCGCACGCATCAGATCCGCGTTCACCTGGCCCATCTGGGCCACCCGATCGCAGGCGATGACAAATACGGCGACTTCGCCATCAACCGCGAACTGGCCAGACGGGCAAAGCCCCTGGCCCTCGCGCGCATGTTTCTGCACGCGGCTGCGCTCTCGCTTGACCACCCCGTATCAGGGGAGAGGGTTTCGTTTCACGCGCCCTTGCCAGATGAGTTGCAACGTTTTCTTTCGACGCTTTCCTGAAAAACCATGGGCAAGCGACGCTTTGAGCTCCTGATTTTCGACTGGGACGGCACGTTGATGGATTCGACCGGGTCAATCACCCGCAGCATCCAGCTCGCCGCTGCCGATCTCGGCCTTCCCGTGCCAAGTGACGCGCTGGCCAGCCACGTCATCGGGCTTTCGCTTGAGGACGCCTTGCATCACGCGCTGCCGAGCCTGTCGAAAGAAGACTATCCGGTCCTGGTCGAGCGCTACCGGGCGCATTTTCTTCGCTTTGACGCGGCGATCGAAGTGTTCGAAGGCATTCCCGAGATGCTTGGCGAGCTCAAGTCCCGCGGCCACAGCCTTGCCGTGGCCACCGGCAAGACGCGGGCGGGGCTTGATCGCGTACTGAAGACCACCCAGCTGGGTGGCCTGTTCGACGCCACGCGCACCGCAGACGAGACCCGCTCCAAGCCGCATCCGCAAATGGTGCTCGAGCTGGTTGAGCATTTCGGCGCCGACCCGGCAAGCTGCATCATGGTGGGTGATACGACGCATGACCTGCAAATGGCCATCGATGCCCGCGTACACCCGCTTGGCGTGAGCTACGGCGCGCATCCGCATGACGCACTGCTGGCGCTCGAACCGCTCGCCGTGCTTGATTCGAGCGTGGCGCTGCGCCGCTGGCTTGGCGAGCATGGCTGAAGGCCTCCCCGGCTGGGTCTTGATCGGCGCTGCCAGCGACATTGTGGAGCGCGGTGCCGGCATGCGCTTTCCGGTGCGCGAGCGCTATGGACGCCAGGACGCGCAACTGACGGGCTTTGTCGTGCGCTTTGAGGGGCAGCTCTACGCCTACCTGAATCAATGCGCGCACGTTGCAACCGAACTTGACTGGATTCCCGGGCAGTTCTTTGAAAGTTCAGGGTTATACTTGATGTGTGCAACCCATGGCGCCATCTACCTGCCGGAAAACGGCACGTGTACAGGCGGTCCCTGTCGCGGAGCACGGCTGCGGCAAATTGATATCCGAGAGCATCAGGGCTCGGTCTACTGGCTGCCCGATGACGTGCTCGCGGCGCCCAACCCTCCTGACCATTGAGTCATTGATCAATGCCTGATCCGATCCTGCCCCCCGGGGTTCCCGGCGACGAAACGCGCCGCGACCCGTTCATTTCCCAGGCCGCGGCAACGTCTGAGAGCGCTGCGCAAGGCGACGCGAACTGGGAGCGGCGCGTGCTGGAAAATCTCGCCTATGCCGCACTGCGTGAACAGCGCACGGCAAGGCGCTGGGGCATCTTCTTCAAGATTTCAGCGCTCGTTGTCGTCCTCCTTGCGATTTTCACCGCACTCGGATTTTCTCCCAAGGGCGCCGATGCCGACCTCGGCACGCGCCATACGGCGCTCGTCAATCTTGAAGGCGTGATCGATTCGCAAGGCCAGGCCTCGGCCGAAAAGATCAATTCCGCGCTCGATTCCGCCTACAAGGACTCGGGCACCGCGGGCGTGATCCTGAGAATCAATAGTCCAGGGGGCAGCCCCGTGCAGGCCGGCATGATCTATGACGAGATCCGCCGCCTGCGTGCCAAATATCCCGCCAAGCCGCTTTATGTCGTGGTCGAGGAGATGTGCGCATCGGGTGGCTATTACGCGGCGGCGGCGGCAGACGCGATCTATGTCGACAAGGCCAGCATTGTCGGCTCGATCGGCGTTCTCATGGACGGCTTCGGCTTCACCGGAACCATGGATAAGCTTGGCGTCGAGCGCCGCCTCATGACGGCCGGCAAGAACAAGGGCATAGGCGATCCGTTTTCACCTCAAACCGACGAGCAGAAAGCGCATTTGCAAGACATGCTGGACCAGATTCATGGCCAGTTCATCAAGGTCGTGCGCGACGGTCGCGGCAAGCGCTTGAAGGAAACCCCCGACATCTTCTCGGGGCTGTTTTGGACCGGCACGCAAAGCATCGACCTCGGGCTTGCTGATGGCTACGGGACGGTCGACAGCGTCGCGCGTGATGTCATCAAGGCCGACAACGTCGTCGACTATACCGAGAAGGAAAGTCTGTCGGAGCGATTTGCAAGGCGCCTTGGCTCGTCCATCCTGGGCGGCGTGGGCCATGTGCTCGCGCCAGGCCTGACGCTGCGCTAGGAGCGGGCGAGAAAGAGGAAGATGCTCGGCCGGTTCTTCAGATCCGCGGGCCGCGCCTTGTTCCAGGCCGAGATGCTCATGGTCGCAATCCGTTCACTCTCAAGCGTGATGTCAGTCGCAATGCACAAGAGCGTGTCTGCGCGCAGCGTCTTTACGCAACCGTCAAACAGAGCCTCATTGCGGTAAGGCGTCTCGATGAAGATCTGCGTGCATTGGCCAAGGCGCGAGTGCTTCTCGAAATTTTCCAGCGCCTTTGCCCTGGCGTTGGCTTCAGTCGGCAGATAGCCGTTAAACGCGAAGCGCTGGCCGTCAAGGCCGCTTGCCATTAGCGCCAGCAGGATCGATGACGGACCAACCAGCGGTTTGACCCGGATGCCCTGCTGATGCGCGAGGCGCACCAGTTGCGCACCCGGGTCGGCGATCGCAGGGCAGCCCGCTTCGGAGACGAGCGCGGCGTTGCGCCCGGCCAAGAGCGGCGCAAGAAGTGCGGGCAGGTCTTTGCTGTCGGTCGATACGTCAAGGCGCACGATATCGATGCCCTGCAGCGCCAGGTAGAGCGGGGCATGGGTATTTACGCCTTTGAGAAAGGCCCGCGCCGTTTTCGGATTTTCGGCGATGACATAGCCAATGCCGGCCATCACCTTGAAGACGGCATCGGGCAAGACGTGATCGAGGTCTGGGCCGCCAAGCGACGTCGGCACAAGATACAGGATGCCCGGGGCGCTCATGGCAGGACAGGCGTGTCGAAAATCGGATAATCGTGCGCCCTCAGAAGGTCGACCAGAAGGATCAGGGGAAGGCCGATCAGCGCGGTCGGATCGGTGCTTGTTACCGAGGCGAGAAGGGCAATGCCAAGGCCCTCGGCCTTGGCGCTGCCGACGCAATCGAAGGCCGGCTCGAGATCGAGATAGCGCTCGATCGTCTGAAGCGTGAGCGCCCGAAAGCGCACATCGATGGCGGTGACACCTTCGGCAGGTTGGTTGCTGCGCGCATCGAGGACGCAAACGGCGCTGTGAAAGCGCACCGATCGTCCGCTTAAGCTTAGCAGCTGGCGCCTCGCGCCGTCACGATCGCCTGGCTTTCCCAGCGCCTTGCCATCGCACTCAAGGACCTGGTCGGCACCGATCACGAGCGCATCGTATTGCCTGGCCACGGCAGCCGCTTTCTCGCGAGCAAGCCGCGTTGCGACGGCCAAGGGCGACTCGTCCGCGCCAGGCGTTTCCTCAACGCCTGGCGCGACGCAAGCAAACGGCAGCTTGAGCCGCATGAGCAGTTCGCGGCGATACACCGACGTCGATGCCAGAATCAGGCGACGCGGCTCGGGTTTGACTGGGTTGATTGGGGAAAGTTGGGATATCATGCGCGCGCCTTACGCACCGATTCTAAAGTGGCCATGATCATCGACGCTTTCGCCTTTGCCCGCAATGCCGAGTCGGCATCGGGAGAGATTGCGCTTAGCGCACTGCCGCGCGTTGACGTGCTCGCGCGCGACGGCGCGCTGGCATGGAGCTTGTCGGGTTTGATCGGATCGCAAAGCCGGCCGTTTCTAAAGCTCGACGTCCAGGGGCGAGTGCAATTGCGCTGCCAGCGCTGCCTGAAGCCGATGGAATGGCCGCTTGCGCTTGCATCGACCGTGTGGCTTGCGCCAAGCGAGGCCGAGGCGGATTTGCTGCCGGTGGATGTCGATGAATTTGACGCGGTGGTTGGCAGTGACTGCTTCGACGTTGATGCCCTGATCGAAGACGAAGTGCTGCTTGCGATTCCGGCCACGCCCAAACACGATGTCTGTCCCGAGCCGCTACGCATCGAAAAGGACACCGCAGCGTCGCCTTTTGCTGTCTTGAAGGACTTCAAACGCGACCATTAGCGGATTTTGAGCGCTGGCCAAGGCTTCGTTGCGGGCGCGCAGGAGCATGGCTGTAAAAGCCCGACCGTGCTAAAATAGCGGGCTAATTCAAGGAGTTGTCATGGCAGTCCAACAAAACAAGAAGTCCCCGTCAAAGCGCGGCATGCACCGAGCGCATGACTTTTTGAGCGCTCCGCCGCTGGCCACCGAACCGACGACAGGCGAGACGCATTTGCGTCACCACGTCAGTCCGAACGGCTTTTACCGCGGGAAAAAAGTCGTCAAGACCAAGACCGACGAGTAATCGGCGTCAGGTGACGACAATCTGTCGGGGTTGCGGCAAGTCTGCGATATGCCCACAGTTATCCGGTGCGATTCGCGCGGACGCTCCTTTGAGCCGCACATAGGCGAATACGCGAAGCGCATGTCAGTTCAAATCGCAGTGGATTGCATGGGGGGCGATCATGGCTTGCCCGTGACCCTGCCTGCCGCCCGCGAATTCCTGCAGTTAGAAACCGGTGCATTGCTGCTTCTCGTGGGCGACAAGGCGCAAATCGAAGCGCGCCTTGGCAAATGGCCGAAAGAGCAGCGCGCAGCCTGCGAAGTGGTGCACGCTTCCGAAATCGTGGCGATGGACGACCCGATCGAGGTCGCCTTGCGGCGCAAGAAGGATTCGTCGATGCGCGTTGCCATCAACCTGGTCAAGGAAGGGCGCGCACATGCCTGCGTGAGCGCCGGCAATACCGGCGCGCTGATGGGCGTGTCGCGCTATATCCTGAAAACGCTCGATGGCATCGACCGTCCGGCGATTGCCATGGGAATTCCCAACCGCAAGGGTGGCGTCACGACGGTGCTCGATCTTGGCGCCAACGTCGAGTGCAACGCCGAGCATCTCATCCAGTTCGCGCTGATGGGCGCGGCGCTTGCAGGCGCTGTCAACGGCCGCGAGAATCCAAGCGTCGGACTGCTCAACGTTGGCGAAGAACTGATCAAGGGCAACGAGGTTGTCAAGCTCGCAGCCGAACGTCTTCGAACGTCAGCGCTCAATTTTTACGGCAACGTCGAGGGCAACGACATCTATCGCGGCACCGTCGATGTTGCCGTGTGCGACGGTTTCGTTGGCAATATCGTTCTCAAGTCTTCCGAAGGCGTGGCCGAAATGCTGGTGAGTTTCATGCGCGAGGAATTCACGCGCAATGCGCTTACCAAGCTTGCAGCGCTGGCTGCCCGGCCGGTGCTTAAAAATTTTCAGCGCCGCGTCGATCATCGCCGCTACAACGGTGCGACCCTTTTGGGCCTGCGCGGCCTGGTGCTGAAAAGTCACGGCTCGGCCGATGCGTATTCGTTTCGCTATGCCTTGCAGCACGCCCATGACGCGGCCAGGCACGGCGTGCTCGAGCGCATTGCCGCTTCGGTCGCGGCAATGGCGCCCGGAGCCGTGATTGCGACCGGCGCTGCCAACGCATGACTGTTCACAGCCGTATCCTGGGCACGGGCAGTTATCTGCCGCCGCGCGTTGTCAGCAACGCTGAGCTGACCGAATTGCTGGCCAAGGACGGCATCGAAACCAGCGATGAATGGATATTCTCTCGCAGTGGCATCGCGGCACGTCACTACGCCGATGCCAGCGTGCAGGCGAGCGATCTCGCCGTCGAGGCGGCAAGGCGCGCGCTCGAGGCAGCGCACGTCGCAGCCAACGACATCGATCTGATCGTCGTTGCTACCTCGACGCCTGACATGGTCTTTCCAAGCACGGCGTGCATCATTCAGCACAAGCTTGGCATCGACAACCAGTGTGCGGCCTTTGACGTGCAGGCGGTATGCAGCGGCTTTGCCTACGCCTTCACGCTGGCTGACAATGCCATCAAGCTTGGCCAGGCGCGACGCGTTCTTGTCATCGGCACCGAGGTCTTCTCGCGCATCCTCGATTTCAAGGATCGCACGACCTGCGTGCTGTTTGGCGATGGCGCTGGCGCGGTTGTGCTTGGCGAGAGCAGTGCCGAGGGCGTCCTGGCGACAAGGCTTCATGCCGACGGGCGCCACGTCGGCATCCTGTGCGTGCCAGGCAACGTGCATTCGGGCGTGATCAGCGGCAGCGCGTTCTTGCACATGGACGGCCCGGCGGTATTCAAGCTCGCAGTCAACGTGCTCGACCGCGTCGCACGCGAGGCGCTGGCCGCGGCGCAGATGACGTCGGGCGATATCGACTGGCTCATCCCGCACCAGGCCAACATCCGCATCATGCAAGGCACCTGCAAGAAGCTTGGCTTGCCGCTTGCGAAGATGGTGGTCACGGTCGATCGCCACGGCAACACCTCAGCAGCTTCGATTCCCCTGGCCCTTGACGAGGCCGTGCGCGACGGCCGCATCGTGCCTGGCCAGGTGGTCATGATGGAAGGCGTCGGAGGCGGATTTACCTGGGGTGCGCTGCTCGTCAGAATGTAGTCAAACCAACATGGCGATTTGAAGCGCCAGGGACGTCGCTATGAGATTTGCGCTCGTGTTTCCCGGTCAGGGATCGCAAAGCGTTGGCATGCTCGCCGATTTTCCGGATTTCCCGGTCGTGATGGACACGTTCAAGGAAGCGTCCGAGGCGCTCGGCGAGGACTTGACGACGCTGATCAGGGAAGGTCCCGCCGAAAAGCTCGGGCTTACGACCAATACCCAGCCGGTCATGCTCGCTGCGGGCGTGGCCGTGTATCGCGCATTTCGCGCCGCCGGTGGGCGAGCGCCGGCATTTGTCGCCGGACACAGTCTTGGCGAATACGCGGCGCTGGTCGTGGCCGGCGTGATCGAATTTGGCGCTGCGGTCAGGCTCGTTCGCCTGCGGGCTGACGCGATGCAACGGGCAGTGCCGGTGGGCACCGGCGCGATGGCCGCGATCCTTGGCCTTGATGCCGCGCGGGTCGCGCGCGCCTGCGAGGAAAGTGCCAATGGCGATGTCGTCGAAGCCGTCAATTTCAACGATCCGGCGCAAATCGTGATCGCAGGGCACGCGCCAGCAGTAACGCGCGCGTGCGAAGCCGCCAAGGCATTGGGTGCCAAGCGCGCTATCGTCTTGCCCGTGTCCGCGCCGTTTCACAGCACGCTCATGAAACCTGCGGCCGACGTCTTGGCCAGGGCGCTTTCTGACATGGTCCTAAACGAGCCCGTGATTCCGGTGGTGAACAATGTCGATACCGCCTCGCCGTCGGACCCGGCGATGATCCGCGATGCCCTGGTGCGGCAGGCCTATCATCCTGTCAGATGGGTTGAAGTCATCGAAAAGATCCGTGATCAGGGGGCGACGCGCGTATTCGAATGCGGACCCGGCAAGGTCCTCTCTGGCCTCACGCGCCGTATCGATCGCGAACTCGATGGCGGCGCCATCAATGACCAGGCGTCGCTGCTTGCGGCGGTGGAGGCAA
>CAJCHO010000016.1 GCA_903970145.1 Mycobacteriaceae bacterium | reverse complement strand
CCGACCGCGCCTCCCAAGTTGCGCATCGCGTTGAACAGCGCCGAGGCGGAGCCCGCCTGCTCATGCTCGATTCCTGCAATCGCGATAGCCGAGAGCGGCGCCATCGTCATCATCTGCGCCAGGGCGCGGACCAGGCTTGAGCCCAGGAATTGCGGGCCGGAGAAATCATCCGACAAATGCATCGCGAGCAGACTGCCCGCGATAAATAAAGTGTAGCCAACGATGACCAGCCGACGACTGTCGACGCGTTGCATGATTTTTGGCAGAAACGGAATGAGCAGAATTTGCGGCAGCCCAAGCCAGATCATCACGCCGCCGATCTGCTGGGAACTGTAACCTTGCATGCGCGACAGGTACTGCGGGATGAGGTAAATCCAACCGAACATTGAGAATCCGAAAATGAAGTTCGCGCAGGTGCCGAAGCCAAAGTTACGGCGGGCCAGCAGCCGCAGATTCAGCAACGGCTCGGTGCGCTTGAGCTCGATGTAGATAAAGGCGCCGAGACTCAAAACCGCGATTACGGCGAGGCGCATGATGAACGGTGAACCGAACCAGTCATCCTTATTGCCCTCCTCAAGCACGGTTTCCAGGCAGCCGAGGCCCACCGCCATGGTAACCATCCCCAGCCAGTCACCGTGACGCAACAGCTGCATCTGACGGGGTGCGGATTCGAGGGAGTTCCAGAGCATCGCTACCATCACGAGACCAGGAGGCAAGCTCAAGAAGAAAATCGACTGCCAGCCGAAGGTGTCGCTGAAATAGCCGCCAAGCGCCGGTCCGATAGAAGGCGCGAAGACTACCGCAATGGAATAAATGGCAAGACCCACGGGGTACTTGGAGCGCGGCAGCTTGGTCATGATAATGGTAAAGGCCAGCGGTATCAGGGCGCCTCCGGCAAATCCCTGGGCGGCTCGGATCACGATCATCTGGCCGAGCGTCTGCGCAGAAGCACACGCCACGGTGAGCCCGAGAAACAGAATGGTGCTGGCCAGCAAATAGGTGCGCAAAGAGAACACTCTCGCGAACCAGCCGCTCAGGGGTATCACGATGATTTCGGCAACCAGATAGGACGTCGTGATCCATCCACCATCATCGAGGCCGGCGCCGATGCCGCCCTGGATGTCCGCCAATGAGGCACCGACCACCTGAATATTGAGGATGGCTAGAAAGGCACCGATCGTTGAACCGATTACGGCAACCCAAGTCGTGAAGGACACCTCTTCACCAGACTGCGCCGCGGCTTGAACCAAGGCTTCCGGCTTGCGGGTGTCGGCGGGCGGCAGAGTAGCCGTGACGTTGGACATAGGGTGTTCCGCGCCTCAATTAGATCGAGGCGACGAAATGCGCGCCAGCGACGAGTTCGTCGGCGCCGCGCAGTCCGCAGTCGGTTCCGAGCTTCCCCCCGACTTGGTGTCGATCGAGGCTTCAACCGACATTCCAGGGCGCAGGCTGCCGATCAGTGTCTGCCGGGAAGCCAGATCGATCTTGACTGGAATGCGCTGCACGATTTTGGTGAAGTTCCCAGTGGCATTGTCCGGCGGCAGCAGGCTGAATTCGAGTCCGCTCGCCGGCGCGAGGCTATCGACGCATCCGCGCAAGCGGGCGCCGGGAAAGGTATCGACGCGCAACCGTACCGGTTGGCCGGCGCGCACACGGGTCAGTTGCGTTTCCTTGAAATTGGCCGTCACGTACACCTCGCGCAACGGCACCAGTGCGGTGAGCTGCGTACCCGCCTGGACGTACTGGCCCAAGCGGACGGTGCGCGCGGCCACTACTCCATCGATCGGTGCGATGATGGTTGTATAGCCCAGATCCAACGCAGCCCGCTGCGCGATGGCCTGGGAGCGGTCCTCGAGTGCCTGGGCCTGCGCGAGCTTTGCCTGCAGTACGTGCACCTGCTGTTGTGCCGTGGCGAGGGCTGCCTGGTCTCGCGCGAGATCGGCGGCGCGCTCACGTGCCTGCGCATCCCCTTCCTGCGACTGCTGCTGTGAGCCGAAACCGATGCTAGCCATTTGCCGAAAGCGCACCCGGTTGAGGCTCGCCAGATCCAGTGCGGCCTGACTCGCAGCCACGCTTGCCCGCGCTCGCGCAATCAGTGTGCTCTGTTGCAGAAGCTGCGCGTGCAGATCGCCAATCTCCGCCTGCGCGGCCTGAACGTCGGCCTGCGCCTGACCCAGGCCCGCTCGGAAGTCACGGTCGTCAATGCGCGCGATCACCTCTCCGGCATGCACGGGCTGATCATCCTGGACCAGGACAGCCGATACATAACCAGATACTCGGGAGGCCACGATGGTCGAATCGGCTTGCACATAGGCATCGTCGGTGGAGATGACGAAGCGGCCGGTCGTGACGTAATACGCCGTCCACGTTATTGCCAGCACCAGTCCCAGCGGCGCGGCGATCGCCGGCAGGACATGCTGCTTTAGCCACTGCCTGATCGCTCGTAGTCGGCCTATGATCGACGCGATGCCCGTCGGTGCGATCTGAGATTTCATCAACATAAACTGCTCCCTTTCATTCTGCGCGACTGCTTCTGGGTAGACGCTGGCGCTGATGACCTACATATTTATGGCGATGAACTTAGCGACCTGATTTCTCTGCGCCTGCTTACCATTTCAACTGCAACGGGCGAAGAAGGAATTATTTTCGCGCTATGGCCGAGATCTCGATGTGAGCGCCCAAGGACAATTTAACGACCTGCACGGTGGTTCGGGCGGGAAGTGG
>CAJCHO010000015.1 GCA_903970145.1 Mycobacteriaceae bacterium | reverse complement strand
ATGGGTGTCGCGCTCACGGTCGAACGTTAGAGAAGTATTGGCAACAAGGATGGGCTCGGCCTGGCGGCGCAAGACCGCCAGGTAACCACTACAGGAGGAGACGATGGTGAAGCGGGTGGCGTACGTCACAGGCGGGATGGGCGGCATTGGTACGGCGATCTGCCAGCGGCTCCACAAGGCCGGTCACACCGTAATTGCCGGCTGCGGGCCGAGCCGCGATTTTGAGAAATGGCTTGGCGAGCAGCGCGCCCTGGGATTCGAATTTACCGCTTCGGTCGGCAATGTCGGTGACTGGGATTCGACGGTGGCTGCATTCAAGGAGGCCAAGGCCAAACATGGCCGCATCGACATACTCGTCAACAACGCCGGGATCACCCGCGATGGAGTGTTTCGCAAAATGGGCAAGGGCGATTGGGCAGCGGTAATCGACACCAATCTCAATTCGCTTTTCAATATCACCAAGCAGGTCATCGATGATATGGCCGAACAGGGCTGGGGGCGCATCGTCAACATCAGTTCGGTGAACGGACAAAAGGGGCAGTTCGGCCAGGTAAATTATTCGACAGCGAAGGCCGGTATTCATGGCTTCACCATGGCACTGGCCCAGGAAGTAGCCGCCAAGGGCGTTACGGTCAATACGGTCTCGCCGGGCTATATCGGCACTGAGATGGTTCGTGCCATTCGACCCGATGTGCTTGAGAAGATCATTGCCACGATTCCGGTGCGGCGCCTCGGAACACCCGACGAGATCGGCTCGATCGTCGCGTGGATATCGTCAGAGGAGGGCGGCTACGCTACCGGCTCGGACTTTTCGCTCAATGGTGGCCTGCACATGGGGTAGTTCGCCAGGCGACCACAAACAGCACCCATTGGTGCGTCGCATCAATGGGCATGGACCCCGGATTTTACCGATCCGATAGGGTAAGATCGATGATTCCGGGCATTACAAGCGCACGCCCCATGTGGCGGTGCGATCAAGCCCGTTCCTGGACTGCGAGACGCCATGTCTGAAACACTTCGCCTGATCAAGAAATATCCGAATCGCCGCTTGTACGATACCCAGACGAGCGCATACATCACGCTGGTCGACGTCAAGCAACTGGTCCTTGACCAGGAGGAATTCCACGTCGTCGACGCAAAGACCAACGAGGACCTCACGCGCAGTATCCTGTTGCAGATTATTCTCGATGAAGAATCGGGCGGAGTACCGATGTTCTCCTCACAGATGCTGGCCCAGATCATTCGCTTTTACGGCAACGCCATGCAGGGGATGATGGGCACTTATCTGGAAAAGAATATCCAGGCCTTCATCGACATCCAGGCCAAGCTGCAAGAGCAGTCCAAGGCCTTCTACGATGGCAAGGGTTTCGGGCCTGAAATGTGGACCCAGTTCATCAACGGCCAGGCGCCGATGATCCAGACGATGATGGGCAACTACATTGAACAGAGCAAGAACCTGTTCATGCAGATGCAGGAACAGATGCAAAATCAGACGCGTTCGGTCTTTGGCACTTTTCCATTTCCCCAGCCAACCGAGAAGCCCAAGAAGTAGCGGGGTCTCGCCGCCGAGTTAGCGGCGCGCGCGCTCCCGCGCTTTGTCTACAATGAGTTCAGTCGCGAACGCGCCGCGTGTCGGCTTTGTGTCTCTTGGTTGCCCCAAGGCATTGGTGGATTCCGAGCAGATCGTCACGCAGCTGCGTGCCGAAGGCTACGAGACTGCGAGCCATTACGCCGGCGCCGATCTGGTAATAGTCAACACCTGCGGCTTCATTGACGCTGCGGTGCGTGAGTCGCTTGATGCGATTGGCGAGGCGCTCGCCGAAAACGGCAAGGTCATCGTCACGGGATGTCTTGGCGCAAGAAAAGACGCCAGCGGTGCGGATCTGGTGGCGAGTGTTCATCCGAGTGTGCTGGCCATCACCGGGCCGCACGATCTGCCGGCGGTGATGCAGGCGGTGCATACCCACCTGCCCAAACCGCACGATCCTTTTGTCGATCTGGTACCGGAACAGGGCGTGCGCCTCACACCGGCGCACTACGCCTATCTCAAGATCTCGGAAGGCTGCAATCATCGCTGCAGTTTTTGCATCATTCCCTCGATGCGTGGCGATCTTGTGTCACGACCGATAGGCGAGGTCATGCGTGAGGCCGAAAGTCTCGTCAAGGCCGGGGTGAAGGAAATACTCGTCATCTCGCAGGACACGAGCGCCTATGGCGTCGACCTGAAATACCGCACTGACTTTGTCGCGGGCCGCCCGGTCCGCACGCGCCTGACCGAGCTCGCCAGGGAGTTGGGCGAACTTGGCGTGTGGATCCGCATGCACTACGTCTATCCCTATCCGCACGTCGACGAGATTTTGCCGCTCATGGCCGAAGGCAAGATCCTGCCGTATCTGGACGTGCCCTTTCAGCACGCACATCCCGAAGTCCTCAAGCGCATGCGCCGACCGGCCAGTGCGCAGAAGAACCTCGAGCGCATTCGCGCGTGGAGGGCGGTCTGCCCCGAACTGACCATTCGCTCGACTTTCATCGCCGGCTTTCCGGGTGAAACCGAAGAGCAGTTCGAATACCTGCTGGACTTTTTGCGCGAGGCCGAACTGGATCGGGTGGGCTGTTTTGCCTACTCGGACGTCGAGGGCGCGAGCGCCAATGCGCTGGAGGGGGCGCTTCCAGCAGCCGTGCGCGACGAGCGCCGTGCGCGCTTCATGGCTGTGCAGGAGCCGATTTCGGCAAAGCGCCTTAAGCGCCAGGTCGGGCGTATCCTGCCGGTGCTTGTCGATCGTCTCGAATCGGGGCAGGCGATTGCCCGGTCGATGGCCGATGCCCCCGAGATCGACGGCATGGTCTACATCGATGCACCGGGCTCAGTCAGCCAGCGCATGCGTTTTCGCCAGAATATAGGCGTCGGCCAGATCGTCAATGTGCGGGTCCACACGGCCGACGGCCACGACTTGCGCGCTGCGCTTACCTAGCCTGGCGCGGCCTCGCGACGCAGCACGGCGCCCTGTCGAATCGATTTCCCCCGAGCTTCCGGACGCAAGCTGCTTGGGTGATAATCAAGCCCGCCAGTGACTATCCTACAACGGAGCCCGCACATGAAAATGAGCCACGTCCTCGCAGTCCTGCCGCTTGGCCTTGCTGTCAGTACTGCGTTTTGCGCGGACTATCCGCCTATCAAGGATGGCCTGTGGGAAAGTACGGTCAACCTGCCGGGCAGCAAGGCCCCGCAACAATCGGGAACGATGTGCAACAGCAACGCCGTCGTCAAGGCTTTTACCGAAAAAAGCAGGAACCCGCAGACCGTGTGCAAGCTCGTCAGCTCTGACCACAGCGGCTCAACCTACACCAGCCACATGGAATGCAATTTCGCCGGCAGGCAGGTCAATACCACCAACGTCACGACCTTCAACGGTGACACCTCGATCCACAGTGAATCGCACAAGGAAGATGGTACGGTGTCCATGGTGTCAGACATGAAATATGTCGGCCCCTGCCCAGCCGGAATGCAGCCCGGCGATTTCGTCAGTGCCAACGGCATGAAGTTCAATCTCCTGCATCCCGAGGCCGGCTTCACACCTCCGACCAAGTAAGTTCGCGCGCGCCTGCGCGCCGTCCTGGCCATTGCTATTGGCGCCCTGCGAGTCCGCAGTGGCGCCGCGTGGGATAATCGCCAATCTGCTTGATTGTCCCTAGCGAGGCCTGCCATGTCCCGAGAAGTTGTCGTCGTTGCCGCGGTTCGTTCTGCCATTGGATCCTTCGGTGGCGCCTTGAAGGAGCTCGCGCCCACGCGCCTGGGTGCCCTCGTCACGCGTGAGGCGATGGCACGTGCCCAGCTCGCTGGTGACGACGTCGGTCACGTCGTCTTTGGCCACGTCATCAATACCGAGCCGCGCGACATGTATCTGGCACGCGTGGCGGCAATCGATGCCGGAGTGGCCAATCACGTCCCGGCCCTGACTCTGAATCGCCTGTGCGGCAGCGGACTGCAGGCGCTTGTCTCGGCCGCGCAGATGATCCTGCTCGGAGATACTGATATCGCGATAGCCGGCGGCGCCGAGTCGATGTCGCGCGCTCCCTATCTTGCCAGCGCCGCGCGCTGGGGCGCGCGCATGGGCGAGATGGCGCTGACCGACATGATGCTGGGCGCACTACACGACCCTTTTCACGGGATCCACATGGGCGTCACTGCCGAGAATGTCGCGGCAAAATACGACATCAGCCGGGCCGACCAGGACCAGCTGGCGCTCGCCAGTCACCAGCGCGCTGCCGCCGCGATCAAGGCCGGGTACTTCAAGAGCCAGATCCTGCCGATCGAAGTGCCAGGACGCAAGGGCAGCGTTGTCTTCGATACCGACGAGCACGTACGCGCTGACGCGACACTGGCCGACATGGAAAAGCTGCGTCCGGTATTCAAGAAGGAAAATGGCACGGTGACCGCCGGCAATGCCTCAGGACTCAACGACGGCGCTGCGGCGCTGGTGCTCATGGAGGCAAGAACCGCCGAAAAGCGCGGTCTTAAGCCACTGGCCCGGCTCATCAGTTACGGTCACGCCGGCGTCGATCCGACGCTCATGGGTATCGGCCCCGTGCCCGCGACACGCGCGGCGCTGGCGCGCGCAAAGCTTCGCATCGAGGATATCGATATCGTCGAAGCCAACGAAGCCTTCGCGGCACAGGCGTGCGCGGTAAGCCGCGAACTCGGACTCGACCCGGCGCGCGTGAATCCCAATGGCAGCGGCATTGGCCTTGGTCACCCGATTGGTGCGACCGGGGCGATTATTACGGTCAAGGCGCTCTACGAACTCGAACGGCGCGCCGCGCGTTATGCTCTTGTCACCATGTGCATTGGCGGCGGCCAGGGCATCGCGGCGATATTCGAGCGCATCTGATGCACGGTTCTTGCCCACTCAGAGCGGTGTTGCTGGCAGCGTGCTGCGCGCTCGCTCCGCTGAGCCAGGCCCAGACGAGACCACCCGAGACCGCGCCACCTGTACCCGCGCATCCAGCCGGGAAGTTTTTGCCGGGCGTCTATCGCGGCCAGCTTGGCAAGAGCCAGATCGAAATGGTGCTGCGCCTGCAGACCGATGCCGAGGATAGTGTCGAAGGAAGCTATTTTGTGTTTGGCGAAGGGCAAACCGTCGAGGTGGTGGGCGAGTTCGAGGATGACCGGTTCTCGCTCGAGGAGTCACGCAATGGCACCGACGTTTCCGGTACCTGGGAAGGTCGCATCGAGGGTGGCCGGATCAGCGGCAGCTGGGCCGATGGCGACGAGCGGGTTCATCTGCCATTTACCATCGAGCGCGTCGCGGCGGTTCCCAATCCATGAGTGAACGGCGCCGCGCCAGCCGACTGGTGCACAGTGACTATCTCCCGCCGGCAGATTTTGGCGGACTGACCACCCCCATCCATCGCGCGTCGACGGTGACCTTTCCCAACGTCGCGGCCATGCGCAGCGGCGACTGGCGGCGCAACGAAGGCTACACCTACGGCTTGCACGGCACGCCGACCACTTTTACGCTCGAAGAGCGCATCGCCGAACTCGAAGGCGGCCGCTTCACGACGCTCGTGCCCTCGGGCCTTGCAGCGATAGCCCTGATCGACCTCGCCTTTCTGAAGGGCGGCGACGAAGTGCTTTTGCCAGACAACGTCTACGCCCCCAGTCGCGAGCTGGCGGCGCGCATGCCCGCCGGTCTTGGCGTGAGCGTGCGCTATTACGATCCCTTGTGCGGCTGCGCTCTAATGATCAAGCCGCAGACTCGCCTGCTATGGATCGAGGCGCCAGGCTCGGTGACCATGGAAGTGCCGGACGTCGCGGCGCTGGCCAGAGTGGCGCGCGAGCATGGAGTGATCAGTGCGCTTGATAACACCTGGAGCGGTGGCGTGCTGCTGCAGGCCTTTGATCTGGGCGTTGATTTGTCGATGCACGCGCTCACCAAATATCCGTCCGGCGGCAGTGACGTGCTGATGGGTTCCATCACCACCCGCGACATCGCGCTGCACGAGCGGGTACGTGAAGCCCACATGCTTCTCGGGTTCGGGATTTCGGGTGACGACGCCTATCTGGTATTGCGTGCACTGCCGACGCTTGACATGCGAGTGCGCCAGCACGGCGCCGCGGCACTGCAAATTGCGCGTTGGCTCAGCGGCCAGCCGGGCATTGCACGCGTGCTGCATCCAATGCTCGCCGATTGCCCGGGTCACGAGAATTTTGCGCGCCAGTTTAGCGGTGCAGGGGGCCTGTTTTCGGTGGTCTTTGACGCCTCCATCGAGCAGGCTCGCGTGGACGCCTTTGTAGATTCGCTGCGCCTGTTTGCGATCGGATACAGCTGGGGCGGGGCGCGCAGCCTGGCGCTTCCCTACGCGCAGACCAGGCTGCGCAGCGTGACTCCCTGGGAGCAAGGATCGCTGGTGCGCCTCTACATCGGTCTGGAGGATGTAGAGGACTTGATGGCAGATCTGCGCGCTGCCCTGACGGGTCTCGTAGCGCACTCACCGCCTAACGGAGCCGGCACGATTTGAGCTAGAATTTGCGCTGCGAACGTTAGCGGCGCGCGGACCGGAAAGCTCGCCAGACTCGTAGCAAACGCCGAACCACCATCAGGAAATCACCATGAAAAAACTTGCCGTACTGTGCGCCGCAGCGAGCCTTGGATTGTCGAGTTTCGTCGCCCGTGCCGATGATTTGCCCGCGCCACCGGACATCAACTCGATCAATGTACCGCCGCCGAATTGCGACCGGCCGCCGCTTGAGCCGCGCCATGACACCGGCCAGGGTCCCAACAATCAGGAAATCAGGATCTGGAACAGCAAGGTCAATTCTTTCCAGAACTGCATCAAGGCCTATGTCCTGGACCTGAACACGAAGGCCAAGGCATACAACGAGATCGCGATCAAGATCCAGGCTGGTGCCAATGCCGGCAATGACTTGTACACCAAGTGGGTCGACGAATCGAACAAGGCCCGCGCAGACGACTAGTCGGTCCTGGACCCGGCGTCCCTGCCGGGTTCTCCCTCCCAGTAGTCGACCTTGTCGGTTTTGCGAAACACCGCGCCCGCTGCACGTACCATCAGCTTGTCGCTATCGGGATAAAAGCACACTTCGTTGGCGTTTTTTTCCCCGATCATGAGAAAGCGAAAAACTTCGCTGCCGTGATTCACGAGTGCGTGCGCGCGCGCTTCTCCCGCAGGAAAGCAGACATAGTCCCCGCTCTGGAGTTCATGCGAGGTGTCGCCCCATATCAGCGTGGCGCGTCCGGCAAGAGCGAACAGGTGCTCTTCCTCGAGCATGTGATAGTGGACCGGGCAGGACTGGCGCCCCGGTGCCAGTTCCTCAAGTACAACGCCCACGTGGGTCGCACCCCCGAGACGCGAGAGTTCGCGCACGCGGCTGCCAAAATGCGCACCATGCGACCATTCTTCCCATTCCAGCGAGTCGCTCCTGATAGGACCGCGGTTTGTCTTCGCTTCCATTACCACTCCCGTTAAGGTCCCGATACAACCGCGACTAGATCAGTCCATGAAAGGGCAGCGCGCTGACCGTGTCACCGGCGGCGACTCCGGTATTCTCGTGCGGCAATTCGATCAGGCAATTGGCCTGGCTCATCGACACCAGGTTGGCTGAACCCTGGGCATCGGTCAGGCGCACGCGCCACTGCATCCCGTCGCGATAGGCAAGGCCGCGCAGGAATTCGGTACGCCCGCTCGATTTGCCGATCGCGGCATCCGAAATCAGGCGCAGCTTGGGCAATTCGCCAGCGAGGTCACCGCAAAGCAGTGACACGGCTTCGCGCACCAAGGCGTAGTAGCAGGCCATGACGGCGGCGGGATTGCCCGGCAGTCCGAAGAAGGGTAGCGATTTGCCCGACGCATCGATCCGGCCAAAACCGATCGGCTTGCCGGGTTTCATGGCCACGCCCTGAAACGACAGGCTGCCGCGTTCGGCGAGGATCTGCCTGGTGTAGTCGGCGGCGCCCACGGAAACACCACCGCTGATAAGAATCATGTCGGCCCGGTCACGGGCCTCGTCCAATGCGCTGCCCACTGCGGCGGGACTGTCACCGGCAATGCCAAGGTCGATCATCTCCACGCCCTGCGCAGCGAGCATGGCCCGCACGGTGTAGCTGTTGCTGTCGTAGATCGTGGCTGCCCCCGGCGCCTGACCGGGACTGCGCAGTTCGTCACCCGTCGAGAAGTACGCGATGCGCGCACGGCGCTGCACGGTCAGACGCTCGATGCCCAGAGAGGCGATCAGACCCAGATCGGCGGGCGTGATACGACGCCCGCGAGCAAGAGCCAGCGCCCCGCGTGCGAGGTCTTCACCAGCCAGGCGTCGGTGCTGATGCGCGCGCTGACCGGGGCGCGCAATCATGCTTGTTCCCTCGACGTGAGTCTTCTCGATCGCGACCACCGTATCGCAGCCAGCCGGCAGCATCGCGCCGGTCATGATAGCCACGCAGCTGCCACGTGGTACCGGCTGGTCGAAAGGTCGGCCGGCCAGCGCGCTGCCGATGATTTCGAGGCGCGCCGCGCCCGACTCATCGAGTTCGCTCGCGGCAAATGCATAGCCGTCCATGGCAGCGTTGGTGTAGGCCGGAATCGCGATCGGCGATGACACGTCACTGGCGTTCACCCGCCCCAGCGCTGCACCGAGAAGGACTGATTCGGTTTCGGTAAGCGCGACAAGCTGCGCGCGCATGATCGCGCGCGCTTCGTCGAGGGAGATGTTCTGCGAGTGCGCCATGAATCGGAGTCTAGACCTGCTGTCGGGCCGATCGGCCAAGCGGCCGCACCAGTGTATTCCCGTGGCCCGCGACTTGCATGCGCTAGTCGCTGCACGCCTCGAAGGCGCGCAGGTCCTCGAGAGAATTGATGTTGGTGAAGCTCTGCGCCTGATCGTCGAAGGCGACCTCGATACATCCCAGAGAGTCCTGCCAGGCACCAAGCTTGCGACCGCCGGCAGTGATGAACTCGCTGAGTTGCTTCCCAAGGTCGGCGCGCATCAGGCAAAAGGCTGCCTGTCGGCGACCCTCGGCAAAGGGTGCGGCGATTGTCGCGCTGTCAGCGACGAGCTTTTTCCCAAGACGCGCCGCCAGCTCAAGCGACAGGCGCGGCGCATCGCAGGGCACACAAAGCAGGTAGGGACTCTGGCAGACGCGCAGTGCTGCGGCAATCCCCGCCAGCGGGCCGGCGTAGCCAGGCAGATCGTCTGCGACGACCTGATGCCCGAGCGCCTCGTAACTGGCGAGATTGCGATTGGCGCTGATGATGACGGGACCCACCTGCGGTGCGACGCGCATCAAGACATGCATGATGAGCGGATAACCGCGTGCGAGCACCAATCCCTTGTCGGCGTGGCCGACCCGGCTGCCCGCGCCGCCGGCCAACACCACTGCGGTGATGGCCGCGGCGTCGGGAGCCGCTCGTACCATGGAAGCCCTGGGATCGGCTTTCTAGAGCACGTCAGCCGCGTGATCTGCCAGGCGCGAGCGCTCGCCGCGCTGCAGCGTGACATGGCCGCTGTGCGACCAGCCTTTGAAGCGATCTACGACGTAGGTAAGGCCGCTCGAGCCTTCGGTGAGGTAGGGTGTATCGATCTGCGCGATATTGCCAAGGCAGATCACCTTGGTGCCCGGACCGGCCCGCGTGATGAGTGTTTTCATCTGCTTGGGCGTCAGGTTCTGCGCCTCATCAATGATCAGGAACTTGTTGATGAAAGTGCGGCCACGCATGAAATTCAGGCTCTTGATCTTGATGCGCGAGCGGATCAGATCCTGGGTGGCAGCCCGTCCCCATTCACCAGCCTGATCGTCGGTCTTGTTCAATACATCCAGATTGTCGTCGAAGGCGCCCATCCAGGGCGACATCTTCTCCTCCTCAGTGCCCGGCAGAAAGCCGATGTCCTCGCCAACGGGGACGGTAACCCGGGTGACGATAATCTCGGTATAGGTCTTGGATTCCAGGACCTGGGTGAGCCCGGCCGCGAGCGCGAGGAGCGTCTTGCCGGTACCAGCCTGACCGAGCAGGGTGACGAAATCGCAATCGGGATTCATGAGCAGATTGAGTGCGAAGTTCTGCTCGCGATTGCGTGCCGTGATGCCCCACACCGCGTTCTTGCTGTGCGTGTAGTCGCGCAGGGTACGCAGCACGGCTGTTCGTCCGTTGATTTCCTTGACCTGGGCGTACAGCGAGGGGGCACCATCGCCCTCGAAATACACGAACTCGTTAACCAGGAAATTGGCCACTTGCGGTCCGGTCACGCGATAGAAGGTGAAGCCGCCCTGCTGCCAGCTCTCGATACCCTTGCCATGACGATCCCAGAAGTCGCTGGGCAGCACTCGCACCCCGGTGTAGAGCAGGTCGGTATCTTCGAGAACCTGGTCGTTGTAATAGTCTTCGGCGGGAAGACCCAGGGCACGCGCCTTGATGCGCATGTTGATGTCTTTGGAGACCAGCACGACCTGGCGATTCGGATGGGACTCCTGGAGTGCCCGCACGACGCCGAGAATCTGATTGTCAGCCTTACCCACCGGCAGGCCTGAGGGCAGGGCAAGCGACACGGCATGAGTCTGGAAGAACAGCTTGCCCTGGGCGTCCTTGCTGCCCAGACGCGAGAGTTCGATACCGCTCTCGATCGAGGCGTCGGCGGCCTGGGCAACCAGTGCGTCCAGAGAACGACTCACCTGGCGCGCATTGCGCGCAACTTCAGACATTCCCTTCTTGTGGTCGTCCAGCTCCTCGAGGGTCATCATCGGCAGATAGACATCGTGCTCCTCGAAACGGAACAGGCTCGTCGGATCGTGCATCAGCACATTGGTATCGAGGACGAACAGCTTCGGCGGACCCTTGCCGTTGCCCTTGCGACGCGTGGTCGGCTGGGCTATCGGCACCACCGATAACATCGGCGACTGCGAACTGCGGTCGCTTGAGCCTGGTGTACGCGCATTGGGTGGCGCAGTTTCGCGCGCGCGCGCGACCGGCGCTGCGGTTTCTCGTGGGCTGGGCGTGGGTGCAGAGGGCACGGACGCCTTGGGACGCGCCCTGTTTCGATTGGTCTGGTCGATCTCGGTGGCGGAGAGCAGTGCGGCTGGCTTGGACGGCAGTTTCGGAAGTGGCATCGTGGAGTCAGGTGGCCAGAGGATGGTTGAAAAACCGGGGCACTAGCGCATTCATCGTGCGCCTTTAAAAAGGAAAAGGCCGCCTGTCGGTGCTTGCGCACAAACAGTCGGCCTTCCCGAAGCTAAGTCCCAAAGTTGCTGAATCCTGGGTATCGCCAAAAGTCGTTTACTTCGATGCCTGCGCGGCTGCTTAGCTCACAGGCCTTTTACGTACTCTAGCACTTCTTCGACGTGGCCGGGCACTTTGATGCCGCGCCATTGCTGCAAGAGCTTGCCAGAACCGCTCACGACGAAGGTACTGCGCTCAATTCCCATGTGGAGCTTGCCATAGAGCTTTTTCTCTTTTATGACATCGAATAGCCGGCACAGCGTTTCGTCGCCATCAGAGGCCAGCTCGAAGGGGAATTCCATGCGCGACTTGAAACGCTCGTGCGAGGCGAGGCTGTCGCGCGAGACGCCGAGCACCTCGGCATTGGCGCGCTTGAACGCGCCATAGCGTGCGGCGAAATTCTGACCCTCGGTCGTGCATCCCGGGGTCGAGTCCTTGGGATAAAAATACAGGACCAGCGTCTTGCCCGCATAGTCGGATAGCGAACGCGGCCCGGCCGTTGTCGCCACGGTAAAAGCGGGTAGCTTGGTGTTGACTGAAACGCTCATCTGGATGACTCCGCGGGTTTGCTTACTCTCGTATAGCATTTTCTCATGTCGCGAAATGTTACAGAAGATACAGGCCTGTATGTCCCTACAGTGCACCGTACCATCCCAGAGGCGTTTTATCCTTACGCAAGTCCTCTTAAGGAGATCGACATGAAAACCAAATTACTCGCTTCGGCAGCTCTCGCGCTCACGCTCGGTCTGGCGAGCTTTGGCGCCAGCGCCCGGCCCTTCGTCGGTGTCGCAATCGGCGTGCCGCTGCCTGGAATTGCCATCGGCGCGCCGGGCTACTATCCGCCGGCCCCGGTAGCCTATCCGGGCTACGCACCTTACCCCTACCTTGCCGTCGGTGGCGCCCCTTACTGGTACGGTCGCGGCTGGTGGGGCCCGCATGGCGGCTGGGGTGCTCCTGGCCCGCACGGCTGGGGTGGTCCCGGACCGGTTGCACACGGCTGGGGTGGTCCTGGTCCGCAAGCCCGCGCTTTTGCCGGACCCGCAGGACCCGCACACGGCTGGCGCTAGGACTGCGTTCCGGGCGTAGCGGCAACCATCAACTCGCCGCTGCGCCCGGGAATCGTTGCAAATCCCAGTCCGCGCAGCGGCAGGCGTGCCAGATCGAGGCGCGCATACGCATCACCGAGGCTAGCCAGTTCATATCCCTGACTGCGCCATCCGGCGAGCAGGACCTCGAATGGCCCGCATAGGCGCGCGCCTTCGAGCTCACTGTGCAAGGTAAATACGTGGTCGCGCGTGGCGCCCTCGGTTAACGACAGGAGATGGCGCGCCGCCGCGGCGCCATCCATGCCATCGATGCCGATGAGTTCGTCAAAAGTCGGCAGGGTGGTTGGCAGCTGTACGCATTGCAGGATCTCTTCGCCAATCTTTAGCCGATACGGGCCGTCACTGGCCACCGTGATGCGTCCGTCGGACGCGTAGCGCATGCCCCAGACATCAAGCTGGCGCAGCGCATGCTCGTTGGTCTGCCAGCCGGCAGCGCCGTGGGTCGCGGGTCGGGCACCGAAGACCTCCTCAAAGCGCTCGTAGGCGCGCTGCATCTGACCCTTCGTCCAGCGCGCCGAGCGCTGCCGGACCGCGTCCTGCCACAGCACATGGTCCCAGGTGTGGATGCCGGTTTCGTGGCCGGCTGCGGCCACATCGCGAAGGATAGTGCGACAGCGGCGCGCGATGTCGGGACCTGGCAGCACCGTACCGTAGAGAAGAGTGCGCCAGCCATAGTGCTCTAGCACCGAGGTGCGTTGCACCTTGGCAAAGAATCCGGGGCGAAAAATGCGCTTGATAGCGCGTCCGGTGTGGTCAGGTCCAAGGCTAAAGAGGAATGTCGCCCTGATTGCGGCACGCGCGAATACTTCCACCAGTCGCGGCACTCCTTCGACCGTGCCTCGATAGGTATCGACATCAACTTTTAGCGCAATGGTCGCCACGTCGATCAGCGTAGCTGGGCTAGGCGCGTGAGAGCCTCGCCGGTCACGCGCGTAATGCGCCAGTCCGGCAGGATCGAGGCACCCAGAGCGCGATAGAATTCCTGGGCGTCGACATTCCAGTCGAGTACCGACCACTCGAAGCGCCCGCAACCGCGCTCGACCGCGATTTGTGCGAGTCGCACCAACAGACCGCGGCCGATGCCCCAGCCGCGATACGCCGGCTCGACGAACACGTCTTCAAGGTAGAGACCGGCTCGCCCGAGAAAGGTCGAGAAATTGTGGAAGTAGAGGGCGAAGGCGACCGGCTCGTCACGACCTTCGACACAGGCGAGAAGCGCCTCGACCCGGGGACTCTCGCTAAACAGGGCGCGCGCCAGATCTTCCTCGGTACATTGGCACAGGTGCGCCAGCTTTTCGTAGTCAGCCAGCGCATGGATCAGCCGGCACAGGGCCGGCAGGTGATCGCGCTGTGCGGGAACAATCGTGTATTGGCGAGGCTGGCCCTGATTCAAGACTCAATCCATGAGCTCTTCGCGAGCCTGCGCCACCTGGCCGCGGTAGGCATCGAAGATGCGGCGCAGGGCGTCAGGCATCGCCACGCGCGGCTTCCAGTTGAGGTCGCCGCAGGTGTTGGTGATTTTCGGAACGCGGTTCTGCACGTCCTGATATCCCTTGCCGTAATAGGCATCCGAGGTCGTTTCAATCAGCTGTACCTGCTTGGCCGTGCCGGCGTACTCGGGATAGTCGGCCGCGAGCTTTAGCATCATGGTCGCGAGCTCGCGCACCGAGAAATTATTGGCCGGGTTGCCGATGTTGTAGATCTTGCCGCTGGCCACGCCCTGGGCATTGTCGATGATCTTCATGAGCGCATCGATACCATCGTCGATGTAGGTAAAAGCGCGTTTTTGCGCGCCGCCATCAACGAGGCTGATGTTTTCTCCGCGCACGATGTGCCCGAAGAACTGGGTGATAACGCGCGACGAGCCTTCCTTGGGGGTGTGGATCGAATCGAGCCCCGCGCCAATCCAGTTGAACGGTCGAAACAGGGTGTAGTCGAGCCCTTCCTCTTGCCCATAGGCGGCGATCACGCGATCCATGAGCTGCTTGGAACAGGCATAGATCCAGCGCGGCTTGTTGATCGGGCCATAGATGAGCGAGGAGGCTTCAGGATCGAATTCCTCATCGGCGCACATGCCATAGACTTCGGAGGTCGACGGGAAGATGACGCGCTTGTTGTACTTGACCGCCTGGCGGATGATCGGCAGGTTCGCTTCAAAATCGAGCTCGAACACGCGCAGCGGCGCACGCACGTAGGTCGCCGGCGTGGCGATCGCCACCAGTGGCAGAACCACATCGCACTTGCGCACGTGGTACTCGATCCACTCGCGATTGATGGTGATGTCGCCCTCGAAGAAATGAAAGCGCGGATGCTGCAATACATCACCAAGACGTTCCGACTGCATGTCCATGCCGTGGACTTCCCAGTCGGTCGTCTCCATGATCCGCTTGGAGAGGTGATGACCGATGAAGCCGTTGACGCCGAGAATAAGAATTTTTTTCATGATTGACCAAGCAGTGCGGCAAGCTGACTCGCGTCGAGCACGCGACCTTCGCACCAAAGTTCCAGAATGAGCAATGCGCGCCCGTCGCCGCACACGCCAAAGATGAGATTATCCCGCACCTTGAGCCCGGGCTCCAAATCCGGTGGCGGGACATCGGCAAGCCGGGAGCGGGCGACGATGAGGCGCTGTCCCGCCACGTCGCAAAAGGCTCCGGGATAAGGGGGTGCAAGGGCGCGAATCAGGTCGTGCACCTGGCGCGCGCTGGCAGTCCAGTCGATCCGCCCATCCTCGGGCTTGCGTCCGCCGAAGTAGGAGCCTTCGCCAAGCCGGTTATCGTGGCGCTGCGCGGTGCCGTCGATCAGGCCCGGCAGTGCACGCCACAGGGTCTGTTCGGCAGCCACGGTAACCTTGTTGAACACCTCGCTGGCGGTGTCGTCGGGCAGGATCGGCACCGCGGTCTGGTCGATGATGGCGCCGGCATCGGGCTTTGCCACCATTTCGTGAAGCGTCGCCCCTGTCTCCGTTTCGCCGTGGATGATTGCCCAGTTGATCGGTACCCGGCCGCGATACTTCGGCAACAGTGAGCCATGCATGTTGAACGCCCCCTGCGGTGCCAAGGCCAGCATGGCCGCCGGCAGCATGTGGCGGTAGTAGAAGGAAAAAATCATGTCGGGTCGCGCCGCGCGCACGTGCGCGATCGCTTCGCCCGGAGCCTCTGGCATGATCACGTCGATGCCGTGTTCCCGGGCACATTCGGCGACGCTGCCAAACCAGATGGTTTCACTCGGGTTATCGTGATGCGTGACCACCAGCGCGACATCCACACCGCGCGCTACGAGGACCTTGAGGCAGCGTACGCCGACGTTGTGATACGCGAAGACGACCGCGCGCATCAGGGCTTGCCGGTCGCTTCCAGGACTGCCTGGACCACGTAGCGTGGCCGGTCACGGACCTGTTCATAGATACGGCCCGTGTATTCACCAAGCAGGCCGATTCCAAAGAGCAGCACACCGATCAGGAAAAAGGCGATGCCAAACAGCGTGAACAGGCCTTCGGCCTCCGGTCCGACGAGCAGCCGGCGTAGTGCCAGGTAGCCAACGAAGCCCGCCGAGCACAGGGAGAGCAGGATCCCCAGCAGTGAGAACATCTGCAAGGGCACCAGTGAAAAGCCCGTGACCAGATCGAAATTCAGGCGAATGAGACTGTAGAGCGAATACTTCGATTCCCCGGCCGCGCGCTCAGCGTGCCCGACCTCGATTTCCACCGGATTATTGGCAAAGGTATAGGCCAGGGCGGGGATGAAAGTGTTGAGTTCGTTGCATTGGTTGATGGTGTCGATGATGCGGCGAGAATAGGCGCGCAGCATGCATCCCTGATCAGTCATCTGGATGCGTGTGATGCGCTCGCGCAGTCGGTTCATGGCACGCGAGGCCTTGCGCCGGAACCAGGAGTCGCGCCGCTCGCGGCGGATGGTGCCCACGTAGTCGTGGCCAGCACGCATCTGCGCCACCAGATTGCCGATTTCCTCGGGTGGATTCTGCAAGTCCGCGTCGAGCGTGACTATCATCTCGCCGCGTGCGTACTTGAACCCGGCCATGATCGCCGAGTGCTGGCCGTAGTTGGCGTTAAACAGGATCACGCGCGTCACGTCGGGCCGCGCGTGAAACTGGGCCGCGAGCAGTGCGGCGGAATTGTCGCGGCTGCCGTCATTGACGAAAATGACTTCGTAGCCTGCCTCGAGCCGCGGTCGCAGGACATCGAGCGCACCATAGAGGCGCTCGAAGAGAGCGTTTAGCCCGTCGGACTCGTTGTAGACCGGAACGATCACCGACAAAATGGGTGTGGTCATGATCGCGAATTGCGTAGCAAAATCGAAATGAGCGTCTCGACAACGAAGTCGACGTCGGCGTCCTGCATCGCCGGGAACAGCGGCAGCGTCAGAATATTTCGTCCAGTGTACTCGGCTACCGGAAAGCTTCCCGCCTGCCAGCCTAAGCGCTGGTAGAGGGCGAACAGGTGGATCGCCGGATAGTGCACCCCGGTTCCGATCCCGGCTTCGTGCAATTGCGCCATGATGTCAGCGCGTGCGACCGACAGGCGCGCCTCGGGTAGCACCACCTGGAACATATGCCAGTTGCTATTGGAAAAATCGGCCACAGGAAGGCCCAGACCGAGACCGGCTGCATCGGCCTTCTCAAAGAGATCCAGGTAACGACGCGCCAGTGCCGCACGACGTTCGCTGAAGCTCACCACGTGGGGAAGTTGCCCCAGCCCGACCCGTGCGGCGACATCGGTCAGATTGAACTTGCCACCGACCAGTTCAACCTGCATGCCGTCAAAGCCCGAGCGCACCACCCCCTGCAGACGGTACTGTTCGGCCAGGCGTGCCTCGGCTTCATCGGACATGACCAGACAGCCGCCCTCGATGGTGGTGATGTTCTTGTTGGCGTGAAAGCTAAAGGAGACGAAATCGCCGATCGCGCCGATGCGCTCGCCATTCCAGTGGCTGCCGAATGACTGCGCTGCGTCCTCGACCACACGCAGCTTGTAGCGCCCTGCCAACTCATAGAGTCGTTTGCGATCGACCGGCAATCCGGCGAGATCCACCGGAATGATGGCGCGCGTGGCCGGTGTAATTGCAGCTTCGAGGCGCGTCAAGTCGATATTGCGCGTGACGGGATCGATATCGACAAACACCGGCGTCGCTCCGACCCCGAGAACCACGTTGCTGGTGGCCACCCAGCTCAATGGTGTGGTAATCACTTCATCGCCAGTGCCGATGCCGGCAATGCGCAAGGCAATCTCCATGGTGCAGGTGCCCGAATTGAAGGCACGTACCGGACGATTGCCGCAATATTCACTTAGGGCCTGCTCAAAGGCCTTGACCTTGGGCCCCGAGGTAATCCAGCCGCTGCGCAGCACTTCGGCCACACCCTCGATGGTGGCCTCGTCGATCGATGGTCGCGTAAAGGGCAGGTAAGCTCGTGTCATGGTGGGACTAGGCGCTACGCGCGACGATATAGACTCCGACAAGGATCACGCCGATTCCGAGTGCGCGCTCAAGCGTGACGGCTTCACCAAACAGCCACCAGGCGGCCGCGGCGTTGACGACATAGCCCAGCGAGAGCATCGGATAGGCGACCGACACGTCCACGCGCGACAGACCGAGAATCCATACCACCACGCTGATTACATAACAGGCCAGGCCTCCCAGGATGGGCCACTGCGAGGCGAGCCTCAGGCCGATCGGGATCACGTTTTCGGCACTGAACGAAAAGGCTCCGACCGCGTTGACCCCCGCCTTTAACAGCAGCTGGGCCAGCGCGTTGAGCAGGACTCCGGTAAAAATGAGGGAAAAGCTGATCAGACTCATGGTTTGGCTATTACAACGAACCGCTGGTCCATCAGGATGACACGCATCGAAAAATTCATGGCGGCGAGTCGGCGGTAGGTCGAGGGCGGCATGATTGCGATCGCCTTGGTATCGACCTGCCAACGCCCGATAAAGGCGTCAAGACTCGGTACGCCTTTTTGCGGCTCTTCATTGAGTCCGAAATCCAGTTCATCGCGCTCATTGACGAGAGTGAAGGTCCGTCCGAGATAAAAGGGCAGAGTCTGGTCATAGATCTCGACGGCGTAGAGCGCGCTGTTGGGATCGATCTGTCCTTCTAGGGCGCGGGCCACGTAGTGCGCCGAGGCGTAGTGGTCAAGCGCATCATACCCGGCGAGACCCACCAGAGCCCCCGTCAGGGCGCTGGCGGCGATGGTGGCTACCGCGTAGGTGGCGCGCCGGGCGAAGGCGAGGGCGGCGCCTGCCCCCGCTCCGAGAGCCAAGAGCGCCGCCGCAGCGCTCAGCCAGTTAAGAAAATGCGCCAGTGCCTGTGCATATTGCGCGTCCCTCTGTGCTGCCAAAAGCCCCAGTGGCGCGGCGAGCACGCAGGTGAGCGCCGCCAGTGCAGCGAACACACACACGATGAGGGCATGGCGCGCGAGGTGTGGCGCGGCGTCCAGTGTCAGGTGGCGTGCGACAAGGAGGGCGAGGGCGGGAAACAGCGGCAGGACATAGGACGGCAGCTTGGAACCCGAAGCCGAAAAAAACACGAAAATAAAAAGTACCCAGATAAAGAGCAGCCGGTCTGGCGCAAAACGATCAGCGGTCACGGCCGGTCGAGTCGCCTCGGGACGGCGCCAGGCCCGGCCAAGGGCCCCTGGAACGAGTCCCGTCCACGGCAGGCAGCCCAGTGCCACGATGGGCAGGAAATACCACCACGGCCCTTCACGGTGATGACTGGTCGTGAGGTAGCGCTCAAAATGCTCGTGAATGAAAAAGAAGTGAAAGAATCCGGGATTGGCGCGTGACACCGCCACGAACCACGGTGCCGTGATGACAAGCAGCACCAGGGGTCCCCAGAGCGGCTCCATGCGGCGCACAAAGGCCCAGTCGCGCGATGTCGCCACATAGAGGACAAGGACTGCCCCGGGCAGCACCAGACCGACGAGACCCTTCGAGAGGATGGCGAGGCCGAAGGCGGCCCAGGCCCCAAGCATCATCAGGCGCGCCGCCGGGCCCGCTGGCGCGGCACGCGCTAGGAGCGCAGCGCACAGCCCAAGATTCATGAAACAGGTCAGACCCATGTCGAGCGTATCGATGTGGGACATCATCACGAACAGCAGCGAGCTGGCGAGAATCAGCGCGGCATAGATGCCGGTGCTGCGCCCAAACAGGCGTGCGCCGGTGGCACCGATGGCGGCCACACACAGCAGGCCCGTCACGCCAACCCACAGGCGGCTGGCGAATTCACTCACGCCCAAGAGCTCGTAGGCGCTGGCGGTAGCCCAGTATTGCAGCGCCGGTTTCTCGAAGTACTTCAGGCCGTCAAGTCGGGGCGTGAGCCAGTCGCCTGTCGCCACCATCTCGCGCGGAATTTCCGCGTAACGGCCCTCGTCGGTCTTGGCCAGGTGGCGCAGTCCGAGAGCGCCAATCCAGGCGATCCCGAACAGCAGCACCAACACCCAGACCAAGAGGTGCCTGTGCCCGGGCAGTTTGTGCATCAGGGTCCTTCGCCCGTCTCTAGCAAGAGTGCGCACAGCACCTGGCGCTCTTCGCTCATGAGGATATTGTAGGTGCGGCAGGCGGCGTGCACGTCCATGGTCTCAAAGCCGATGTGGTGCTCGGCGAGCACACGGGTGATCTGCGGGTGCAAGAAGCGCAGGCGCGCGCCACTGCCAAACACCACGACTTCGGGAGCGAGCTTGGCGATCTGCAGGAAGTGCTCGGTGCCAAGCTGCGCAAAACTCGCCACCGGCCACGGCAGGATCGGTCCCTCGGGCATAACCAAGAGGCTGTGCTCATAGCGCACCTCATTGATCTGCACATAGTTCTCGCCGTAGGCGGTGAAGGTATTGTAGGAGCCGAGTGCTCTTTGTTGATGGAGTTTCACGGGCAGTAAAAGGGGCACATCGACTGGCGTTCGCGGGGCGTGCGCCGCTGGCGCAGCGGACGCGGCTTGGTGTTGCGAGCGCCGATGCAGTAAATTATACGTTTATTTGGCACTGCAACATCGCGTCCGGCGGGACCTGGCGCGAGAGGCATTGTAGCGGTTCTTCTGGGGTTCGCATGAGAGAGTTTTCGCGCATCAAGCGTCTGCCGCCGTATGTTTTCAACATCACCGCCGAGCTGAAGATGGCGGCGCGGCGCCGTGGCGAAGACATCATCGACATGAGCATGGGTAATCCTGACGGCGCCACGCCGGCGCACATCGTCGACAAGCTCGTCGAATCGGCGCAGCGACCCGATACCCACGGTTACTCTGTCTCGAAGGGTATCCCGCGCCTGCGCCTGGCCATCGCGCGCTGGTACCAGAGTCGCTATGGTGTGGAGATCGATGCGGACCGCGAAGCGATTGTCACCATTGGTTCGAAGGAGGGCCTCGCTCACCTGATGCTCGCCACGCTGGATCGCGGCGACACGGTGCTGGTGCCCAATCCCAGCTATCCGATCCACATCTATGGCGCGGTCATTGCCGGTGCCGACATCCGCTCGGTACGCATGACGCCGGGCGTGGACTTTTTTGTGGAACTGGAGCGCGCCATCCGCGAATCCATTCCCAAGCCCAAGATGATGGTGCTGGGCTTTCCGTCGAATCCGACCGCGCAATGCGTCGAATTGGAGTTTTTCGAGCGCATCATCGAACTCGCGCGCCAGCACGATATCCTGGTAGTGCACGATCTCGCTTACGCCGACATCACCTTTGATGGCTGGAAGGCCCCATCGATCATGCAGGTGCCGGGAGCGCGCGACGTCGCCGTCGAGTTCTTTACCATGTCAAAAAGTTACAACATGGCGGGCTGGCGCATTGGATTCATGGTTGGCAATGCCGAGCTGGTGGCCGCTCTCGGACGCATGAAGAGCTATCACGACTACGGCACCTTCACGCCGCTGCAGATCGCTGCCATCGCCGCCCTCGAAGGGCCGCAGGACTGTGTGGCGGAGATCGCCCTGAAATACCAGCGGCGCCGCGATGTCATGGTGCAGGGCCTGCTCGAGACCGGCTGGCAGGTTGAGCTGCCGCGCGCGTCCATGTATATCTGGGCGCAGATTCCCGAAGCCTATCGGGCCCAGGGTTCGCTCGAGTTCGCCAAGAAGCTCCTCGCCGACGCCAAGGTCGCGGTTTCACCCGGGATCGGTTTTGGCGACTACGGCGACGGCCATGTGCGATTCGCGCTCATCGAGAACGAGCAGCGCATTCGCCAGGCGCTGCGAGGCATCAAGGACATGTTCCGCAAGGACGGTCTCATCAAGCGAGTCGCCTAGTGGATTCGATCAAGGTTGGCCTGCTCGGCGTCGGTACCGTCGGATCCGGAACCTATCGGGTGCTCATGCGCAACCAGGGCGAGATCACGCGCCGCGCCGGTCGCGGGATCGAGATTGTCGCCGTGGGCGCGCGCGATGCCAACAAGGCGCGCACGATTGTTGGGCCCGATATGCGCATCGACACCGACCTGATGCGCGTGGCAACCGACCCGCAGGTTGAGATCGTCGTAGAAGTGATCGGTGGCGAGTCTCCGGCGCGCGAATTGATCCTCGCCGCAATCGCCGCTGGCAAGCATGTCGTGACAGCCAATAAGGCGCTGCTTGCGCACCACGGCAACGAGATCTTCGCGGCCGCCCAGAAGGCCGGCGTGATGGTGGCGTTCGAGGCGGCCGTGGCAGGCGGCATCCCGGTCATCAAGGCCCTGCGCGAGGGGCTCACGGCCAATCGCATTGAATGGATCGCCGGCATCATCAATGGCACCAGCAACTACATTCTCAGCCAGATGCGCGAGCGTGGGCAGGCCTTCGACGAGGCACTCAATGACGCCCAGGAACTGGGCTATGCCGAAGCCGATCCGACTTTCGACATCGAGGGTATCGACTCGGCGCACAAGCTCGCGATCATGAGCGCGATCGTCTTCGGTATTCCTATGCAGTTCTCAAAGTGCTACACCGAGGGGATAACCGAGCTCGCGATCCAGGATATCCGCTATGCCGACGAGCTTGGCTACCGCATCAAGCTGCTCGGGATATCGCGGCGCAGCGGTGAGGGCATCGAAATGCGCGTTCATCCGACGCTCATTCCGGTGCGCCGACTCTTGGCGAACGTCGATGGTGTCATGAACGCCGTGCTCGTCAAGGGCGATGCGGTTGGACAGACGCTCTACTACGGCGCTGGCGCGGGTGCCGAGCCGACCGCGTCGGCCGTGGTGGCCGACCTGGTAGACGTGACGCGCCTGCACACAGCCGACCCGGAGCAGCGCGTGCCCCATCTGGCCTTCCAGCCGGGCGCGCTCGTTGCCACGCCGATCCTGCCCATCGGCGAGGTTGTCACGGCCTATTATCTGCGCCTGCGCGTGCTCGATCAGCCGGGGGTGCTGGCCGATATCACGCGAATTCTCGCCGAGCGCGAGATTTCGATAGAGGCATTCCTGCAAAAGGAGCCCGAAGAAGGCGAAATGCAGACCGACATCATCATGCTCACTCATCGCGTGCGCGAAGCCAGCGTGAACGTCGCAATCGCGGGCATCGAAGCCCTGGCGACGGTGCTCTCGCCGGTCACGCGCATCCGCCTTGAGACCCTCACTTGAGTCATTCACCGAGCGCGGACTGATCGATGCGCTTAAACCAGGTCACTTTAGGTTGCCGGCAACTTGCGCGCGCTGTAGCCTTTTACAGGCGCCTCGAACTCGAATTGCTGGTGCTTGCGCCGCATTACGCACGGCTGATGTGTCCGGGCAACGCTGCGACGCTGTCGCTGGAAGTCGATGAAGCCATGACAAGCGGCTCTACGGTGGTCTATTTCGAATGCGACGATCTCGACGCGCGCTATGAGCGCCTGCGCGGGGTCGGCGTGCAATTCGACACCGCGCCAACTGATGAGCCCTGGCTGTGGCGCGAAGCCCGTCTGCGCGACCCGGACGGCAACCAGCTATGTTTCTACTTTGCCGGCTCCAATCGCCTCGATCCACCCTGGCGCGTCGGGGCCGAGAGCGCATGAATTACGTCAGCACCCGTGGCGGTATGGCACCGCGCGCCTTCACCGAGATTCTGCTTGAAGGCCTCGCGCCCGATGGTGGGCTGGTCGTGCCGCACTCGATGGCGCGCGTCTCGCTGGCCGAGTTGGAGATCTGGCGCTCGCTTGGCTACGCCGATCTGGCAACCGAGATCATGAACAAGTTCGTAGGCGACATCGATCGCGACCAGCTGCGATTGCTGGCGCACGCCACCTACAACGCCGAGAACTTCGGGAGCGACGAGATCACGCCACTGCGCGAACTCGGGGGCGGCTTGTACCTGCTGGGTTTGTCCAATGGTCCGAGTCTCGCTTTCAAGGACATCGCGATGCAGTGGCTTGGCCGGCTGTTTGAACACGTGCTGGCCGCGCGTGACGAACGCCTGACAATCCTCGGCGCGACTTCCGGGGATACCGGCAGCGCCGCGGAGTACGCCATGCGGGGGCGCGCCGGGGTGCGTGTGTTCATGCTCTCCCCACTCGGGCGCATGAGCGCATTCCAGACAGCGCAGATGTACTCCCTGACCGACCGCAATATTTTCAATATCGCCATCGAGGGTGTGTTCGATCAGGCGCAGGACATCGTCAAGGAACTTAGTAGCGATGCCGAGTTCAAGACCAGCGAGCATCTGGCCACGGTCAATTCGATCAATTGGGCACGTATCGTTGCCCAGGTGGTTTACTACTTTCGTGGCTACTTCCTCGCTACCCGATCGAACGACGAGCAGGTTTCGTTTACGGTACCGTCGGGCAATTTTGGCAATATCTATTCCGGACACATCGCCCGGCTCATGGGTCTGCCGATCGATCGCCTGGTATGTGCGACCAACGAGAACGACGTCCTCTACGAGTTCTTTACTACCGGCCAATACCGGATGCGTACAGCCGCCCAGACCGAGCAGACCTCGAGCCCGTCGATGGACATCAGCCGGGCTTCGAATTTCGAGCGCCTCGTGTTTGACCTGTTCGATGGCGACAGCCTGCGCGTGGCCCAACTGTGGGATCGGCTCGCCCTGGAAGGTTCATTCGATCTTGCCGGTACTGTCGAGTTCGCGCGCGCACGGGATGAATTCGGGTTTGCGGCGGGCCACAGCACTCACGCCGAACGAATCGAGACGATCCGCCGCGTCGATGCCGAATGTGGGCTGGTGATCGATCCCCATACCGCCGACGGCATTACCGTAGCGCGGCCGTTTTGCAGGCCGGGTGTGCCAATGATTGTTCTTGAGACAGCGCTGCCGGCCAAATTCTCGACGACGATCGAGGAGGCCCTCGGACGAGAGGCACCGCGACCGGCCGCTTTTGAAGGGATCGAATCCCTGCCACAGCGATTCTCGGTCTTGCCGGCGAGCGCCTGGGCGGTACGCGAGTTCATTGTCTCCCAGGCCTGAGGCGTCCACGCCATGGCCGATCTCTTAAGCGTGGACACTGTTCTGGAGCGGCTGATCACGGCCATCCTGCCAGTGCAAGAGACCCAGAGTCTTGCGACGATCGATGCCTCAGGTCGGGTCCTCGCGAAAGCCGTCACGGCCGCCATCGATGTACCGACGCACGACAACACCCAGATGGACGGATATGCGGTGCGCGTGTCCGATTGCCGGGAGGTCGGCATTCGCCTGCCGGTCAGTCAACGCATCCCAGCCGGTCACATCGCAGCCCCTCTGGCACCCCATAGCGCCGCCCGCATATTTACCGGAGGTTTGATTCCGAGCGGCGCGGACACAGTAGTGATGCAGGAAGACACGCGCGCGATCCAGAGCGCTGGAGCTGACTTCGTCAGTATCGAGGTCCTCCCGGCGTCGGGGCAGTGGATCCGTCGTGCCGGTGAAGATGTCCGAGCTGGCACGACCGTGCTGGCCGCGGGTACGCGCCTTGCTGCTCAGCACCTGGGCCTCGCGGCGTCACTTGGCAATGCCGAGCTGTGCGTCTACCGCCGCGTACGAGTAGCGGTCTTTTTTACCGGCGACGAGCTGGCCATGCCGGGTGCGCCGCTCGCCCCGGGCCAGATTTACAACTCCAACCGCTTTGCCCTGAACGCGCTGGTAGGGTCGCTCGGCTGCGAGGTAATCGATCTTGGTATCGTGCCGGATTCGCTTGACGCGACCCGCGCTGCGCTGCGCAGCGCAGCCGCGAGTGCGGACTGCATCATCACCTGTGGTGGCATGTCGGTCGGTGAGGAAGACCACGTACGGGCGGCACTTCAGGCCGAAGGTCGACTGGATCTCTGGCAGATCGCCATGAAACCGGGCAAGCCCTTCGCTTTTGGCAGGCTCGGAGAAAGCTGGTTTCTCGGCCTGCCTGGCAATCCGGTCGCAAGCTTCATCACTTTTCTGGTATTCGGACGTCCCGCCCTGTTGCGCCTGGCTGGGGTTGTAGAGGTGGCAGCGCAGAGCTATCGCATGCGTGCCGATTTCGATTGGCAAAAGCCGGATGCCCGCGAAGAGTTCCTGCGCGTGCGCATCAATGCCGATGGCGGGCTCGATGTTTTTGGCCATCAGGGCTCTGCCGTCTTAAGCTCGACAGTCTGGGCTGATGGTCTGGTGCGCAACCGGCCGCGAACCGTCATCCGCCGCGGCGAAATGGTCGAATTCCTGCCCTTCGACGCTCTGGGGGCAAGATGATCGCAGCCCCGCTCCCGGCTTGTCGGGCCTGCCTTTGCGGAGAACCGGCATGCGCGTGAAACTCTTGCTGTTTGCCGCGTTGCGCGAGCGGCTCGGAGTCGCGCACGAGTTGCTTGAGCTACCCGAGGCGGTGTTGACGGTGGGCGCCTTGCGCCTCTGGTTGTGCGCGCGCGGGCCGGACTGGGCCGAGGCGCTCGGCGAGACGCGCACCGTGGCTTGCGCGCTCAATCAGCACGTGGTGGGACTGGAGGCGCCTCTCGGGGACGGCGCCGAGGTGGCATTCTTTCCGCCGGTCACAGGAGGCTAGCAAAGATGCCGGTGCGCGTGCAGGCCGAGGATTTCGACAGTGGTGCCGAGATCGCCGCGCTGCGGCGCGGCCAGCCGCAGGTTGGCGCCGTCGCATCGTTCGTTGGCACGGTGCGACAGGGCGCTGGCGCAGCGGGCCAGGGTGATCCAGTCAAGGCCATGACCCTGGAACACTATCCCGGCATGACCGAACAGGCCCTGTCCGACATCTGCGCAGCCGCCGCCGCGCGCTGGGGCATCATCGATACGCTCGTGATTCATCGCGTCGGCCACCTTCTGGCTGGCGAGCAGATCGTGCTCGTCGCCGTCACTGCCAGTCATCGCGGCGAGGCATTCGCGGCCTGCGAATTCATCATCGACTACCTCAAGACTCGCGCACCCTTCTGGAAGAAGGAGCACAGCGCCCAGGGCGAGCGCTGGGTTGAGGCGCGCGCGTCGGACGATGACGCAGTGGCTCGCTGGCGCGCGGACGAGGGACCTTCCGGTCAGACCCCAAAGGCACCATAATGCGGCCTGTGCGCGCTACGGCGCACATCTGAACAACCCACCAAGAGTCGGATCCATGTGGAAGGCCATTCTGGCGATAGCAGTCGGTTCTTCGTTTGGCGCGCTGCTGCGCTGGGTGCTCGGCATGAGCCTCAATAGCGTGCTGCCGCAGCTGCCACCTGGCACGCTCGTGGCCAATCTAATCGGTGCCTATGTGATTGGCGTTGCACTTGCCGTGTTCACCGACATGCCGGGTATCGCGCCTGAATGGAGATTGCTCGTCATTACCGGCTTCTGCGGCGGTCTGACGACTTTCTCGACCTTCTCGGCGGAGGTCGTAGGTCTGATGCAGTCCGGGCGACTGAGCTGGGCGTTTGCCACCATCGCCGTGCATGTGATGGGCTCCCTTGCCATGACCTTCCTCGGCATGGCCAGCTGGCAGTGGCTGCGTTTGCGCTAGGGATCCCCGCTCGGTATTTACATTTCAATTTAAGCTGCGCTTAATTATTTGCGGCCAGCGGTACACGGTCGTCTGTAGTCCCATCCACGTCTGCCTTCGGGGGAAAACGCCCGCGTCGCGTTACTGTCAGGTTCCCTGGCGGCCGCGGCGCCACCCCAGACAGCGCGAGGCGCGCCTTGGATCACGTCAGTTTTATTAGCGCATTTACAACCATTTCGAAAATTTCTACTCGCGTTTGGCGCGACCGGCGTTACTCTTCGCCTGTCATCGCGCCGGCCACCTGCCGCGTTGAGTTGCTAAGACGTTCAAGTGGAGTAGCTCATGCTGTTTCCGTCCAAGATTGCCACTGCCGGCAAGCTGCGCTCTGCCTCGGAGGGTTGGCTCGAGTCCAACCGGCCGGTGACGCGCCGCAGTTATCAGATCATTGCGATCTGTGGCGAGGAAGGGCTATCGAGTCTCGATTCGATCCTGCGCAGCTTTTTGGGTCCACGCAATATCAAGCGCAAGATGACCATGGTGACCGACGGAACTACCCGTCATCTGCAATGTCTGACCTTGCGCTTTGAGGCGGATGACGCTGAACGCGGCATCCTCTCCAAATTGGTTCATCGGCTTGGATTCGATCCCGTCATCAGGCACGTGCGCTGGGAATCGGTGCCGTCCTGAGTCAGGCGCCTTCGCGCGCCATCTCGATAAGTTTGCTCACGGTGTTCCAGTTTCTCGCAGTGGCGTCGACTCCCAGATGCCGCTCGGCCCTCTCGCCAAGCTTGGAGACTCCGAACCCGACTGGCGTGCGCAAATAAAAGACCTTGCCGTGCAGGGCAAAGGCTTCACCCTCGATCTTGAGCCGGTTCAGGGCATCGAGGTCAGCTCGCTCGGGTTCGCTGGCAAGAAAGAACAGGTGCAGGGACTTCGGCGTGGCCTGCGCCTCCGGGAAGGGATTGGCTGCGGCAGCGGCGATCAGATCCCGATCGCGCAGCACCAGCACGCGCGGCGTGAAACCGTGACCCTCGGCAATGATCCGCGAGATGCGCGCGCCAAGCGTCTTCGCGGTGCCGGCCGCGCTCCTGAATACAATATTTCCGCTCTGGATGTAGGTGCGAACCTCGGTCAAGCCCGCGCGTGCCAGGTCGGACCTGAGCACAGCCATCGGCAGGATCTGGTGACCTCCGACATTGATCCCGCGAATCAGGCAAATCCAGGTCGTCATCGTATTGGCGGGCGCTCTGACGCGTTGCTCTTGGCCGTCTGGATCAGCTCGTAGACGCGGCGCGCCTGCGCTATGAGCGCGAAGCTTGATGGAAACGACTCGCCACCATGGGTAAAGGTCGATCCCGGCAGGATTTTCGAGAAGCGATGGGGCGGCGCAAAAATGATACCGCCGCTCTCATCGCCGCGCTCATAGACCGTGATTTCTCCGAGGCCCGCCAGCGAAAGACTCTGCGCCACCGGGCGCGGGGCGTCGCGCAGAATCACGATACGCTGATCCGTGACTGCGTAATAGGTGTGGGATCGCTGATAGCGATCTACCAAAAATCGCCCGATCGCGAGGTAGAGACCGATAAGCACGAAGGGGACGACTACGATCAGCAGGATCCGCGTGGCCTTGCCGGACAGAAGCACCGCGTATCCCGCAAGCGACGCCAAGGCGGCCCACGCCAAGCCCATGGGCACCGCGATCAGATCGCTCCAGCGCAGCACGATTCCCTGGCGCGGCATGGCGCACCAGAGCACGCGTTCGTGCTCTCTCAATTCACGAGCCAGCGCAGACGGGACCTCTATGGACATGGTTTTCTCGACGGGCGGCGCTTGTGAGCGCGATCGGTGAGTCGTCAATTCCAGGAACAATACTAACCGCAAGTGCGGCCTCGTTCCAGGATTCACACCTATCGGAATTCGGTCTGCGAGAATGCGCGATCACCTCGGTTGCTATACTTGATTTTCCGATTGCTCCGGGGAATTCGCGTGACTCACATCATCGAGGACAGCAAGAAGCTGCGACTGCGGGTGCGCCGCATCCAGGGCCAGACCGCGGGGCTCGAGCGCTCGCTCTCCGAGGGCGCTGAATGCGAGGCTGTGCTCATGCAGATCGCGGCAATTCGCGGAGCGCTAGACGGACTGATGAGCCAGGTACTGCACGACCATCTGCTCAACCACATCGCGGCAGAAGAATCGGCCCTGCGCCGGCGCCGTCAGGCCAACGATGTCTCGAAGATCCTCAAGAGTTACCTCAGGTAATCGGCAAGCTCAAGTGTAGCTGCACTGCGTTATCAGCCCGTCTGGTCGCTGTGCCAGCATACCCATGGGGGGTATCGGGTCCCTGTGCCGCAGCGTTGCATAAAAACCGCGCGGCCATGCCGATTCTGCCTTGACAGCACCCCGGCATCGGCCAATAATCCGCCCATCGAAACTACGAGAACGGTAATGGACCCTAGCCCTGGTCGAACATTCGACCTGCAGTAATTGGCGAGATCGCCGGCAGGAGTTCAATTCTCTTACCGCCGTCTCGCTGAATAGCGGGACGGTGCGTCATCGAAAGTCAGGTTGGCCATCATGGCAACTTGCTAGCACCCCCCTTAATTGCTGGATTGGCAGGAGTCGTTGGCGTCTTCGCCAGGCGACGAGTGCCTTTGGAACGGACTTCCCGCGACTCCTGCGCCCACGGCAATGGCAGTCCAGGGCCGCCTTGTCCATCCAGCCTTGCTTTGACCCGGTTACCAGGATCACTGACCAATCACGCAAATGAGGTGCTGACATGAACCAGAAGATCAATTGGAAAGCCAACAGGGGCCGCATCAACTCGCCGGTCCTGTCCTCCTGGACCCTGGGCTTTGGCAGCGGTGCCGCCCTGAAATCGGCATCGCAGCAAACCGCGCTGCCTAGGGGCGGCACTCCCACCGGGCAGGTCTTCGGGGTTCTCGTAAACGCCGCCACCGGTTCGCGTTTCTAGACCGGCATGGCGCACCGGTCCGGCCTGTGTGCGCCAGGTCTCAAGCCGGGTTCGACCTCCCGGATCGGACCTGGCAGGGGAGCTTGGCGGCTTGCCGCAGCTTGAGTCAGACATGAATCAGAACCACTACTTTAGAGAGAAGTTTTCCGACGGCAGCGCCCGGTGCCTCCGGACGCTGCTGCTCACTCTATTGCTGACGCCCTTCACGAGCCAGCCGGCCCGGGCCGATGAAGATAGCCAGGCCGCGGGCGCGACGAGCAGCACGGAGCAGATTCCTGCTGCGCCACCCCTCTGGGAGTTGCATGCCCAGGCGACGGCTACCGATCAGTGGCACCCGGCG
Source organism: Mycobacteriaceae bacterium (assembly GCA_903970145.1). Taxonomy (GTDB): domain Bacteria; phylum Pseudomonadota; class Gammaproteobacteria; order Burkholderiales; family Burkholderiaceae_D; genus CAJCHO01. The sequence continues at coordinate 23,087 of CAJCHO010000015.1, read as the reverse complement.
TTTCATGCTGAATACTCGGGCGCGCAGAGCCTGAATCCGCATGCCGCGAGTGCAGAGACGGTCGATGTCACTCTTTTTGCCGGCATCCGTGTGTGGCAGAACGCCGGGCTTTATCTCAATCCCGAAATTGATCAGGGCTATGGCTTAAGCAATACCACTGGCCTAGCCGGGTTTCCGAGCGGTGAAGCCTACAAGATCGGCGCGAACGCGCCTTATCTGCGGATTCCCCGCGCTTTCATCCGTCAGGTCATCAATCTGGGGGGTGAAACACAAACGGTCGAGTCGAGCGCCAACCAGCTGGCGGCGAGTCAGACCAGCAACAACCTTAGCTTGACGATCGGCAAGTATTCGGTGGTTGACCTCTTCGACACCAATTCCTACGCACACGATCCGCGCGCCGATTTTCTTAACTGGGCCGTCATCGACTCGGGCGCCTACGACTATGCGGCCGACTCCTGGGCGTTCACCTATGGAGGCGCGCTCGAATGGAACCAGGACTGGTGGAGTGTGCGCGCCGGCCTTTTCGATCTCTCGACGGTCCCCAATGGCAAACAGCCGGATCCGGATTTCGGCGAGTTCGAGACCGTCGTGGAGTTCGAGGAGCGCCACCAGTGGCAGGAGCACCCCGGCAAGCTCAAACTGCTGCTCTACCTGAACCGCGGCAATATGGCGAGTTACCTGGCTGCGATCAGCCAAGCCGAGGAAACCGGCAGCGTGCCTAACGTAGGCACGGTCCGGCGCTTTCAGTCGAGGCCAGGCATGGCGCTTAACGTCGAGCAGGAATTGAGCGCATCGCTCGGAATGTTTGCACGAGCCAGTGCCGCAGACGGCAGCAAGGAATCCTACGACTTCACCGATATCGACCGCTCGCTGGCTGTCGGCATCTCCTTGCGCGGTGATGGCTGGGAGCGTCACGACGACACGATCGGAGTGGCCCTCGTCGCCAACGCACTCGCGCGCGACGCGCGTGAGTATTTTGCGGCCGGGGGTCTCGGGATCCTGATTGGCGACGGTCGACTGGATTACGGCACGGAACAGATTTGCGAGACTTACTATCGCTGGCATCTCGGCGCGGGCACGAGCATTAGCGCGGACTACCAGTTCATCCAGAATCCTGCCTACAATCGCGACCGCGGACCGGTGTCGATCTTTGCCATCCGGCTGCACACCGAAATGTAGTCGCACCGGGTCGAGCATGCTGGATACCTTGTTGACGTCGACGCTGGTCGTAACGCTCGCCGAGATCGGCGACAAGACCCAACTGCTGTCTTTGGCACTGGCCGCGCGCTATCGCAAGTCGCTGCCGATCGTTCTTGCGGTCCTGGTTGCCACGCTCGTGAACCACGCGTTGGCGGGTGGCGCAGGACTGCTCCTTGCGCACTGGCTTGACGCCAGGATTCTGAACTGGATCGTGGTCGCTTCCTTTGCGCTCATGGCCGTCTGGATGCTGGTTCCCGACAAACTCGATGAGGCCAGCGCGGCGCGGGCGAGAAGTGCAGGCGGCGTCTTCATGGTAACGCTGGTGAGTTTTTTCATTGCCGAGATGGGAGACAAGACCCAGGTCGCGACCGTCGCCCTCGCTGCGCGCTACGGCGACTTCCTCGCCGTGGTGTCCGGTACTACGCTTGGGATGATGATCGCCAACATTCCGGTCATTTATCTCGGTCAGCGATTCGCCGAGCGCCTGCCCACGCGCGCAGTGCACGTGGCGGGTGCGGCGATTTTCGTCGTCCTTGGCAGCCTTGCCGTGATAACTGCTCTGGCCGGACCCGCGAGCTCATAAGTAGTCGCCGGACGGGACAGGAATGTTCGCGGATTGGCGCCGTTGGCGTCGCGCCATGCTTGAAACCGGCCCCTTAAGCCCCACTTAAGCGGAATTCGGGATTTCGCCACTTTTTTCATGAGAATCGACAAGCTCACCACCAAGCTGCAGGAAGCACTGGCCGATGCCCAGAGTCTGGCCGTCGGGCGCAATCACGCCTATATCGAGCCGGCCCACATCGTCACGGCGCTACTGGCTCAAAAGGACGGCTCTGCGAACTCGCTGTTGCAGCGCGCTGGCGTCAATCTGGCGCGCCTGCAGAACGGCCTGGCGAGCCTGTTGGCCGGCTTGCCCGAGGTCACCGGCGGTGAAGGTCAGGTGCAACTCGGACGCGACAGCGTCAATCTGCTCAATCTGGCCGACAAAGCGGCCCAGCAGCACGGCGACGAATTTATCGCCAGCGAAATGCTGCTGCTCGCTCTCGCCGACGGCAAGTCCGAGATCAGTCGCCTGTTCAAAGATGCGGGCCTTACCAAGCGCGCTCTCGAGGCGGCGATCAAGGCGGTGCGTGGCGACGCCGGCGTATCTTCAGCCGATTCGGAGAGCCAGCGTGAAGCGCTCAAGAAATACACCACCGATCTGACCGACCGGGCGCGCCAGGGTAAACTGGACCCGGTCATCGGACGCGATGACGAGATCCGTCGCTCGATCCAGATCCTGCAGCGCCGCACAAAAAACAACCCGGTACTGATTGGCGAACCCGGAGTTGGCAAGACCGCGATCGTCGAGGGACTGGCGCAGCGCATCGTCAATGGCGAAGTTCCCGAGAGCCTCAAGCGCAAGCGCGTGCTCACGCTGGACATGGCGGCCTTGCTTGCCGGCGCGAAATATCGCGGCGAGTTCGAGGAACGGCTAAAGGCGGTACTTAATGATCTGGCCAAGGATGAAGGCCAGACGATCGTATTCATCGACGAGCTGCACACCATGGTTGGCGCCGGTCGCGCCGAGGGCGCAATTGATGCTGGCAACATGTTGAAGCCCGCGCTCGCGCGCGGGGAGCTGCACTGCATCGGCGCGACCACGCTTGACGAGTATCGCAAGTACATAGAAAAGGATGCTGCGCTTGAGCGCCGCTTCCAGAAAGTGCTCGTCGGCGAACCGAGCGTTGAGTCGACCATCGCCATCCTGCGTGGGTTGCAGGAAAAGTATGAGCTGCATCACGGTGTCGAGATCACCGACCCGGCAATCGTCGCGGCCGCCGAGCTGTCACATCGCTACATCACCGATCGATTCCTGCCCGACAAGGCGATCGATCTGATCGATGAGGCAGCCGCACGCATCAAGATGGAGATCGACTCCAAGCCCGAAGTGATGGACAAGCTTGAGCGGCGCATGATCCAGCTCAAGATCGAGCGCGAGGCAGTCAAACGCGAGAGCGATGAGGCCTCGCAGCGGCGCTTTGCGCTGATCGAGGAAGAAATCGCCCGTCTCACTCAGGAATACTCGGATCTTGAGGAAATCTGGAAGTCCGAGAAAGCCGCAGTGCAGGGTGCCGCGCACATCAAGGAGGAAATCGATCGCACCAAGGTTGAGATCGCGCGCCTGCAACGCGAGGGCAAGCTCGACAAGGTCGCCGAACTTCAGTACGGGCGGCTACCGGAACTCGAGGGGCGACTGAAGGCCGCCGAGTCCGGCAAGAATAGTGACAAGCCCGCGCAGCTCATGCGTACCCAGGTCGGCGCGGAAGAAATTGCCGAGGTAGTCTCGCGGGCCACCGGCATACCGGTCAGCCGCATGCTCCAAGGCGAGCGCGAGAAACTGCTCGCCATCGAGGATCGGCTGCGCCAGCGCGTGGTCGGCCAGGACGAGGCGACGCATCTGGTTGCCAGCGCCATCCGTCGCTCACGCGCCGGCTTGGCCGACCCCAATCGTCCCTATGGATCCTTCCTGTTTCTTGGACCAACGGGCGTCGGCAAGACTGAGCTGTGCAAGGCCCTGGCTTCGTTCCTGTTCGACAGTGAGGATGCGCTTGTCAGGGTCGACATGAGCGAATTCATGGAGAAACACTCGGTTTCGCGCCTGATTGGCGCGCCACCAGGTTATGTCGGATACGAAGAGGGTGGCTATCTCACCGAGATCGTGCGACGCAAGCCTTACTGCGTGATCCTGCTCGATGAGGTCGAGAAGGCCCACCCGGATGTCTTCAACGTGTTGCTGCAGGTACTCGACGATGGTCGCCTGACCGACGGTCAGGGTCGCACGGTCGACTTCAAGAACACGGTGATTGTGATGACCTCGAACATCGGATCGCAATTGATCCTTGCCGAGGGGGCCAATACTGACTCCGAGTCGGCGCAGGTCGTTCACGAGCGTATCAAGGGCCTGGTATGGCAGGAGGTCAAGCAGCAGCTGCGTCCGGAGTTCCTGAACCGGATCGACGAGGTCGTGGTGTTTCACGCGCTTGATCAGGCCAATATCGAGTCGATTGCGCGAATTCAGCTGCGCAATCTGGAGACGCGTCTGGCTAAACTCGACTTGCACTTCTCGGTCTCGGAGCCCGCGCTGGCACGTCTTGCAAGCGCGGGGTTCGATCCGCTGTTTGGTGCGCGACCGCTAAAGCGTGCCATCCAGCAGCAGCTCGAGAATCCGCTGGCGAGCCTGATTCTCGAGGGGAAATTTCTGCCCAACAGCATAGTCGCGGTCGATTATCGCGACGGCCGATTCGAGTTCGAGTCCGGCACGCGCCACTAGCAGTGCTCGTCTAGAATGATCTGCGCCCGCGTCAGTGCGGGTGCATGCCTGTTTGTGGGGCGACTCTTTTTTCGAGGATCATTCGATGACGGCTTTTGCGACGACCGACTTGTGCGACGCGCACGAGGCAAGGCTCGCCAGCGGCGAACTGGCGGTGCTGGCACCCAATTACATAAGCCTTGGCACGCAAGCCCGGTTTTCGGGTCGTGCGGCCACGCTGCGCGTGTTCGAGGACAACACGCTGGTACGCAGCACCCTCGAGGAGCCCGGCGCAGGACGCGTGCTGGTGATCGACGGGGCCGGTAGTCTGCGTTGCGCGCTGGTGGGCGGCAATCTTGCACGCCTGGCTGCCGATCAGGGGTGGGCGGGAATCGTCGTCCACGGCTGCGTGCGCGATAGCGTCGAAATCAACAGCTGTGCAATCGGCGTGCGGGCTCTGGCAATCAACCCGCGGCGCAGCGCGAAGCGCGGTGCAGGCGAGTCCGGAGTCACACTTTCCTTCGGTGGCATCACCGTGCAGCCGGCCGACTGGATCTATTCCGATGAAGACGGCGTTCTCGTGGCGCGCGAGGCGCTCTAGCCGACAGCGCCCTTTTGCCATCGGCAGAGAGTACATTTTGCAATGTGAAATAGCCGGTGTTGCGCAGCCGCAGGGAAATTTCGCCATCAAAGATAGCTTGCCATATTGTGAAAATAAAAACTTAAGTACTGGAAAATTAAGGATAAAATAAATACTCTTATATAAGACATATCAGTTGTTGCGTCGCGATACCCGAGTTACCATTTCATCCATCGGCGCACTCCCGGCAGGGAGCGCCCAGGCGCTTTTCAGGTGCGCAGCGGGTGATTCAAACACAGCGCTGCGATACGAAATCAGGCTTTTACTCGAGGGAGAACGACCATGAGTTCACGCGAACTGGAAGTACAGAAGCTGCAAAAGGAGTGGGATACCAATCCGCGCTGGAAGGGCGTCAAGCGTGGCTATAGCGCCGAGGACGTGATCCGTCTGCGCGGATCAGTTAGCGTCGAGCACACGCTTGCGCGTCGCGGCGCCGAAAAGCTGTGGTCCCTGCTGCAGACTGAACCCTTTGTGAACTCGCTGGGCGCGCTAACCGGCAACCAGGCTTTGCAGCAGGTCAAGGCCGGCCTGAAGTCGATCTATCTGTCGGGCTGGCAGGTCGCGGGGGACGCCAATGTCGCCGGCGAGATGTATCCCGATCAGTCGCTCTATCCAGCCAATTCGGTGCCCCAGGTAGTCAAGCGCATCAACAATACCTTCCAGCGCGCCGACCAGATCCAGTGGTCCGAAGGCAAGAACGACATCGACTTCTTTGCGCCCATCGTCGCCGACGCTGAAGCCGGCTTTGGCGGTGTGCTCAACGCCTTCGAACTCATGAAAGCAATGATCGAGGCCGGCGCTGCAGGCGTGCACTTCGAGGACCAGTTGGCGTCCGTCAAGAAATGCGGTCACATGGGTGGCAAGGTTCTGGTCCCGACGCGCGAAGCGATCAATAAGCTCGTTGCCGCGCGCCTGGCGGCCGACGTACTCGGTGTGCCCACTCTCGTGGTGGCCCGGACCGACGCTGAAGCCGCTGATCTGGTAACGTCGGATGTCGATGGCAACGACAAGCCCTTTCTGACCGGCGAGCGCACCATCGAGGGCTTTTATCGCACGCGCCCGGGTTTTGATCAGGCAGTCGCGCGCGGCCTTGCCTACGCTCCCTATGTCGATCTGGTCTGGTGCGAGACCGGCAAGCCCGATCTCGAGTTTGCCCGTGCATTCGCTGCGGCCATCCACAAAGAGTTCCCGGGCAAGATGCTCGCCTACAACTGTTCGCCGTCGTTCAACTGGAAAAAGAATCTGGACGATGCAACCATCGCGGGCTTTCAGAAGAATCTCGCAACAATGGGCTACAAGTACCAGTTCATTACCCTGGCCGGCTTCCACAGCCTGAACTACTCGATGTTCAATCTGGCGCATGGCTACGCGCGCGAGCAGATGAGCGCTTTCGTGCAACTGCAGGAAGCCGAATTTGCCGCTGCCGAGAAGGGCTTCACGGCGGTCAAACACCAGCGCGAAGTCGGCACCGGCTACTTCGATGCGGTAACAACCACCATCGAGCGCGAAGCCTCGACAGCCGCACTCAAGGGCTCGACCGAGGACGAGCAATTCTTCGACAAGAAGGTTGCCTGAGCGACTTGGCCTGACGGCGGGCCCGGGCACGTGCCGGCGCGGATGCGCCGCGCGTGCCCCCTTTGCAGCGCTTCCCGCGGATCAGGTAGCCTTGCGGTTTGACCGACCGTAAGGAGGCGAGGACGTGGCGATCCAGGCGGTTCTTTTCGATGCCTACGGCACCCTGTTTGACGTGCATTCGGTCAGCCGGCTCGCCAACGAGCTTTATCCCGGGCAGGGCAGCCGTTTGTGCGAGATCTGGCGTGAACGTCAGCTCGAGTACTCACGCCTGAGAAGCCTCTCGGGGCGCTACGAGCCGTTCTCGCGCATCACCGCGGACGCCCTTGGATTTGCGCTCAAGCGACTTGAGCTCTCCAGCGAGGGCGAGGCGCGCGCGCGCCTGCTTGCCGCCTACTCGCGCCTGGATCTGTTTAGCGAGAATCGGGCTGCGCTCACCGCGCTGGCTGAGCTCGGTCTGCCGCTGGCCGTTCTGTCCAACGGCGATCCCGAGATGCTTGAGAGGGTCATCGGCAATGCCGGTCTTGCGGACCGCTTCGCGCACGTCCTGTCAGCCCACAGCGTGCGCAGTTTCAAGACGGCGCCGGCGGTCTACCAGCTCGGGGTGGACGCCTTCGGCGTTCCGGCAAAGGATCTGTTATTCGTTTCGTCCAACGGCTGGGATGCCTGTGGTGCTGCCTGGTTTGGATTCACCAGCTTCTGGATAAACCGCAGCGGCCAGCCACCGGAGGAGCTGGGCGTCACTCCCGACGGCGTCGGACGCGACATGAGCGAGGTCGTCCAATTTGTGCGTATCATCAACTCCCTTTGAAACCTGCATTCACCAGCCACGAGAACCAAGCATGAGCACATTACCCGCCGGATTAGAGATCAGCGTTCCGATCAGCAGCGAATTCGCAACCATCCTTAGCCCTGATGCGCTCGCTCTGGTGGCGAAGCTCGCGCGCAGCTTCGAGCCGCGGCGCCAGGAACTGCTTGCCGCGCGCCAGGCGCGCGCCAAGCGCCTCGACGCCGGTGAGCGTCCGGACTTTCCGGCAGAGACCCTTGAGCTGCGCGAGTCTGACTGGCGCATCGCACCCCTACCGGCTGACCTGGTGCGCCGGCGCATCGAAATCACCGGTCCGACCGATCGCAAGATGGTCATCAATGCGCTCAATTCGGGTGCTGATGCCTACATGACCGACTTCGAGGATTCGAATAGTCCAAACTGGAACAATCTGATCGAAGGGCAGATCAACATCCGCGATGCCGTGCGTCGCGAGATCTCGCTTGAACAGGGCGGCAAGAGTTACCGGCTCAACGACAAGCTCGCCACGCTGATTGTGCGTCCGCGCGGCTGGCACCTGGATGAAAAGCATGTGACGGTCGACGGCAAGCGGGTGGCCGGTGGAGTGCTCGACTTCGCGCTGTTCATGTTTCACAACGCGCGCGAATTACTGGCGCGCGGATCCGGTCCCTACTTCTACCTGCCCAAGCTTGAGTCGCGTTTTGAGGCGCGCCTGTGGAATGACATTTTCGTGATGACCCAGGAGCATCTTGGCTTGCCCCAGGGCACGATCAAGGCGACCGTCCTGATCGAGACCATCCTGGCTGCCTTCGAGATGGACGAGATCCTCTATGAGTTGCGCGAGCATTCGGCTGGCTTGAACGCGGGGCGCTGGGACTATATTTTTTCCTGCATCAAGAAATTCAAGCTCGACAAGGACTTCTGCTTGGCGGACCGTGCCAGCGTGACCATGACGGCGCCATTCATGCGCGCCTATGCGCTGCTGTTATTGAAGATCTGCCATAAGCGAGGCGCGCCCGCGATGGGTGGCATGAGCGCCCTGATCCCGATCAAGAACGATCCTGAGGCCAACGAAAAGGCGCTGGCGGGCGTACGATCGGACAAGGCGCGCGACGCGACCGACGGATATGACGGAGGCTGGGTGGCGCATCCTGGCCTCGTTGCCCTGGCGATGGCGGAATTCGACAAGGTGCTCGGCGATCGACCCAACCAGATCGACAAGCAGCGTCCGGACGTCAAAGTGAGCGCCAAGGATCTGCTGGACTTCCGTCCGGAGACGCCGATCACCGAGCATGGCCTGCGCATGAATATCAATGTCGGCATTCATTATCTGGGTTCCTGGCTGGCCGGCAACGGTTGCGTGCCAATCCACAATCTGATGGAGGATGCCGCGACCGCGGAGATCTCGCGCTCGCAGGTCTGGCAATGGATCCGTTCGAGTAAAGGGGTGCTGGCCGATGGCCGCAAAGTGAGCGCGGAACTGGTGCGCGCGCTGATCGCCGAGGAACTCCCGAAGGTCAGGCAAGTCGTCGGACCCAACACACCAAGCTACGATAGGGCCGCCGCGATTTTCGAGAAGCTTGCCACGGATACTCAGTTCACGGAGTTTCTGACCTTGCCCCTCTACGAAGAAATCTGAGCCGGAGAACCAGCAAAATGATCAAACCCGTTTTGCGCGGCACGCAGCGCGCCCCGATTACCCTCTTGATCGCGATGCTGGCGCTAGGCGGCTGCCATCTCGTACCTGATGATTTCAAGGTTCCGCAGATCAACCCACCGCAACCGGATGCCGGCCCGGAAGCCAAGGCCCCAGCCGAACTGCGGCCCCCGGCGGGCAACCATATCGTTATTATCCTCGGCGGTTCGGGCGAACAGGTTTACCAGTGCAGCTCGACGGATGGCTCCTTCCACTGGGTGGCCAAGGGTCCGCAGGCACGCCTGTACAACGGCAACGACAAGCTCATGGGTAAGCACTACCCCGGCCCGACCTGGGAATATGAAGACGGTAGCCGGGTCGTTGGCGAGGTCGTCGCGCAGTCGCCGGCGCTGGTCCCCAACAGCGTGCCGCAACTGCTCCTGCGTGCCAAGTCCTCCTCCGATACCGGCATGTTCGCCCACATCAGCTATGTGCAGAGGTTGCGCAGCGCCGGAGGCGTGGCGCCGCTCGAGCCTTGCAACGCGGCCGCCGAAGGGGTGGTGCGATCGAGCCTGTACTCGGCGCAGTACGTGTTTTTCCGCGTCGACGATTGAACTCCGGGTGAAGGCCCGTTTGTGCGGGCGCGCGGCTCAGAAGTACTTCGTGACACCGACATCGATGCCGCGCCGCGGCCCGTATTGCGGCGCACCCACCCCGATGCCGCTGCCATCGCGCAGTTCGTAGACCGTGTCAAACAGGTTGATCACCGACACGCGCAGATCGATGCGGCCGATTGATTCGAGCTTGAGGTTTTCGACGGCCGCCAGATTGACCTGCGTGTACGCGGGCTCATGTTCGGTATTGGCAAAGCCGCGTCGCAAGCCGCTGCCAAACAGGAGATCGGAACTCCACGTCGTATTTCCCACCCTGTAGGACAGGCCCGCAGAGGCGGTGACGGTCTGATCGTGATCCAGATGCACCCAGTTGTTGGAGATGTAGGCTAGCTCGCTGGCGCTGAAATTGTACTGGCCGGTGATGATATCCTTGCCCATGGCCCGCGATAGGGCGACATTTGCGTAGCCGGTCCATGCGCCCTGCCGGTAGGTGGTGCCGAATTCGACACCGCCGATTTCGCCCTCCTTGTAGTTGAAGGCCGAGTAGATCAGGGCGTTGCCGAACTGGCCCTCATCCTGCAGGTTGTTGACACGTCGATAATAGGAATCGAAGTCGATCGACCACGCGGGCGTGAGCTGCTCGAGAACACCGGCATCAAAATAGTTGGAACGCTCGGCCTTGACGCTGGTATCGGAGTTCCCGGGAAGCTGGTTGGTCGTGCCGACAAAACGCTCGATGTCGGTTGTACCGATGGTCTCGGTTGGTGGCGGAGTGAAGTAGCGCGCATAGCCCAGGTGGACTTGCGTGGTCGCCGTCGCCGCCCAGACCAGACCCAGCCGTGGACTCCATTGCTGCTCGTCGGTGACCGTCGTGGTGTCGTCATAGCGCACGCCATAGTTGACGGTAAGATTCTGCGCGAGTTTCCACTCGTCCTGCAGATAGACCCCACCGGTATAGCCGTTCAGGCGCGCGTCGTCCGATATCGAGATTGGCACATCGCTGGTCTGGGCGCCCGTTGCGTCAGCCGGGAAAACCTGTGAATCATTGCTCGAAAAAAAGCGCTCGTGCTCCAGAAAATAACCGGCACGCACGGTGTGCGAGTCGTTGATCTGATAGCTCGCGTCACCCTGCAGGCCGCTCGATTCCAGTTCGCGCCCGATGGTTGCAGCCACGCCGAGATATTCGAGGTCGCCGATCGGGTCAGGCATATAGTGCACCGAGGTCGTGCGGTGAAACACCGAGAACTGCATGTCCAGTTCGTCGTTCGGACTGTTCTGATAGGTGAGAATCTGGAAGTCGTTGGCTTCGTCCTGGCGCGCATTGAGCGTTGAGGAAGCCAGTGTCGGCGCGCCCGCGAGGCTGAACAATGCGGGCTGATTGGGCGTGTCGGGAATTTCGAAGTGACCCAGCGAAGTTCCCACCAGTAGCGTAATGCGGCTCGAGCTATCGAGCGTGCGGCCGATATCTGCGAAGGTCTTGGTCTGCTCGGTGCTGTCGTGCAGCGGATTGCGGCTCGAAGTCGGATTTTCGATGCCGATATTGCTGCGCATGTAACTGCTGTCGATAAAGGCACTCCATTCACCGGAAGTGCCAAAGGCCTCTATGCCGGTCTGGGCCAATCCGAAGCTGCCACCGAGAAAGGAAACCGAGCCGCCGTCATCGATGGCTGCACCTTTGGAGAGAATCGCGATCACTCCGGCGGTACGATAGCCGTACTGGGCGGGCAGGGCACCGGTCAACAGTTCGACACTCTGGGCGAAGCGCACGTCCAGGCCCTGGCCAAAGCCGGTGATCGGCTCGGGTACGACCACGCCGTCGATCTGGTATTGCACGTTTGCGTGGTCACCCCGCACATGCAGTTGCCCGAAGGAATCCTGCACGACTCCGGGCGCCTGCAGGATGACCTGATTCAAGGGAGTATCGATCCCAAGCGGCAGGTTTTTCAGATCCTCGCTCGTGAACTGATACGTGGAGCTGCCAATGTCCGGATCGAGCTTGGTGCGCGACTGCTCCAGGCGTTTAGCCGTGACGACAGTCGGTGGCAGAGCAACCGGTACAACCCCCTGATCGGGAGCTACCGGGTCCTCGGCGGCGCGACTGTCCGGGTGATAAAAGGGAAACAAGGAACAAATCGCGAGTGCCAGCGCACCGCGTGATGATGCAACCATATTCTTCTCCAACTGCCAGATGCATTGCGGCGCGACGTCGTCAAGGCGTCGCGAGGTTTACTGCGGCAGATCAGGAGAAGCTTGGTGGGGCGCGACTGAGATAGCTTGCGGTGGGACGCGACTCGGGTGAGCTAGGGGTCGTCAGGTCCAGGGCGGTCCCTTGGACGTGCGCCAGCGCTAGCGTGAAGCTGGCACTCGAGACCGTGTTGCCCAGGCCGGCAAATGCCAGGCAGCGCTCGCAAACGTCGTGGCTGCCCGGCGCCCCGTCCTCGTGATGTTCCAGGCCGGCCAGCTCGTGGCCGAGCTCGTGCAGCATGGCGCCGCCCTGACCGAACAGGACGGCCAGAGCGAGCAGCAGGCGCAGAGCAAAGCGACGCGTGGACATTAGCGGATTGTGCGCAAAAGCACGACTCAAGGCAAATCGCCGGCGAACTCGATTGCTAGCGGGCGCCGAGGAAGTCGAGTTTCCCGAGCTCGACACCGTTGTGGCGCAGGATTGCGTAAGCCATCGAGGAATGGAAATACACGTTAGGCAGGACAAACTTGGTCAGATAATCACTGCCGGAAGATTCCATTGAGCCATCGCGCGTGGGAATCGTGATCCGACGCTCGGTGCTGGCATCGACCGCCGACTTGTCGACGGTAGCGATGAAGGCGATGGTCTTGTCCAGGCGCTGCATCAGATCGGCGAAGCTCTTTTCCGTGTCCTCGAACTTGGGGACTTCCGCACCGCCCAGACGTGCCGCAGCCCCCTTGCTGACATCGCTTACGGTCTGGACCTGGCGAATCAGCGGGAACATGTCGGGATACAGGCGTGATTGCAGCAGCACTTCCTCCGCGATCGAGCGCTGCGCGGCGTACTGAACTCCTTTTTCGAGAATGGCGCGCAGGTTGCCCATGACGCGCCCCAGCACCGGTATCGACATTGAGTACATTCCAGCTTGCATGGTCATCTCCTTTGGTTTTGGTTAGTCGTACAGCATAGCGCGTATGGCGCTGCGGCGCGCTCAAACGCTCGCCGAGGACGCTGAGCCGGCGAAATTTGGCGCTATAATTCGGCTTTCCCACACCGCGATCCGACCTATCCGGCCGAGATCGCGACGAATTGAAATGACCAAATTCGTCTTTGTTACCGGTGGCGTGGTTTCTTCTCTCGGGAAAGGGATCGCCGCCGCGTCGCTGGCCGCCATCCTCGAATCGCGCGGCCTGAAGGTAACCCTCCTCAAGCTTGACCCGTACATCAACGTCGATCCGGGGACCATGAGTCCGTTCCAGCACGGTGAGGTTTTCGTCACCGAGGATGGGGCCGAGACGGACCTCGACCTTGGCCATTACGAGCGCTTTGTCTCGGCCAAGATGCGCAAGGTCAACAATTTCACCACCGGCCAAATCTACGAGTCGGTGATTCGCAAGGAGAGGCGCGGCGAGTATCTTGGCAAGACGGTCCAGGTGATCCCGCATATCACCAACGAGATCCAGGATTTCGTCGCGCGCGGCGCGGCGGCGGCCTTTGACGGCGGTGCCCAGGTGGCCATCGTCGAGATCGGCGGCACGGTCGGTGACATCGAGTCGCTGCCCTTTCTCGAGGCGGCGCGCCAGATGAGCCTGCGCCTGGGTCGCAATGCGGCCTGCTTCATCCATCTTACGCTCGTGCCATTCATTGCTTCGGCCGGCGAGCTGAAAACCAAACCGACCCAGCACAGTGTGCAAAAGCTGCGCGAGATCGGGATCCAGGCCGATGTGCTGCTGTGCCGCGCCGATCGGGTCGTGCCCGATGACGAGCGTGCCAAGATCTCCCTGTTCTCCAACGTCCCGCTCGAGGGCGTGATCTCCGTATGGGACGCCGATTCAATCTACAAGATTCCTTCGATGCTGCACAGCCAGGGGGTCGATGAACTGGTGTGTGCCAAGCTGAACATCGAGGCGCCACGTGCCGACCTGGCGGTCTGGGAGCGCCTCGTGCACTCGCTCGAACATCCCAAGTCCGAGGTCACGATCGGCATGGTGGGTAAGTATGTCGACCTGACGGAGTCCTACAAGTCGCTCACCGAAGCGCTGGTGCATGCCGGCATCCACACGGGTGCGCGCGTGAACATTGCCTACCTCGATTCCGAGGAGATCGAGAAGAGCGGGACCGATGGTCTGCAGGGACTGGACGCGATCCTGGTACCGGGCGGCTTTGGCAAGCGCGGTACCGAGGGCAAGATCCAGGCGATTCGCTATGCTCGCGAGAGCGGCGTGCCGTATCTCGGGATTTGTCTTGGCATGCAGCTGGCGACGATCGAATTTGCGCGGGACGTCGTCGGGCTTAAGGACGCCAATAGCACCGAGTTCGATCCCGATACACCCCATCCGGTCGTGGCCCTCATCACTGAGTGGCTTGACCGTGACGGCCAGATCGAGCGCCGCGACGCCAATTCAAACCTGGGAGGCACGATGCGCCTGGGCAGCCAGAGTTGCCCGGTGCAGCCTGGCACGCTGACGGCGAAGATCTACGGCAGCGAAGTCAACGAGCGCCATCGTCATCGCTATGAGGTCAATAACCACTACGTGCCGCAGCTCGAAGCCAAGGGATATCGCATCAGTGCGCGCACGCCGCGCGAGTCGCTGCCCGAGATCATGGAACTGCCGAGCCATCCGTGGTTCGTGGGGGTGCAGTTTCACCCGGAGTTCACCTCCACGCCGCGCGGCGGGCATCCCCTGTTCAAGTCTTTCATTGAAGCGGCCATCGCCCAGCACGCGCAGCGTCTCAAAAAGGCTGCCTGATGAAGCTTTGCGGCTTTGAGGTCGGCCTTGAGCGCCCCTTTTTTCTGATCGCCGGACCCTGCGTCATCGAGTCCGAAGAACTGGTGCTTGAGATCGCCGGCGCGCTCAAGGAAATGACCACGGATCTTGGCATTCCCTTCATATTCAAAGCTTCGTTTGACAAGGCCAATCGCTCGTCGGGCAGCTCGTTTCGCGGACTGGGAATGGAGCGCGGGCTGGAGATCCTCGTCAAGGTGCGCCAGACGCTCGGCGTTCCGGTATTGACCGATGTTCACGAGATCGGTGAGATCAGCGCGGTCGCGGCCGCCGTCGATGTCCTGCAAACGCCGGCCTTTCTGTGTCGTCAGACGGATTTCATCGAGGCGGTGGCGCGCGCCGGGCGTCCGGTCAATATCAAGAAGGGCCAGTTCCTTGCTCCGCATGACATGCGCAACGTCGTCGACAAGGCGCGCGCGGCCGCACGCGCCCAGGGCGGGGATGGCAGAAATCTCATGGTGTGCGAGCGCGGCGCCTCGTTTGGCTACAACAATCTGGTCTCGGACATGCGCTCGCTCGCAATCATGCGTGAGACCGATTGTCCGGTGGTCTTTGACGCGACCCACTCGGTGCAGTTGCCGGGCGGGCAGGGCAGCTCTTCAGGGGGTGAGCGCCAGTTCGTGCCGGTGCTCGCGCGCGCGGCGGTCGGGGTCGGCGTAGCCGGTGTATTCATGGAGACGCATCCCGATCCGGCCAAAGCCAAGTCCGATGGGCCCAATGCAGTGCCCCTAAAACACATGAAAAAACTCCTTGAGGCACTCGTGGCGATCGACCGCACCGTCAAGTCGGCGCCGCTCGCCGAGCATGACTTCGCCCTCTAGGGGTTGGGCGCAGCGAAGGAGCAGGGATGGCCGCCTATATCATTGCAGATGTCGAAGTGAGCGATGAGCGCCAATATGAGCAATATCGCAAATGGGCAAGCATGGCGCTGGCCACGCATGGAGTGCGCATCCTGGCGCGCGGCGGTCAGACCATCACCCTCGAAGGTCGTCCACCCAACCGGGTGGTGCTGCTCGAATTTCCCGACCTTACTTCGGCCCAGAGCTTTTATGATTCAAGCGAATATCAGCGGGCCCGCGGTGAACGCGTCAATGCCGCGGTCATGAACATGTTCGTAGTCGCAGGAGTCTAGACGGAGGCCCTATGCTTGCCTACGTGATTTCCGATATCAATGTCATCAATCTGGCCCGTTACGAAAATTACCGCGAGGTGGTCGCCCCGGCGATCGATCGCTTTGGCGGACGCTATCTCGCCCAGGCCGCCTCAGTCGAAGTTCTCGAGGGGACCTGGAATCCGACGCGCATCGTCGTGGTCGAGTTCCCCAGTCGCGACGACGCGCTGCGTTTTTTCTCCTCTCCCGAAGTCCAGCACGCCCGCTCGCTCCGACAGAACGTCGCCATGGTCAACATGATCCTGGTCGACGGCAACGTCGCTCACTGAATTCAAACTGTTTCAAGAGGATCTTCATGAGTGCAATCGTAGACATCATTGGCCGCGAAATTCTCGACAGTCGGGGCAATCCGACCGTCGAGTGCGACGTACTGCTCGAATCGGGGACCATGGGGCGTGCTGCGGTACCCTCGGGTGCCTCGACCGGGTCGCGCGAGGCCATCGAACTACGCGACGGAGACGCGCATCGCTACCTCGGTAAGGGCGTGCTGCGCGCCTGCGAGAACATCAATACCGAGATCTCTGAAGCGATCATGGGCCTGGATGCGAACGAACAGGCTTTTCTGGATCGCACGCTGATCGATCTGGATGGCACCGAGAACAAATCGCGCCTTGGCGCCAACGCCATGCTGGCGGTCTCGCTGGCAGTTGCCAAGGCCGCCGCCGATGAGGCTGGTCTGCCCCTGTATCGCTATCTGGGTGGTTCGGGGGCGATGCAGATGCCGGTACCGATGATGAATGTGATCAACGGCGGAGCGCATGCCAATAACAATCTGGACATGCAGGAGTTCATGATCATTCCGGTAGGTGCTCCGAGTTTTCGCGAGGCGGTGCGCTATGGAGCCGAGGTTTTCCAGGCCTTGAAGAAACTGCTCAATTCCAAGGGCCTCTCGACGGCGGTGGGCGATGAAGGTGGCTTTGCTCCCTCGGTTGCCAACCATGAGGCGGCGATCCAGCTCATCCTCGATGCAATCGACAAGGCCGGTTATACCGCCGGCTCACAGATCGCCATAGGCCTCGACTGCGCCAGTACCGAGTTCTATCGCGATGGCAAGTACCAGCTCGAAGGCGAGGGTCTGGTCCTGACCGCCAGCGGTTTGTCGGACCTGCTTGCCAGCTGGGTCGACAAGTATCCGATCATCTCGATCGAGGATGCGATGAGCGAGGGTGACTGGGACGGCTGGAAGCACCTGACACGCCAGCTCGGCGAGAAGGTGCAGTTGGTTGGCGACGACGTGTTCGTGACCAATACGCGTCTGCTGCGCGAGGGCATCGAGCAGCGCGTGGCGAACTCGATTCTCATCAAGATCAACCAGATCGGCACGCTCACCGAGACCTTTCAGGCAATCGAGATGGCCAAGCGGGCGCGCTACACCGCGGTCATCAGCCATCGCTCGGGTGAGACCGAGGACACGACGATCGCCGATATCGCTGTTGCCACCAATGCGCTGCAGATCAAGACCGGCTCGATGAGCCGTACCGATCGGATCGCCAAGTACAACCAACTGCTGCGCATCGAAGAGGACCTCGGCGATGTCGCCTCCTATCCGGGACGTGCCGCGCTGTACAACCTGCGCTAGAGAGCGGGCGATCCGGCACCGAGCCAATCGATGCGACTGATCACTCTTACCCTGCTCGCGCTGGTGCTGCTCCTCCAGTACCCGCTCTGGCTTGGCAAGGGGGGCTGGCTGCGGGTGCACGAGATTGAGCGCCAGCTGCAGGTGCAGCAGGAGACCAACGCACGCCTGAAGGCGCGTAACGACAAGCTCGCGGCCGAAGTGGCTGATCTGCGCGACGGCGCGGGGGCGCTCGAAGAGCGCGCCCGCTACGAACTGGGCATGATCCGCGAGGGCGAAGTCTTCGTGCAGACCGTCGAGCCTGTACGCGCTCCTGGTGCCGGCGTGGCGCAAAGGGATGCGCCATCCACAGCGAACGGCGGCGCAGCTCCCCCGACAAGCCCGGGCGAGCCTGCCAAATGAGGCGGCGATGGATCCCGAGTGGGATCAGCGCTTGACCGCGTAGATCACCGGACTGGCCTGCTTTTGCGAAGGCGCCAGCTTGATGTCTACCAGGCGTACCACGAATCCCGCGTTCGCGATGCGATCGCAAATGTCGGTTCGGCTGTGATGCCAGAAAGTCAGCGCCGACGCGGGGCCTCCGGCGCGGCTGTCGTGATACTCGGGGGGACCATGGAACACGACCTTGTCATCGATGATCTCGGCAATCATTTTCGTGTGCGCGAGGTCGTGCAGGGGAATGGTGAGGATCAGGGCGCCGTTGGGCCGCAGCACCCGGTAGCACTCGCGAAATCCCCGCTGATCGTCGCGCACATGTTCGAACACCTGATTCGAGGTCACCAGATCAAAGCTCGCATCCTCGAAACTGAGGTCCTGCACATCCTGGTTGAGAATGCCATTGACCAGGGAACCCGGCGCCGCGTGCTCGTGGTATTCACTGCTGACAACCTCGGCAAAGTGCTCCCTGAGATATCGGAGTGTGGCGCCATACGTCGACATCTCGTAGGCGCGCGATACAGGATGCTCTGCCGCATGCATGCGAATCACCGGGATCAGCGACAGGTTGGTGACGTTTGCCCTGCAGCCGAGGCAACGTGTCATGAATCCGTCCGGTCGCAGCGAGACAAACCAGCTCGCGCCACAGCTCGGACACGTAGCGCCACTCACGCGCCAGCGGTAGGGCGGGTCGGCCGCTCGCAGATAACGCAGTGCTGAACCGAGGCGCGGCGAAAAGCGACTAAGCAGGGATGCCATTTTTTCCAGGCAGTCGACGGCGCGCCAACTCGGGCGTCAATGGCGCTGGCGCGCCGGCGCGCGTACGCCGTCGGCCGTGTTCGAGGTGGCGAACAGCTGCGCACAGTCAACGGGATCAAATTCGTAGGCTTTGTTGCAGAAGTCGCAGTGGACCTCGACTCGTCCCTGCTCCGCGAGGGTTTCATCGACTTCGGCCTGACCCAGAGTGACCAGCATGTTGGCCACACGCTCGCGTGAGCAGCTGCACGCAAAGCGGCAGTCCACCGGATCGAATACCCGCAGAGTTTCTTGCCAGAACAGGCGATGCATCAGAGTTTGTGCGTCCAGCGCCAGGAGTTCATCGCGCGTCAGGGTGCCCGAGAGCGCCCGCGCCCGTTCCCAGGATTCGCGCGCGTACTCGGATTGCGGACTGGTCTCGCCCGCATGCGAGTAGCCTTCGGTACTTGGCAGTCGCTGCAACAGCATGCCGCGCGCACTGCGCCCATCGGCTGCCAGCCAGAGCACGGTCTCAAGCTGCTCCGAGCGCAGCATGTAATTGCCGAGTGCAGCGGCAATCGAGTCTCCTTCGAGCGGTACTATCCCCTGATAGGGCTGCTGGCCCGCACTGCGCTCGCGCGGGTCGAGCGTCATGGCAAAGCGGCCACGCCCATGTTGATTGACGAGACTGGTGAAGCTGGCCGAGGAGTCGATGACACTCTGTTCCGCCAGCTTGACCGTTGCCCGGACGGTCAAGTCAGCGGTGCATTCGACGACCAGGAGGCGGACTGGCCCGTCACCATGAATCTGCATGATGAGGGTGCCATTGAATTTCAGATTGGCAGACAACAAAGTGCTCGCCACCACCAGTTCACCAAGCAGCGATAGTACCGACGCCGGGTAATCATGGTTGCCAAGAATCTGCGCCCAGGTCTTGTCGAGCGCGACCAGTTCGCCGCGCACCGCAGCTCGCGTCGGATCGGCGCCGTCAAACAGAAAACGATAGAGCTGGTCGGCCATGGTACTCAGGCCAGACGAGTCAGTGCGCTGCGATAACGGCTCGCGCGCATCGTATAGAGCTTGGCGACCATGCCTAAGCGGCTGATCTCCTCGGCAGTCAGCTCGCGCTCGACCCGTGCCGGACTGCCAAGAATGAGACTGCCATCCGGAAATTTCTTGTTTTCGGTAACCAGCGCGCAGGCTCCGACCAGACAGTTGGCCCCGATCACGGCGCCATTGAGAATCACCGCCTGGATGCCAATGAGACTATTTTCGCCGATGTGGCAGCCGTGCAGCATCGCCTGATGACCGATCGAGACCCCGGCGGCAATTTCAAGTATGAATCCCGGGTCGGTATGCAGGACTGCGCCATCCTGCACGTTGGCGCCTGGGCCGATCACAATGCGGTCATTGTCGCCGCGCAGCACCGCCTGAGGCCAGACACTGCATTGGGCCCCGAGCTCGACGCTGCCGATGACGCTGGCCTGCTCGTGGACGAACGCGGATTCGTCAATTTCCGGTGTACGATCTTCAAACGCATAGACTGCCATGAGCGCGAATCCTCCATGATTGCCAAGGATACTACGCCCGCCCAAACGGGTTCGAGACGGTGAGCGAGCTGCGCGCGCAGGCGCGGCTGGCGCTCCTCGCGTGCAGTCCCGACGACAAGTTGGGGGCGCTTGCCGAGATGGGCGTCGATTTGCCGATCGACTCTGGTGTGGACCTGGTGTCTGGCGTTGCGCCAGCCCCGGGGCGTCCGGTGCGCCCCACACTGGTCGCGCCGCGCCTGCTCAAGCCGCGCGGCCTGACGAGTATCACTGGTCGTGCGACCTTGGTTCATGCGCTGGCGCACATCGAATTCAACGCGGTCAATCTGGCTCTGGACGCCTTGGTCAGCTTTGCCGGCATGCCGGTCGACTATTACCACGACTGGGCCGAGGTGGCGCGCGAGGAGGCAAGTCATTTCGCGCTGCTGCGCGCCCACCTCGTGACCCTCGGTTATGAGTATGGCGATTTCCCGGCTCATGATTCGCTCTGGGAGATGGCTGAAAAAACCCGCGGCGATGTGCTGGCGCGCATGGCACTCGTGCCGCGCACCCTCGAAGCGCGCGGGCTGGATGCCTCGCCGCCCTTGCGCGCCAAGCTCGCCCAGGCAGGTGACGAGGTGGCAGCTGCGATACTGGACGTCATCTTGCGCGACGAAGTCGGGCACGTCGCCATCGGCAATCGCTGGTTCGCCTGGTTGTGCGCGCAGCGCGCCATCGATCCCCT
Organism: Mycobacteriaceae bacterium; assembly: GCA_903970145.1. Lineage (GTDB taxonomy): Bacteria > Pseudomonadota > Gammaproteobacteria > Burkholderiales > Burkholderiaceae_D > CAJCHO01. The sequence continues at coordinate 2,187 of CAJCHO010000015.1, read as the reverse complement.
GGTGGCCTACGCGCAGCTGGCCGAACAGTTTCGCGCGCCACTCCCACGCGGCCCATTCAACCATGAGGCGCGCCGGGCTGCGGGATTCACTGAAGCTGAACTGGTAGCGCTGGAGCGCGCCGCGGCGCGCTAGCTCCGAGGCGCGGTCGCACTAGAGCGCGTTGCGCTCCAGCGAAGGCAGAATCAGCGCCAGGCGCTTACGCCCGGTCGGAGTCAGGTCGAGCGCACGTTCTCCCTCATGGCGCCGCAGCCACTTGGATTGCATGAAATGGTCGAGCAGTCCCTTGGCAAGCGGTCCGGCGAGGTGATCACGGCGCTCCGACCAGTCAAGACACGGATAGGCGATACGTAGCCGGGCTTTGCTTAGAGCGCCCGGGTTCCATCGCGAGGCATCGATTCCCAATTTCTCCAGACCCCGCAAGCCGCTCTCTGACAAGCGAAAACCCTCAGGCTCGGCTAGCAGCCAGTGCTGATCACGCATTTGATCGAACATCTCGACACCGAGTCGTCCGGCCAGATGGCCGTAGCAGCAGCGCGCGTTGCGCAGGCGGGTGCGTGTCGGGCTGGCCCAGATCCTGTCATGGGATCCGCGCTCAGCCACCAGCGCGATTGCTTCCAGGGCGCGCGCTATGTCCTCGTCGGCAAGCCTGAAATAGCGATGCCGGCCGCGTTGCTCGCAGGCCAGAAGGCCCGCCTCTATGAGTTTGGCGAGATGGCCACTCATCGTAGCCGGCGTGACGTTGGCAGCGCGCGCCAGTTCTCCGGCGCTGGCAAATTCTCCCGAGAGCAGGTAACAGAGCATGCGCGCACGCGTCGGATCGGCAATCAGCGCGGCCACACCGGCAAGCTTGGGTTCGTGGGGCGTGCGCGAGATCAGGTCTCTCACTTCTGGGCTCCTTTCAGCACGCTGCGAGCCTGGTCGCGTCGGCCGGCGCTTGTGCGCGGTCATTCATGCCGTAGTCGCGTACTACCTGTGCGACGCGGATGCGATAGTTGCGAAACACGCTTGAGCTGCCTTCGCTCTGGGCGGCGCGGTGCTCCTCGATGTTGCGCCACTGGCGCGCAGCCGCTTCGTCACGCCAGTAGCTAAGCGACAGATAGACGCCCGGACGAGAGAGACTCTCAAAGCGCTCCACCGAGACAAAACCATCGATTTCGGCAAGCCGCTCGCGCAAGTCAGCTGCGATCTGGAAGTAGCTTTCGGCTTTCCCGGACAAAGGCTCGACTTCGAAGATGACAGCGATCACGCTTGACCCCAATGGCCGACCGGTGCGACAAGGTAGCTCGTTTCGACCACCTCGGCAAAGCTGCGCTCTTCTTTCAGGATAAAGCGCTCGCGCGTGGCGAAAGCAAAATTGGCAAGCGCGTCATCGTCGCTCTTCAGGCGCACCCGATAAGCCTCGTAGTGCGCCAGATCTGGGAACGACACCAGGGCCCAGGCTTCATAGTTGGTCCCCTCATGGGGCAGGAAATAGCCTATCAGATGGCCGCCGTTGCGGGGAATGATCGTCGACCAGTTCTGGGCGTAGGTCCTGAAGAGCTCCCGCTTGAAGGGATCGATTTCATAGCGGATAAAGCACGTGATGGTCATTGGAGCTGCTCTCTCGGGGGATCGATTCGCGCCAGTCTGGCAGGCGTAGGGGGCGCGAAGTTTCGGTGTCGACCAAAGCGTCCGGAGTGCGTTCACGATGCACAAGGCCGTCAGTCGCTATAATTACGCCATGGGCGCCAGTCGGCGGCGCCTCTTCGGATTTACCATGTCCCAGCCCATGGCTGCCGCCGCACTGGACTACCAGGTGCGCCGAGTCTGCCGTTCCACCTTCCTTGACCTGCCGCGCGTTCGCTATCACGTGCGCGAGTGGGGCGACCCCTCCGCGCCGCGTCTGATGATGCTGCATGGCTGGATGGATGTCGCTGCGTCATTTCAGTTCCTGGTCGATGAGTTGGCTCGCGACTGGCACGTGGTGGCCCCTGACTGGCGCGGCTACGGCCTGTCCGGTTGGGCGCGCCAGGGCTGTTACTGGATGCCGGATTACCTGGCCGATCTGGATGTATTGCTCGACCATTACAGTCCCGGCGAGCCCGCGTTGATCGTTGGCCACAGCATGGGGGGCAATATCGCGACCCTATATTCCGGGGTACGCCCGGGGCGGGTGCGCGCGCTGGTCAACCTGGAGGGCCTTGGCA
>CAJCHO010000014.1 GCA_903970145.1 Mycobacteriaceae bacterium | reverse complement strand
TGACCCTGAATTCGGGCGCTTTTTCGCATGGAGAGAAACGCACTTGGCCCGAAGCCCGCGCCGGCTGGCGCTCTGCGCGTACTCGTTGAAAAACCTTTGACTCAGCTAAAGTCATGGCGGAGAGGGAGGGATTCGAACCCTCGGAACGCATACACGTTCGCCTGATTTCGAGTCAGGTACAATCGACCACTCTGCCACCTCTCCGCGAGTGGTTCCGTGAGGAACCCGTAATTCTAGCAGAGGCGCTGGTGCCGGCCAAATCGGTATCTGGCGCGGCGCCAAATGTTTACGTACCATGAGCCTTTCGTTGCGGGGCTCGTATGCGCGTTCAGGCTCGGCCGGGCGATTTGCAGGGAACTTCGCCGGACCTGGCGCTCGAACACGGTGCGGATGGCCTGATGGTTCGTGCTACCGGCAGTTGGGTGGTGCAGGCGCTCGCCGAACACGGGACCCTGGATCACCTTAGTCGCCGGCTAGCCGGAGTCCGCCAGACAGTCGCCAGCGCGCGCTGGGACCTGACGGCAATTGAGCGACTCGATCACATCGGCGCGCAATTTTTCTGGGCGGCCTGGGGCAAGCGCCAGCCCTCTAACGTCAGCTTCGGTCCGCATCAGGAAGAGGTATTCGACCGCCTCTTCCATCTGGCAGGCACACGTCTTCCCGAACCCTCACGCCTGTCGTTTTTCTGGATCAGGGCGCTCGGCGGCGCCCAGCTGAACTTCTACGAGCATGTGCTTAGTTTCCTCGGCCTGCTCGGACAGCTCATCATCGATCTTGGAACGGTGATCCGGCATCCTTCGCGCGGACCGTGGAGCGAGATCTCAGCCAACGTTTTTCGGGCGGGCGCCCAGGCCGTTGGCATCACGGCCCTGGTCGGATTTCTGATCGGGGTGGTGCTGTCCTACCTGTCGGCGCAACAGCTGCGCACTTTCGGTGCCGACTCATTCATCGTCAATATCATCGGCATGGCGGTGATTCGTGAGCTCGGTCCGGTGCTTGCAGCGATCCTCGTCGCGGGACGTTCCGGATCGGCGATTACCGCCCAGCTCGGGGTCATGCGGGTCACGGAGGAACTCGACGCGATGCTGGTCATGGGTATTCCCCACGGCCTGCGGCTTATTTTGCCTCGCGCTATCGGCCTGGCGATTGCCATGCCGCTTCTGGTGGTGTGGACTGACATGATGGCGCTGCTGGGAGGAATGACGGCGGCGCGCTTTTCGCTTGGCATCAGCTTTCGGTTTTTCCTGAACAGTCTGCCGGCCGCTGTCCCACTCGCCAACCTCTGGCTGGGAGTCGGCAAGGGGGCCCTGTTCGGGGTGCTGATCGCGCTCGTCGCCTGCCATTTTGGCTTGCGCATCCAACCGAACACGCGCAGTCTGGGCGAGGGCACAACCGCTTCCGTGGTCAGTGCAATCACGATCGTAATCATCGCCGATGCTGTCATGGCGGTGCTCTTCAAGGACGTCGGCTTCTGACATGGGCGAGAGCGAAAACGTCGTCGAAATTCGGGGGCTCTGGACCGTGCTTGGTGGTTTTGAGATCCATCGTGATCTCGACTTGTCGATCCGGCGCGGCGAGGTGATGTCCATCGTCGGTGGCTCAGGCACCGGCAAGACCACCTTGCTGCGCCAGATGATAGGTCTTGAGCGTCCGTCGCGCGGCAGCGTGAAGGTACTTGGAGCCTCAATCGATTCGGGCGATCCGGAACTCCTGGCGCGGGTGCGCGCGCGCTGGGGGATGCTGTTTCAGCAGGGTGCGCTCTTTTCGTCGCTGACCGTATTCGAGAACGTCGCCCTGCCACTACAGGAATTGCACGCCTTGCCCAGGGAGATGATTGAGGACATCGTCATGCTAAAGCTCGAGATGGTCGGGCTTGCGCCACGCGACGCGCTGAAGATGCCGTCGGATCTCTCGGGTGGCATGATCAAGCGGGCAGCCCTGGCGCGCGCCCTGGTTCTGGATCCCCAATTGCTCTTTCTGGACGAGCCGACCGCTGGGCTCGATCCGGAATCCTGCGAGGCCTTTGTGACTCTTATACGGGCGCTGCATCGCGAACTGGGTCTCACGGTGGTCATGGTGACCCATGATCTCGATACGCTTTTTGAGATCAGTAGCCGCGTAGCGGTCTTGGCCGACAAGCGCGTGATCGCCTGTGCTCCGATCAAGCAGGTGCTGGCGATACCCCATCCTTTCATCAAGCAGTTCTTCCTTGGCGAGCGCGGTCAGCGCGCCATGGAACTATTGCGTGAGTACCCCTTCATCGTGTGAGGCCGAATCATGGAAAACAAGTCGCATGCACTTATAGCGGGATCGTTCACCGTGCTTTTGTGCGCGGCACTGGTGATCATCGCTCTCTGGATGGGACGCGACCGCACCGAGCACGTCCCCTACGTGCTCGTCACGAGAGCGTCGGTCGCGGGATTGTCGGTCGAGTCGCCGGTACGTTATCGCGGCGTTGAAGTCGGCAAAGTCGAGGATATCGGGTTCGATCCACAGCAGCCCGGACAGGTGCTGGTCCGAATCTCGGTGGTCCGCGGCACTCCCATTACCCACGCAAGCTTTGCGCAACTTCAGGCTCAGGGTGTGACGGGGCTGTCCTGGGTGCAGCTCGACGATGATGGCTCGAGCAAGGAGCTGCTTACAACCGACGCCGATCACCCGGCGCGAATCGCTTTGCAGGCGGGCCTGTTTGACCAGCTCTCAGGCAGCTCGCAAGCCATTGTGGCGCGCGTTGACGAGGTCCTAAAGCGCGCCAATGAACTGCTCGCCCCGGAAAACCAGAAGGCGCTTGTCGCGACTCTTACCAGCATCGACAAGGCGGCGCAGAAGGCTGCCAATGTCGGGACCGAATTACAACCGAGTCTCGCCCACCTGCCGCAGGCTATCGACACCACCCGCGATACGCTGGCAGGCCTCGGTACGCTCGCTCATGATGTCGACCTGCTCGCCGTCAAACTGCAGCAGCATGAGGGGACGCTCGACCGTGTCGAGCAGAGTCTGGCGCGTATCGACCACGCGGCGCAGATTCTCAGCCAGACGACCCTGCCGCGCTACGAATCCCTGGCCGACGACGCCTCCAGCACGGCGCGCGCGCTGACCCACACGGCGCGCGCGCTCGACAGCGCCCCGAATACTCTGCTTTTTGGCAGGGGCCGCGAGCCTGGCCCCGGTGAGGCCGGCTTTGTAACCCCCCACTGATTGGTGGCTGCACGCATGTCCAAGGAGAACCAGACCATGAACTCAACGAGGCGACTGGCAGGCGGCTCACTGATCCTTTTGCTGTGCGCTTGCACGAGCTTCGGGACTGCCACTGCCCCGCGCAAGACCTATGATCTCGGCTTGGCCAGCGCTGCGGGCGAACAACGCCACGCGGCTGTGAGCATCGCGGTCCCCGATATCGAGGCTGCGCCACCGCTCGATTCGAATGCATTTGGCTACCGCTTGAATTACAGCGCCGCAAACCAGCCGCGCACCTATGCGGACAGCGAATGGTCCACGGCGCCAGCGAACCTGATAACGAGGGCAGTACGGATTCGGCTGGCAGATCAGTTTTATGTTGCCCAGACTCCCTTCGAACTGGCTGACTTCACCCTCCTCGTTACCCTCGACGAGTTCACGCAGGTCTTCGATTCGCCACAGGCCAGCGCTGGCGTGGTGCGCCTGCGCGCAACTATCACGAGAGATGGGCGGATTGTTGCCCAGCGCACCTTCTCCGAGCGCAGCAGCGCACTGAGCGCGGATGCGGCCGGTGGCGCCAGTGCGCTTGGCGAGGCAAGCCATGCGGCTCTCGAAGCCCTGGCGGGCTGGACAGATGGCGTGGTGCGCGAGCATTCCGGGCACTAGCCGGTTGAATGTGCAATTTGGAACCCCTCCGCCCCGGCCATGAGTAGCGACTACTTTCTCGCCCGCGCGATGCGCTCGCTTGGATCGGCTGCCGACCACGCGGTGGAAATTCATCGGGTGATCGCCAGAAGTCCCTTGATGGAGGACTTCAGGCTCTCTGAGGTGGGCGCGATCGGTGCCTACATGCCGGTCTTCGAGGCGACGCCAGGCACGGTCATCATTTCCGAGGGCGAGATCGGCGACTTCATGATCGTTCTCATCAGCGGTCTGATCGATGTGACGCGCAATGACGCACAAGGCCATCCTTCGCGGATTGCGGTCGTGCAGGAGGGGCACTCTCTGGGCGAGATGTCGATGCTGGACGGTGAGGCGCGCTTTGCTTCCTGTACGGCCATCGAAACGAGTCGTTTCGCGGTCCTGTCGCGCGAGGCCCTCGTGGAAGTCATCCGGGTCGAGCCCCATCTTGGCGCGAAGATTCTCGTCAAGCTCGTGCATATCCTGTCGCAGCGCCTGCGCAACGCCAACATGAAACTCATCTCGCCCGCCCAGCAGGAGCGCGAGACCTAGGCCGATTCCGGCTCGATCACGTGCCCTAGGCGCTCTGATACATTAGAGCGCCGCGCTCTACTGCGCGTAGAGGGGATTTGATTTCGATGTTGACTCACCAAATGCGTGCTCTCTTGTGGCCCATCGTGCTGGGCCTTGCGGCCTGTGCCACTCGGGGGGATCACGGTCCAGCACTCGTAGAGGCCAACACTCCAGCGGCGGCCTGTGTGCCGCAACCGGTACCGGCATGCAGTGCCCAGGGGGTGCCCGCATCCCCACCGGCGGTGGCTGGGGCCGGACAGGCCTCATCGGTCCCCGATTCGTCGGGGCCGGCTACTGAGGCGAAGCCTGCTCCGCCCGGCAATCCACCTGCGCCCATGGAGACGGGCCCAGCCGAATCGGCGCCACCTGTCCCGGAGCAGGTCCATCGACCTCTGCGCATCGCCCTTGCGCTCGGTGGCGGCGCGGCGCGCGGCTTCGCGCACATCGGCGTGATCCGGGCGCTCGAAGCCCATGGCATCAAGCCCGACATTGTCGTTGGCACCAGTGCCGGCAGTCTGGTCGGAGCTCTGTATGCCGGCGGCATTGACGGCGATCAGCTCACGCGCCTTGCCATGAGCATGGATGAAGGGGCGCTCTCCGACTGGGGCATGAGTTCCAGCGGCTTCTTCAAGGGCGAGAGTCTGCAGGCCTGGGTCGACAAGAGCCTGGGCGATCGGCCTATCGAAAAGCTGCCGCGCAAGTTTGCGGTCACGGCCACGGACCTGCACACCGGACAGCTGGTCGTCTTTGAGCGTGGTGACACCGGATTAGCCGTACGCGCGTCATCGAGCGTGCCGGGCGTCTTCCAGCCCGTCCAGATCGGTGATCATGAATACGTCGACGGCGGAGTGGTGTCGCCGGTTCCGGTTCGGGCGGCTCGGCGCCTGGGCGCGGACATCGTGATTGCTGTGGATATTTCGGCGCGACCCTCGGTCGGTCAGCCCAGCAATATCATCGGCATATGGCTGCAGACCTTCGCGATCATGGGTCAGACCATCGGGGCCTGGGAAATGAACGAGGCCGACATCGTGCTGATCCCGGCGCTGCCGACCATGTCGGGATCCAATTTTCGGGCGCGCAGTGCCGCGATTCGGGCCGGCGAAGATGTCGTGGAACTCAATGCCGCGCGGATTCGCGAAGTCCTCGAAGCCAAGCGGCGCAATCTGCCGCCTTCCTGATGCGGCGCGCCAGTACTATTCGATGCGCCGACCTTCGATGTAGCGTTTGAGCCAGTAACCGGTCTCGAGGCTTTCGATGCGCACTTTCTTACCGGCTGCTGGAGCATGGATGAACTGGCCATCGCCAATATAAATAGCTACGTGCGAGATCGAACGGCGCAGGTTGTTGAACAGGATCACGTCGCCCGGTTGCAAATCGTTGCGTGCGACGTGGGCACCGAGCCTTGCCAGTTCGGCCGCGCGATGCGGTAGATCCCGTCCGAGAACATCGTGAAACACGTAGCGTACGAGTCCGCTGCAATCGAGGCCCGTCGAGGGCGATTCTCCGCCGCGTCGATAATGCACACCAATGAGCTGCAGGGCGGATTCCGTCAAGCCGCGGCCGGCCGGACTGGTGGTCGGGACTTCCTTGCTTTCAATTGCGTTTGCCTGCTCGCTTGGGACGTCAGCGGCGAGCGGCGCCTCATTGGCGATTGCACTTTCAGTGAGCGCGGGCAGGCGTTGGGACAAGAGCTCATCGGCTTCGCGCGCCGTAGCGGCGCAGGCAAAGATAGCCAGTAGTAGGGTCGCGATGAGCTGCAGGGCGGGGCGGCGGGATCCGAGCATCGCGAGAATCTATGCGAAGCCCGGTGATCTGTCAAAGTGGTATCGTAGGCAAAAACCTTAGCAAGCGCTAGGTGAGGGCAAGCGCTGGGGGCTTGGGCGCCTATCAGGTTCCGCGCTCGAGACAGTCTCGACGCTGCCGCCGGGCGGTCGTGCGAGCGTCCTCAAAATTGATCAAAGTTGGAGTCGGCATGACACAGCAGGACGCGCTCTATGAGGCATTCTATCGGCGCTCGATCGATGATCCCGAGGGATTCTGGCGTGAGCAGGCCGAGCTCGTCGACTGGCACGAGCCGTTCCTTCAAGTGCTCGACTACGCACATCCGCCCTTCGCGCGCTGGTTCGTAGGAGGCAGAACCAATCTGTGTCACAACGCACTGGACCGGCACATCAGCACGCGCGGCGAGCAGGCGGCACTGGTCTATGTCTCCACTGAAACGGGCATCGAGCGCAGCTACAGCTATCGGGAACTGTTGACCGAGGTCGAGCGCGTCTCCGCCATGTTCCTCGAACTCGGCGTCGGACGTGGCGACCGGGTGCTGATCTATATGCCGATGGTGCCCGAGGCGGTGTTCTCAATGCTGGCATGTGCGCGGCTGGGCGCGATTCACTCGGTGGTGTTTGGCGGTTTTGCGGCCCATAGTCTTGCCTCGCGCATAGATGACGCGACGCCAGTATTGGTGGTGGCGGCCGACGCGGGTTCGCGCGGTGGCAAGGTCATTGCCTACAAGCCGCTACTCGATGAGGCGCTGCGTCTGGCGCATCACAAGCCTGCCGGCGTACTGTTGTTCGACCGCAATCTGGCCCCGATGACAATGCAGGCCGGTCGCGACTCTGCCTGGTCAGAGCTGGCGCAACGGCATGAAGGGGCGCGGGTGGCGTGCCAGTGGCTTGAATCGAATGAGCCCAGCTACATTCTTTACACCTCCGGCACGACCGGACACCCCAAGGGGGTTCAACGGGACACCGGCGGCTACGCGGTCGCACTGGCTGCATCGATGCGCTACATTTTTTGCGGCGCGCCTGGCGAGACCTTTTTTGCCACCTCGGACATTGGCTGGGTGGTTGGCCACAGCTATGTGGTCTATGCGCCGCTGATAGCGGGTATGACCACGATTCTCTACGATGGTCTGCCGATCCGTCCCGACGGAGGCATCTGGTGGCAGATCGTCGAGAAGTATCGGGTCAACCTGATGTTCTCCGCGCCGACGGCGATTCGCATTCTCAAGAAACAGGACCCTGCCCACCTGTCGCGCCACGACCTGTCTTCGCTGCGCATGCTGTTTCTTGCGGGAGAGCCGCTCGACGAACCGACTGCGCGCTGGATTGCGACGGCAATCAATAAACCGATTATCGACAACTACTGGCAGACCGAGACCGGCTGGCCGATGTTGGCTTTGCAGCGTGGCGTCGATGCTGACATGCAAGCGCATTTCGGCAGTCCAGGTAAGCCCGTCTATGGCTATCGCCTGCACCTGATCGACGAAGTCACCGGAGAAGAAGTGGGTCGCAACCACAAGGCGGTGGTCGCCCTCGAAGGACCGCTTCCCCCCGGTTGCATGACGACCGTATGGGGCGACGACGCGCGCTACCTCGCGACCTACTGGTCGATGTTCAAGGATCGCCTGGTCTATTCGAGCTTTGACTGGGGTATCGTCGATGACCAAGGCTACTGGTTCATCCTTGGGCGCACCGACGATGTGATCAATGTCGCTGGACACAGATTGGGTACGCGCGAAATCGAGGAGGCAGTCAATGCGCATCCCGAGGTGGCCGAGTCCGCGGTGGTCGGCGTCGAGGATGCCCTGAAGGGCCAGGTCGCGGTCGCCTTTGCCATTTTGCGCAATCCCGCGGCCCACGAGACAAGCGAAGCGCGCCTGCGCCTCGAAGGAGAGGTGATGGCGGTTGTCGATCGCCATCTGGGTGCGGTCGGGCGACCGACTCGAGTGCATTTCGTGTCGCTCCTGCCCAAGACGCGCTCGGGCAAGATGTTAAGGCGTGCCATCCAGTCGATCTGCGAAGGGCGCGATGCCGGGGACCTGACAACCATCGAAGATCCCAGCGCCCTCGAACAGATACGGACCGCAGTAGGTCGTTGAACGCAAACTGCCGTTGGGCGCTTGGCGCAAACGGCGTGCTACGCTATTGTTGCAGGCAATTTCAGAATGGCCAGGGACCCTGATGATCACAAAGCCGAGCCTGACCCTGCAAGACGCGAAGCTCATCGCTGCGGCCGCCGAGGCGCACGCGCTGGAGAATGAGTGGAAGGTTGTCATCGCGATCTGCGACGAGGGTGGCCATCTGATCTGGCTCGAGCGTCTGGATGGTGTGCCGACGGTCTCTACGATCATTGCCCCGGCCAAGGCACGCACGGCGGCGCTGGGTCGCCGTCCGAGCAAGGCCTACGAGGAGATGATCAACGACGGGCGCCAATCCTTTTTGTCGATTCACGCGCTCGACGGCATGCTCGAAGGCGGCGAGCCGATCATGGTTGACGGGCACTGCGTTGGCGCCGTGGGGGTTTCGGGTGCGCGCTCGATCGACGACGCGCAGATCGCCCGGGTCGGCATTTCCGCGCTGGGCCTGTCTTGAGTCCCGAAGATCTGTTTGTCCTTCGCAAGCTGGTGGCGGCGCTCGTCCTGCCGCCGATCGGCCCGGTCGTCCTGTTCCTGTTGGCGGCGCTCCTCGCGACTCGCTGGGGGCGGCTCGGCAAGTATCTTTTTCTGGCGACCGCATTGTTTTCGGTGGCCATTGCGATGCCGGTCGTGGCCGACTGGTTGCAGTGGTCTTTCGAGTTGCGCCACCCGTATACCGGCAACTTCAAGCCCCAGTCCGATGAGGCAATCGTGATTCTTGGAGGCGGCCGAACCTTCGGCGCACTCGAGTATGGCGGCGAAACCATAGCTGCTGCTACGCTCGAGCGGGTACGTTACGGGGCGCATCTGGCTCGTCAGACTGGCCTGCCGGTCCTGGTTTCGGGCGGCAAACCCGGTGGTGGCCGGTTTGCCGAGGCAGACATGATGGCCGATGTCCTGAAGACCGACTATGGTGTTGCGACACGCTGGATCGAGAATGAGTCGGTCGACACGGTTGATAACGCCAACCGCAGCATCGCCATGCTGTCCAAGGACGGCATACACCGCATCCTCCTGGTCACCGACGTGGTGCACATGCAGCGCGCCGTCCTGATATTCGAAGAGCGCGGCATGCTGGTGACTGCAGCGCCAACCGGCTACCAGTTCTCGCATACGATCGACGGCTGGTCGTTCATGCCCGATGCGCTTAGTTATGCGCGCTCGTCCTACACCCTGCACGAGTGGCTGGGCATCACCTGGATGCGCGCTACCCATGGTTAGCAGCAGCCGTTTGCCAGCGCGGCCGTGCACCGATCCAAAGGCAGGTACATGAAGACTCTGACGACCGCTCTGAGCCTGCTCGTGCCGGCAGTATTTGGCAGCACCGCCCTTGCGGACCCCGGTATGATCAAGACCGGACTCTGGGAGTTGTCCACGGACATGTCGGCCCCGATTTATCTGAGTTCGAGCACCAAGCGCTGCGTGACTTCCGAAGAAATCGACAAGGGCTTTTTGCCCGGCAACGACAAGTCCTGCCATGCCGAGGACATCCAGCGCGCCGCTAGCTCGTTTTCTGCGCAAATCGTCTGCGATGGGCGTGTCAAGGGCAAAGGCACTTACCGGTTTTCAGCCGACTCTCCCGAACAGTTTCACGCCGCGCTCGATGCAACTTTCACGGAGTCCCCGTTGATGGCGCGTGGCGGGCCTAACGAGATGCACCTGAAAGTGTCAGGGCGCTGGCTCGGGGGCGATTGCGCTAGCGCGTCACCGCCAACGACGCCGGCAGCTCCAAAGTAACGCGCTTGGTCCTAGGCGGTCGCCAGCGGAATTTTGCTGATGCGGGCCTGCCATTCGCGCGGCCCGGTGTTGTGCACCGAGATGCCCTTGGAATCGACCGCGACCGTGACCGGCATGTCGCGCACATCGAACTCGTAAATCGCTTCCATCCCAAGGTCCGCGAAGGCGACCACCCGGGCTGCCTTGATGGCCTTGGATACGAGATAGGCGGCGCCACCGACGGCCATCAGATAGGCCGACTGGTGACGCTTGATCGCCTCGATCGCAACCGGCCCGCGCTCGGCTTTGCCGACCATGGAAATCAGGCCGGTTTGGGCGAGCATCATTTCGGTGAATTTGTCCATGCGCGTTGCGGTCGTCGGACCCGCCGGACCCACCACCTCGTCCCGCACAGGGTCAACCGGGCCAACGTAGTAGATGACCCGATTGGTGAAGTCCACAGGCAGCTTTTCACCGCGACCGAGCATTTCCTGGATGCGCTTGTGCGCCGCGTCGCGACCGGTGAGCATCCTGCCGTTTAACAGCAGGGTTTGGCCCGGCTGCCAGGACGCCACTTCGGCCGGCGTCAGGGTATTGAGGTCGACTCGTTTCGAGCGCTGTACGTCCGGTGCCCATTTCACGTCCGGCCATGCTGACAGCGGTGGCGGGTCGAGGTAGGCGGGGCCTGAGCCATCGAGAGTGAAGTGTGCGTGACGGGTGGCCGCGCAGTTGGGAATCATGGCCACCGGTTTACTCGCCGCGTGGGTTGGATAGAGGCGGATCTTGACGTCGAGGACAGTCGTCAAACCTCCCAATCCCTGGGCGCCGATACCAAGGGCATTGACCTTCTCATAGAGCTCGATCCGCATTTCTTCGGCCGGGTTGGCAGGGCCGCGCTTTAAGAGCTCGTACATATCGATGTCGTCCATGAGCGATTGCTTGGCCATCAGCATCGCCTTCTCGGCGGTGCCGCCAATGCCGATGCCGAGCATGCCCGGTGGACACCAGCCCGCGCCCATGGTCGGGACCGTCTTCAATACCCAGTCGACGACGCTATCGGAGGGGTTGAGCATGACGAACTTGGACTTGTTCTCCGAGCCCCCGCCCTTGGCGGCAAGCTGCACCTCGATCTTGTCCCCAGGCACGAGTTCGACCTGTACCACGGCGGGCGTGTTGTCGCGGGTATTCTTGCGGGCAAATTGCGGGTCGTCGACGATCGAAGCTCGCAGTTTGTTGTCCGCGAAGTCGTAGCCCTGACGCACGCCTTCATTGACCGCGTCGAGAAGTGAACCGCGAAAACCGCTCAACTGCACATTCATGCCCACTTGCAGGAAGACATTGACGATTCCGGTGTCCTGGCAGATCGGCCGGTGACCCTCGGCGCACATGCGCGAATTGGTCAGAATTTGCGCGATCGCGTCCTTGGCGGCCGGACTCTCTTCGCTTTCGTAGGCGCGCCCGAGATGCGTGATGTAGTCCAGCGGATGGTAGTAACTGATGAATTGCAGCGCCGCGGCGACGCTTTCAATCAGGTCCTGCTCTTTAATGAGGGTCATGGTAGCTTTCAGTGTGCACCTGCAATACGGCCTGCCCGCGAGGAAGCGCAATCACCGGTTCACGCGCAGATCTAAATTTTACACCCGCGGCCCGCTCGTCCACGCGCATCCAGCGGCCGCGCCCGTAAGGCTCCAGTAAGTCAGAAAACCTACCGTGTGGCAAAATCCGCTGGCAGCCGCGGTAGAGTCGGCGCTAAAGAAAATAGAGAAAGCTGGAGGAGACCATGTCAGCAGGAATCGAATCGGTCATGACCGAAACCCGGGTGTTCCCACCATCCGCAGATTTCGTGCAGGCAGCCAATATTTCCGGAGAAGCCGCCTACCTTGCACTGTGTGCGGAAGCCGAGCGCGATCCCGACGCATTCTGGGGTCGCCTGGCACGCGAGTACCTGTCCTGGCACAAGCCCTTCACGCGCGTTCTTGATGAGTCCGATGCGCCGTTCTACAAGTGGTTTGACGACGGCGAGCTCAACGTCTCCTACAACTGCCTCGAGCGCAATCTGAACAAGGGCAATGCCGACAAGGTCGCGATCATTTTCGAGGCCGACGACGGCACCGTGACGCGTTACACCTATCGTGATTTGTACAAGCGCGTCTCGCAACTGGCCAACGGCATCAAGGCGCTTGGCTACCAGAAGGGCGAGCGCGCGATCATTTATCTGCCGATGTCGGTCGAGGCGGTCGTGGCGATGCAGGCCTGCGCCCGCCTGGGCATCACGCATTCGGTGGTGTTCGGCGGGTTCTCCGCAAAAAGCCTGCAGGAGCGCATTGTCGACGCCGGTGCGACGTTGGTGTTTGCAGCTGATGAGCAGATGCGCGGTGGCCGCGCGATTGCGCTTAAGCCCGCTGTCGACGAGGCCCTGGCTGCCGGAGGCTGTGAGGCCGTACGTCACGTTATCGTCTATCGCCGCACGGGCGGCAAGATTGACTGGCATCCCGAGCGCGACAAGTGGCTGCACGACGTCGTCGCCGGTCAAGCCGAGACCTGCGAGCCAGTGTGGGTCGGCGCCGAGCATCCCCTGTTCATTCTCTATACCTCCGGCTCAACCGGGACGCCCAAGGGTGTGCAGCATTCAAGCGCCGGCTATCTGCTGTGGACGCTCTTGACGATGAAGTGGACCTTCGATCTCAAGCCCAGCGATGTCTTCTGGTGCACCGCAGATGTCGGCTGGATCACCGGCCACAGCTATGTGGCCTATGGTCCCCTGGCGGCTGGGGCGACCCAGGTCGTGTTCGAGGGCGTACCCACGTATCCGGACGCAGGGCGCTTCTGGCGCATGATCCAGGATCACCAGGTGTCGATTTTCTATACGGCACCAACTGCGATCCGCTCGCTGATCAAGGCTGGCGGCGATTTGCCCAAGCAGTACGATCTGTCGTCGCTGCGCCTGCTCGGTTCAGTCGGCGAGCCGATCAATCCGGAGGCGTGGATGTGGTATCACAACGTCGTCGGTGGCGCGCGCTGCCCGATCGTCGACACCTGGTGGCAGACCGAAACGGGCGGCCACATGATTACGCCGCTACCCGGCGTGACGCCTACCAAGCCTGGCTCCTGCACGCGGCCCCTGCCCGGCATCGCCGCGGCAATCGTCGATGAAACCGGCCACGATGTCGAGAATGGCAAGGGCGGGATTCTGGTTATCAAGCGTCCCTGGCCGGCGATGATCCGAACGATCTGGGGCGACCGGGCGCGCTTCAAGAAGAGCTATTACCCCGACGATTTTCAGGGCAGGTTCTATCTGGCAGGTGATGGCGCCAATCGCGACATGGACGGCTACTTCTGGATCATGGGGCGCATCGACGACGTGCTCAACGTCTCGGGGCATCGCTTAGGGACCATGGAAATCGAGTCCGCGCTGGTATCCAATCCCCTGGTCGCCGAGGCGGCCGTGGTCGGTCGGCCTGACGAATTGACCGGCGAGGCGGTTTCCGCCTTCGTCGTATTAAAGCAGGCGCGACCGACCGGCGAGGAAGGAAAGCGCATTGCGAGAGAGCTGCGCGACTGGGTGGCCAAGGAAATCGGTCCGATCGCCAAGCCCAAGGACATCCGCTTTGGCGACAACCTGCCCAAGACCCGCTCGGGCAAGATCATGCGCCGTCTGCTGCGCTCGCTTGCCAAGGGTGAGGCAATTACCCAGGACGTGTCGACACTCGAGAATCCGGCGATTCTCGAGCAGCTCAAAGAGCAGCTCTAGGGCAGGGCGCACGGCCAGCCGCGTGGAGGGTCCGCCAGAGCACGACGCGCAGTTGCGCTACTGGCGCGCCAACGTGCGCCTGATCGGCCTGCTGATGAGCGCAGGCTTCATCGTGACCTTTGTCCTCATCTACTTTGCGCGCTCGCTGGCAAGGTTCGAGATCTTTGGCCTGCCGCTGCCATTTTTTCTTGCGGCGCGCGGTGCCATCGCCGTGTACGTCCTGATCGTCATCGTTTACGCGTGGCGCATGCACGTGCACGATAGGCGCCTCGCGCGTGACAGGGAGTCAGTGCGATGACGGGTGCAGCGCCTGGGGTGGAGTATTCACGGCGCCTGCGCAACTATGTAGTCATCTACACGGCCTGCTTTCTGGTGTTCGTGGTCGTGCTGGCAGTGCTTGAGCGCCTTGGCCTGCCGCATTCAGCGATCGGCTATGTCTTCGTCTTTTCGACGATCGCACTCTATGCGTCGATCGGTCTTGCCGGTCGCACCGCCAATTCCGACGAATATTTTGTCGCCGGGCGGCGCGTGCCGGCATTTTTCAATGGCCTTGCGACCGCCGCCGACTGGATCTCGGCGGCATCGTTTATCAGTCTGGCGGGTACGATCTACCTGGCCGGCTTTGAAGGCCTTGCCTATGTAATGGGCTGGACCGGCGGCTACTGCCTGGTCGCGCTATTGCTCGCTCCCTACCTGCGTGCGCTTGGTCAGTACACGGTGCCGGATTTCCTTGGAATGCGCTACGGCGGCTCGCTGTTGCGGGCCATTGGCGCCGCGGCCGGTGTGCTGTGTTCCTTCGTTTATGTGATCGCACAGATTTACGGAGTCGGTCTGATCGCCAGCCGCTTTACCGGGGTCGACTTTGGAGTTGGGGTTTTTCTCGGATTGGCGGGCGTGCTGGTGTGCTCGTTTCTGGGAGGAATGCGTGCCATCACCTGGACCCAGGTCGCTCAGTACATCGTCTTGATCGTCGCCTACATGACACCCGCCGTGATGCTTTCGGCGCGTTACACCGGCAGCTACATCCCGCAGGCGAGTTACGCGAGAATACTGCCGCAATTGCAAGCCCGGGAGCAGGAACTGGCGCGCGATCCGCGCGAGCGCGAGGTGCATGAAATCTTTGCCGATCGGGCGCGCCAGTTGCAGTTACAGATCGATACCCTGCCGCAATCCTGGGAAGCCGGGCGTGGCGCCGCGCGCGCGCGCCTTGCGGGTTTGCGAGATAGCGATGCGCCCCTGAGTGAATTGAAGGCGGCCGAGCGCATGCTTGCCCAGTATCCGGCCGATCCCGTCGAGGCGGCTGCGCGCTGGCGCGCTGAGCGCGAGGCGGCGCTCGCCAGAGCCGCACCGCAGATTTTCGAGACTACGCCCTTCGCGGGCGAGGACGACGCGACGCGTGACACGCGCCGCGTCAATTTTCTGGCGCTGCTGTTTTGCCTGATGGCCGGGACCGCCGGCCTGCCTCATATCCTGACGCGCTACCTCACCACTCCGTCGATTGCGGCGACGCGGCGCTCGGTCGCCTGGTCGATATTTTTCATCGCCCTGTTGTACCTCACGGCGCCAGCGCTGGCGGTGCTGGTGCGTTACGACATCATTACGCATCTGGTAGGCATCCCGTTCTCGCAGCTGCCTGCCTGGGTCGGATCGTGGGCGGCGCTCGACAAGGCCAATCCTCTGGTCTCGCTCATCGACGTGAATCACGACGGCATCGTCCAGTTTGCCGAGATCAGCATCAGCCCGGATGTCTTTGTGCTGGCCATGCCCGAGATCACAGGCCTGCCCTATGTCGTGTCGGGGCTGGTTGCCGCCGGGGGCCTCGCCGCGGCCTTGTCCACGGCTGACGGTTTGTTGCTGACGATTGCCAGCGCGATCTCCCACGACACCTACTTCAAGCTGCTCGATCGGCAAGCGTCAGCTCAGCGGCGCGTCACCCTCTCCAAGATCACGCTCTTGATCGTTGCTCTCGTGGCAGCCTTCGTCACTTCGCTGCGCCCGGGCGATATCCTCGCTATGGTCGGTGCCGCCTTTTCGATTGCTGCCTCGGCCTTCGTGCCGGTGCTGGTGCTGGGCATTTTCTGGCGTCGCGCCAACCGCCATGGCGCTCTGGCGGGCGTGCTGGTCGGACTGGGGGTGTGCCTGTATTACATGGCGCATACCTATCCATTCTTCGTGCGCTTGTTTGGCTTTCCCGGGGTTAGCCACTGGTTCGGCATCGAAGCGATTTCCTCCGGCGTGTTTGGCGTACCCGCCGGAATCGCCGCTACCGTCATCGTCAGTCTCATGACACCGGCGCCCGAGCCTGCGGTCCATCGCACGATCGACAAGCTGCGTTTCCCGCCGTCGCTCTAGCAGTCATGCAGGGCGCTAGGGGTCGATCCTGACTTGTCAGGCGCGCCATTTTGCGCATAAGGTATGCACACCCAAGAGCGCGGCAACGAGCGCACAGGCAGACTGTCGGTCAGACAGCACACCGAGGAGAAGATATGCAAAAGAGCACCATAAGCGGATGGTTGACGGCGCTTGCCGTGGCCGGCCTCGCGAGTTTCGGGCCGGCCTTTAGCCAATCGAGCAAACCGATTCTCATCGGTGTTCCGACGGCAATGCAATTACAGGTCGGACGAGATACCCAGGACGCCATGCAGATGGCGGTTGACGAGATCAACGGTCAGGGTGGGGTGCTCGGGCGCAAGCTGCAGCTGGTCATGGCCGACGAGACCGAAGCGCCTGAGACGGGCATCAACGCCATCAAGAAACTCACCGCTGACGACCATGTGGACGTATTGATCGGCGGCTATACGAGCGGGGTTACGCTGGCCCAGCTACCGCACATCTCGGTGGCCAAGACGATCTACCTTGAGATCGGTGCCGCATCGCCGGCCGTCACTGCCAAGGTCAAGCAGGACTATGAAAACTACAAGTACATTTTCAGGTCGATGCCGCTGAACTCGACCCTGCAGGCGCGCCAGCTGGTGAGTTTCATCTCCGGAATGCTAATCGGCGAGCTCGGCTACAAGCGCATCGCCATCGTCGGTGAAAACGCCAAGTGGGTCCAGGACCTGGTGCCGGTGCTAAAGCAGGGTGCAGTCCAGGCCGGGGCGGACGTGCGCCTGGCCGAATTCTTCGACACGTCGACGTCGGACTTCTCGCCGCTGCTCTCCAAGGTGCGCGACAGCGGCGCGCAATTTATCCTGGTGGTGCTGTCGCATGCCTCGTCGGACATCTTCGCCAAGCAATGGTATGACGCGCGTATCCCTATCCCCTACGGTGGCATCGATGTCAAGGCGATGGACAATGACTTCTACGATCGCATCGGCGGCAAGGCGATCTCCGAGGTGGCGGCCAACTTCGCGGTGCGCGCGCCGCTCACCCCGCGCACGGTTCCATTCTGGGACGGCTTTGTTGCGCGCTACAAACGCGCGCCGGTCTACACCGCGATCGGTGCCTACGACGCAGTTCACATCTATGCCGAAGCACTCGTGCGGGCCAATTCCACCGCGGCCGAGGCGGTTATCAAGGAACTCGAGAAGACCAAGTACGTGGGCGTCCCGGGGATCGTGGAGTTCGACGAGAACCACGATGTGATGACCGGCCCGGGGCACCTGAACCTGCTGTTCGCGCAGTGGCAGGACAAGGGCGAGCGGGTCGTGCTCTGGCCCAAGGAATTGCGTACCGGCAAGATGATCCTGCCACCGTGGGTCACGCCCTGATGAGCCGGTGAGCGCTGGCGGCAGGGCGGATCCCGATGCTTGAGATCCTTATCAATGGTGCGGTCACGAGCGCGATCTACGCGATGCTGGCAGTCGGCTTTACGCTAATCTTTGGCGTCGCGCGCGTGCTCAATCTGGCTCACGGTGCCTTCTACGCCCTCGGGGCCTACCTGACCTACAGCCTGCATGTCCAGGCCAAGCTGCCACTGATCCTTGCGGCCTGTGGCGCGGTGCTGCTGGTCGCGGCTTTCGGGATGGCGATGGAACGCGTCTTCGTGCGGCCGCTGCGTACCTCGCCACTGGCTGTATTGCTCATCACGCTCGCGACCTCGCTGCTCGTCGAGCAGGGGCTATTTCTTGTGTTCGGGTCCGAGTACCGGAACGTGCCAGCGTTTGTCTCGCAAAAGATCACGCTGGGCGGTGTGGGCATCGGCGGCCAGCGCATTCTTGCCCTGTGCATGGCTGTGCTCCTGATCTCGCTGCTGTGGCTGTTCATTCGACGCACGCGTCTGGGCAATGCCATTCTTGCGGTGTCCCAGGACGCCCAGGCCGCGCAATACGTGGGAATTCCGAGCGACCGGATTTTCTCGATCGTGATGGGCCTGTCTGCGGCGCTGGCCGCCGCCGCCGGGGTACTGGTCGCCCCGTTCCTGACGGTCCAACCCGGCATGGGCCTGCTGCCGATGGTGAAGTCCTTCGCAATCGTACTTCTGGGGGGGCTTGGATCGATTCCGGGCAGCATCCTTGCAGCGCTACTCATTGGCTACAGCGAGACGCTGGTGGCGTACAACATTTCGAGTTCCTGGACCGAACTGGTGTCCTTGGTGGCGGTTCTAGGCACCCTCATCCTGCGTCCGGCAGGCTTGCTCGGCAAGCGAGCCGCGTTCTGATGGCGGGCGCGCGCCTGCGCCACATGCTGGCTGCGCTCGGCGCCGCGGCGCTACTCGCGCTGGTGCCGCTCCTGAATGCCAGCAGCTATCTGCTCGGCGTATTGACGGTAGGCTTGATCTACGCGCTATGGGCGGCCAGTTGGGATTTCATGTCGGGTCTGACCGGGCGCGAGAACTTCGGTCACGGTCTTTTCATCGGTGCCGGAGCCTATACGGCGGGCTTTCTCAATACCCTCATGGGCGTAAATCCCTGGTGGAGTCTGCCGGCGGGCGTGCTGGTAGCGGTCGGATTCAGTCTGGTGATGGGTTTTCCGACGCTGCGCCTGCGCGGTCCGTATTTTGCATTGGCGATGTTGAGCGCCGCGGCCATCATGCAGCGTCTGGCGCTGATTTTCTGGGAGGTCACGGGAGGAGAGGAGGGCATCAGCGGAATTACACCATTGATCCTCGCGCCGCGCCCCTTTTATTACTTTGTGCTCGCGACCGTGATTTTCTCGTGCAGCGTGCTCATCTATCTCGCGCATTCGCCGCGCGGGCTCATCCTGCGGGCCATCCGCGGCGACGAGGCGTCCTGTCAGGCTGCCGGCATCAATGTGACCTTCTACAAGGTTGGTGCCTTGGCGGTCAGTGCGGCATTCGCCGGGCTGGGCGGCGCGCTCTATGCGCATTATCAGCAGCAGATCAGCCCGAGCCTATTTGCTGTCGCTACTTCGATCACCGTCATCATCATGGTCTACGTCGGTGGCATTGGCACGATTTACGGCTCGATCGGCGGGGCGATCGGCTTGACGCTGCTCACCGAGATGCTGCGCGGCTTTGGAGAGTATCGGCTCTGGGTCTACACCCTGATTCTCATTTTCATCCTGTTTTTCGCCCCCCGTGGCCTAATCGCGCCGCTCTATCAGCGCCTAGTCGGGGTGCGACGGTGAGTGCACTGCTCGAAGTGAGCGGTCTGGGCAAACGCTTTGGCGGCCTGCAGGCCGTCAGGGACGTGTCGTTTTCTCTCGCCCCGGGCGAGATTACCGGGATACTCGGACCCAATGGCGCCGGCAAGACGACGCTATTTAATCTATTGACCGGTTTCATAGCTCCCGACAGCGGAAGCGTGCGCCTGCTCGGCCAGGAGATCGTCGGAGCCAAGCCCTACGCCATCGTCAACATGGGGCTGGCCCGCACCTTCCAGCTCGCACGGCCTTTTGCCGGCTTGACGGTACTGGAGAATGTGCTCGTAGCCTGCCTGTCCAAACGCGCTCGCTCGCTGGCTGATCGTGGCGCGCGCGCGCGTCAGTTGCTTGAACAGGTCGGACTCGCGGCGAAAGGTGATGAGCCCGCGGAGCTTTTGCCCTATGGTGACCTGCGTCGCCTGGAACTCGCGCGTGCGCTCGCTACCGGGCCTACGCTCTTGCTTCTGGATGAGCCTTTCGCAGGTCTTGGTCACCAGGAGATCGCTCCGTTGTCGGAGTTGATCCTGCGCCTGCACCGTGAGTCGGGTCTGGCGATTCTGATGATCGAACACAAGCTCGCGGAGTTCATGCAGCTGGTCGGACGCGTGATCGCGCTTGATTTCGGCGAAGTCATCGCCGACGGCCAGCCCGGCGAGATCGTCTCAAATGAACGGGTCATCGACGCCTATATCGGCCGCACCGAGGATGCGCATGGCGCTGCTTGAGATAGAAGGCCTGTCGGTGCGCTATGGCAAGGCGCTGGCCATCGAGAATCTGTCGATGCAGATTGTCGCCGGTGAGATCGTTGCCGTGCTCGGTCCCAATGGGGCGGGCAAGAGTTCGCTGTTAAAGGCGATCTCTGGCTCGGTTGAGCGCAGCGGCCGTATCAGCTTTGAGGGTCACAATATCGGCGCCTTGCGCGTCGATCGCGTAGTGGCCCAGGGGATCTGTCACTGTCCCGAGGGACGGCGCCTGTTTCCTGAGCTCACGGTGCGTCAGAATCTGGAACTGGGCGCGTATCTGCGGCACTCGCGGGATGCGATCAGTGCCGATCGCGAGCTGGTCTTCGAGCTTTTTCCGGTGCTGCGGGAGCGTGCCGGACAACAGGCGAGCACCCTGTCCGGAGGCGAGCAGCAGATGCTGGCAATTGGTCGCTCGCTCATGGGAGGGCCGCACCTGCTGCTGCTCGATGAGCCTTCGGTCGGGATTGCCCATCGCTTGAAACTGTTGATCTTCGAGGCAATCCGGCGCATTCGCGACCGTGGCACGACGATCCTGCTCGTGGAGCAGGACGCGAGATCTGCGCTTGCCATCACCGACCGGGCCTACGTGCTCGAACACGGGGCCATCGCACTTGCGGGAAGTGCGGCCGAACTCTCGGGCAACGATTACATCCGACGCGCTTATCTCGGGATCTAGCACTGCGCGTTCAGGAGCGCTAAGGCGCCTGCAGCCCCCCTCAAGATCGAGGTGATCCCGTCGTGCCCGCGCCTGTTCACTGGATGCGCGTGCTGGTGGTAGATACTCATGCGCTGCACCTCCAGCGTGCAGTCGCTGCGGCCACCGATTTGCTCGATCCGACGCAATTCTTAGAGGAGAACGCGCCCGCCGCGGCGCTCGCAGGAGCACTTATGTATGCGCGTTCAGTGCGCTGCACCATGCGTAGTTATACGGCGGTTTCCCAGAGGCAAATTCGCCCTCAATCCCACCAAAGGAAACTCGCACCAGCTTAGGATTGCATGCGGTCGACCGATATTCCGAACGGACACGTCGACCTGGAATCGACGCTTTGATCAAGGGACGGTCTCGATGCAATTCGTAAGGAATCTTCCGCTCATCTACAAGCTCCTCTTCGCGCCACTGACTGGCGCGCTTTGTTTTCTGCTCTATCTCGCATTCAGTTTCTGGGTGTCGACGGGCAACAATACGCGTCTGGACAAGATCGGCACCGCGCTGTTCCCGACCCTGCAGGCGGCCACGGAAAACATCAGCGCCCTTGACCGCATTACCGAAGGCCTCAACGCCGCGGTCGCGGCCGGCGAAAAGGACGGCGTGACGGCGACCCGTGATGGCGCCAACAAGGTTCTGGCCAACTTTGACAATGTCGCCAAGCTGGACCCCGATTCGAGTCGCGACATCACCCGTCTGAAAGCGGAATTCACGGCCTATTTCGATGCGGCCACGGCCCTGTCGATGGGCATGCTGTCGGGTAAGCAGCCCGATCCGGCCACCATCAAGGCGATGACCGAGAGCCTGAACACCTATCGCAATGACCTGACCAAATTCCGCGATGCCAGCAACACCTCATTTAACGACGCACTGCGCGACGTAAGCGAATCGACCCGCCGCACCCTGCTGCTGGGACTTGCGCTCGGAGGCGCGATCTTCGTTTTCGTGCTGCCGCTGCTCGTGCTGGTGATCTCGCGCCGTCTGATCGTCGGTCCGATTCAGTATGCGGGCACGGTCGCTGGTGCGATTGCTCGCGGTGACCTGAGTACAGAGATCGTTGTCGACAGTCGCGATGAGGCCGGTGAGCTCCTGGCAGCCATGCACAGCATGCAGGCTTCCCTGCAATCTTTCGTGCAATCCCAGCGTGAGATGGCATCCCATCAGGACGCCGGGGACATGGACTACCTGATCGATACCGCGCCTTTTCAGGGTGCCTATGCCGACATGGCTGTCGGTACCAACCAGCTCGTGAATTCCTACGTCGATTCGATTCGCGCCGTGATCGAGGTCTTGAAGAGCTACGAAATCGGCGACTTCTCGGCAAACGCACCCCGCATGCCCGGCAAGCGCGCCGCGCTGCACGAGGCCATGGACGGCATCAAGGGGCATTTTTCGGCAATCAGCGGCGAGGTGATGACACTGGTCGACTCGGCTGCGCGCGGTGATTTCTCGGCACGCGGCGAGGCCGAACAGTACTCGGATGATTTCCGGCGCATGGTTGACGGCCTGAATCGCCTGATGGAGGTCAGCGAACAGGGCCTCGAGGAAGTGGTGCGCATGCTGGGCGCCCTGGCTGCCGGAGATCTGACCGAGTCGATCGATGCCGACTTCGAAGGAACCTTCGGGCGCATCAAGAATGATTCCAACTCGACCGTGCGTCAGCTGCGCGAGACGGTCGGCTCGATTACGACTGCGGCACAGGCGATTCGCCTGGCCTCCGAGGAAATCGCGAGTGGCAATGAGGATCTCGCCCAGCGCGCCTCGCAGCAGGCGGCTCGGCTGGAACAGACTGCGAGCGCGATGGAAGAACTTACTGCCACGGTCAAGCAGAACGCCGAGAGTGCCGCTGAAGCAAGCCGGCTGGCCAGCAGCGCCTCTGAAGTGGCACTGCGTGGCGGGGAGGCCGTTTCTGAAGTGGTCGATACGATGAAATCCATCAATGGCTCGGCACGCAAGATCGCCGACATCATCGGTGTCATCGATGGCATCGCCTTCCAGACCAATATTCTCGCCCTGAATGCGGCGGTCGAGGCCGCGCGAGCCGGAGAGCAGGGACGCGGCTTCGCGGTGGTCGCGTCAGAGGTGCGCAGTCTGGCTCAGCGCAGCGCGGCGGCGGCACGCGAGATCAAGGGACTCATCACCGACTCGGTCAAGGAAGTCGAGATCGGTGCCAAGCGCGTCGATGCCGCTGGCGCGACGATGGAAGAGATCGTGAAGTCGGTCAAGCAGGTCACCGAGATCATCGCCGGCATCTCGCGTGCGTCAGCTGAGCAAAGTAGCGGAATTGAATCCATCAATACGACGGTCATGCAGATGGACAGCGACACCCAGCAGAACGCGGCGCTGGTCGAACAGGCCGCCGCAGCATCGGGATCACTAAAGCAGCAAAGCGCGATTCTCGCGGAGTCGGTATCGGTATTCCGGCTTGAGCGAGGTAATGCGGCAGTACGACTGGCACGTCCGGCACATGCCAGTGTGCCGCGGCTTACGACCCGCTAGTCGCACTGACGCCACGAGTAATCAGGGAAGTAATTTCAAATCAAGAGAGGTTCAATATGCGACAGACCCCCAGACGTACCCTCCTGGCAGCCCTGCTTCTGGCAAGCAGCGCGGCCTACGCGGACGACGATACTGCGTACCCAACTTTCAAGATCAGCGGCTTTGGCACTGCCGACGAGGTCCATTCGAGTAACGACCAGGTCGATTTCCTGGGCAATATCCTGCAGCCTGCCGGTGTTGGCTATTCGCGCCAGTGGAGCGGCGACCCGGATTCGCGCCTGGGCGTGCAGCTCGACGGAAAATTTACATCCAATCTGTCGGGCGTTCTGCAGGTGGTCTCGCAGTACGACCAACTCAATAGCTATATTCCGCACATCGAGTGGGCCAACCTGAAATACCAGTTGACGCCCGATTGGGACGTGCGCGTCGGGCGTACCGCCTTGCCCGTCTTTATGGTCTCCGACTACCGCCTGGTTGGCTATGCCAATCCCTGGGTGCGGCCCC
This sequence comes from Mycobacteriaceae bacterium, assembly GCA_903970145.1. Classification (GTDB taxonomy): domain Bacteria; phylum Pseudomonadota; class Gammaproteobacteria; order Burkholderiales; family Burkholderiaceae_D; genus CAJCHO01. The sequence goes on along the minus strand of CAJCHO010000014.1, from coordinate 57,102 downwards.
CGATCGAGGTTTACAACCGCCTGCCGCTGACCCATACCGATGGTGTGGACACCTCTTATCGACTGGTCACCGGTTCGGTGACCAACACCGTTCAAGCATTTTATGGGGGTAGCGCAATCCAGACCGAGGGCGGCAATGGTGGTCGTTCGGGCGGCAACTGGGGGATCAATGATACGGCGGCCTGGGGCGACTGGACCCTGCGTGTGGGCTACGCCGACTTCCCGCACCTGAGCCTCTACAACTTCCAGAACTCCGAGTATCAGGGACTCAATGCATTCGGAACCGGCTTGCTCGCATCGGGATACCCGCCGTTCGCAATTCCCGGTCAGCAGGCCCTGGATCTGGAGAGCGAGTATTCTGGATATCGCTTTTCGATCAGTGCCGCTACCTTTGGCATCTCCTACGATCCGGGCACCTGGCTGCTCCTCGCCGAGTACTGCAGCAGCAACGGCACGGGATTCTTCCCGGACTCCAAGTCCGGTTACATCACCGCGGGTTATCATTTCGGCAAGTGGTTGCCCTACGTGAGCTACGCGGATGTGACGACGTCCTATAACGGCATCTCAGGAATCAACACGGCGCTGCTCGCAGGCACCCCCTATGCCGCGGTTGCGGCGCAGCTCAACGGCGGGATCAACGAGATCGTTTCCTACGTATCGCCGGTACAGAAGACCTGGACCCTCGGTGTACGGTGGGACGTGGTCAGCAACGTCGACGTGAAATTGCAGTTCGACCGGATGAACGTGGGCGGCGGGGCGTATAACTTCTACGGTGAGTTTTCCAACCAGGCCTCGCTGCCGCCGGGAACTCACCTGGGTAACATCAATGTGGTCAGTCTTGCAGTCGACTTCATTTTCTGAGGAACCGACATGAAACCACATACTCGCTTTCTCGCCCCGCTCATGTTCCTGGCCGCAGTGTCGGCTCCGGCCTACGCGGACGTCGTTGTCGTCGTGTCCTCCAAGAGTGCGGTTGCCACGCTGACCGCCGAGCAGATCTCGGACCTCTTCCTCGGAAAGGCAGCGACCTTTCCGGGCGGCGCCGCGGCAACGCCGATCGATCAGGCCGAAGGCGCCGCACCGCGTGAAGAGTTCTATACCAAGGTAGTTGGCAAGTCGGCTACGCAGGTCAAGGCCTATTGGTCCAAGCTGATTTTCTCGGGTAAGGGGCAGCCACCCAAGGAAGTCGCAGACAATGCCGCCGTGAAAAAGCAGCTGGCCGACAATCCCGGGGCAATTGGCTACATCGACAAGAGTGCAGTCGATGGCACCGTCAAGGTCGTCAATCCCTAGTCTCGATACCCGACCGGACCACTAATCGGCTCGGTCGGGTAAGGCTTAGCTCTGCGCGGGCAAAAGACTGCTGCGGGCGAGCAGTTCCGGCACGTCCTGCGCCTCGACCGGGCGCGACAAGAGGAAACCCTGAACCTGGTCGCATTTGAGCCGCTGCAGCGTCTCCAGCTGGGCGAGGGTTTCGACGCCCTCAGCGACCGCCGTCATGTTCAGCGCGTTGGCCATGTTGATAATGGTGTGCACAAAGACTTCGCTCTGGGGCGTCGTGCCGAGTTTGCGCACGAACGCCGGGTCGATCTTCAACACATCTACGTCGAGCGTCTGAAGTTGCGAAAGCGACGAGTAGCCGCTGCCGAAATCGTCGATCAGGATCTTCAGGCCAAGGCCGCTGATCTCCGCGAGTCGCTGGTCAACATTGAAGTGCTCATTGACGGTCGAGGATTCGCTGATCTCGATCTGCAGCAGGTCAGGGCTGATGCTGTGGCGTGTCAGCATGCCCGAGATGAATTTGCAGAGTCCCGGTCGCTGAAACTCCTGCGCGGTCAGATTGACCGAAACCGGTACCAGCGGGACGCGCTGCATGCGCCAACTGGCGATCTGCTCACATACCAGTTCAATGACCCGCTCGCCGATCTTGACCATCAGGCCGCTTTCCTGGGCGAGCGGAATGAAATGCGCCGGACTGAGCAGTCCGCGCTCGGCGTGCCGCCAGCGCAGCAAGGCCTCGAAGCCCACCAGGCGCCCATCCGTGCCGCGTACCCGCGGCTGGTAATGCAACACGAGCTCGTCGTGCACCAGGGCGCCGGCCAGCGCTTTCTCGGTATCGGCCCGCACGCGCAGACGCTCGAAGAGGTCCGCCGTATAGAAGTGAAAACTGCCGCGCCCCTGTGCCTTGACTTCGTACATCGCGATATCGGCGCTGCGCAGGAGCGCGTCACCGCTGTCGCCATCGGCCGGGAACATCGCGACCCCAACCGAGATGCCGATCGAGACCTCGTGATTGGACAGCGCAAACGGGCTGCGGAACACGTCAGCCAGGCGCCGTGCCAGACGCTCGACCTCGGCCACGCCGCTGATCGGGCTCATCAGCACGGTGAACTCGTCGCCACCGATGCGCGCGACGTGATCTTCAGTGCGCAGCGTCTTTTGCAGGCGCAGCGCTGCAGCCTTGAGGAGCTCATCGCCGACGGCGTGTCCGATGGTGTCATTGATTTTCTTGAAGCCATCAAAGTCGATGAACAGCACGGCGAACTGGGCACCTGACTCGCGTGCGTTGGCGACCAGCAGATCCAGATGCTCCATCACCCAGGCGCGATTGGGCAGCCGTGTCAGGGGGTCCTGATTGGCAATGCGGGTCAGCTCCTCGCGGTGCAGCCGCTCGCTCTGGGCGCGCGCGCGCTCGGCGTGCCGGATCTCGGTGACATCGCGCCACGCCCATGCGATGCATTTCTCGTCGGCTACTTCTAGCAGGGCGGCTGACACCAGAACGTCCCGCGCGGTGAGGTCGACGTGCACGCATTGGGTCTCGAAATTGGAGAGCCGACCGTCACGATCGAGCAGGGCAACCGCACGCGTGCGGTCTGCCGGATTGAACCAGATACCAAGCTCCGCCGCCGAGCGCCCGAGGGTCTGCTCACGGGTTCGGCCGAACTGCTGCACGAACGCGACATTGACCTCGATGAAAATATCGTCGTTGCGCCGCGTGATGGCGATTGCTTCCGGAGAGGTGTCGAACACCGCCGCATACTTGCGTTCGGATTCGGCGATCTTGCGCTCGATTGCCTCTTCTGCCGTGACGTCTCGTGCCAGCGAAATGACCCCTACCTGGCCGTCGAATTGTGCGCGTGCCGACGAGGTTCGCAGGGAGATGGTCTGGCCATCCTTGGTACGACCGCGCATCGGGAAGTCGCGCACGAAGCCGTGGGTGCTCAGTTCGGTGAGCCAGCGCTGGTAACCGGGCGTGTCCGGATACAGGTTGAGCTGCTGCAAGGTGCGGCCGATTACCTCGGCTGCTGAGAAGCCCGTGAGGCGCTCGAAATGCGGATTGACGTTCAGTACCCGCCCGTCGCTCAGTTGCGTAACGACAATCGCTATCGGACTGGCATTGAAGACCTGGGACAGCCGGTCCTCCGAGACGGCCAGGGCGAGTTCGGTCGTCTTGCGCGCGGTGATGTCCTTGACTACGCCCATCACACGCAGAGCCTCGCCCGTAGCACCACTCTCGGCGTGAACGTAGGTCTCAAGCCAGTGAATCGAGCCGTCGGCCCAGACTACCCGCTCCTCGACGTGATAATTGCGACGCAAGCCCTTGAGGCACTCGATGGCGACGCGACGCGACGCCTCGCGATCCTCGGTATGCACGTAGCCCAGGTAATCCTCGAAGAGGCCCGAAAAAGTGCCTGCGGCCAATCCCAAGAGCGGCGCGATGTCGCCGAACCAGCGGACTTCGTTGGCTCTCGTGTCCCACATCCAGGTCACGAGGCCGAGCGCATCCTGAGACCACAGTACCTGGTTCAGGTCGACTGCTTCAGCCACCTGATCGAGCAACAGCGGCGGTGCTAACTGCGTGATTTTGGTGCTGGTCATGAAACTTTGCTCCGCGCCAGCAAGGCGCACATTCATGCTACCGGTCATTGCTTGCGCACAGCATGACGGTCCTGGCCACCCGCTCTGTAGAACTACTTATTGCGCAACGATATGGCGAGATTTTGCAGTTAGCAAACGGCGCGCGCGAATACAAGCCTCGAGTTATTTACTTTGACAGTCGTGCTGGGTGGCGCCTGTCGGAGTCGGCCCGGGCGCCCTCTGCAAAGGTGGCACTTTGCGCGTAGAGTGGGCGCGGGTCCTTTACAGCCTCCCGGGCGTGCGTGATGATGGTGCGCCAAATGGCTGATGGGAAGACACATTCCTAAAATGACTGGAGGAGATGAGCATGGGGGCATGGCACACGAAGGCCTTGGGGCCTTTACTGATGGGCTTGGCCTTTGCCGCACACGCGGCGGGCGATGGCAAGTTCGAATTGACGAGTAGTGACCTCAAGCCCGGGGCCACGATTGGCAAGGACTTCGTCTATGGCGGCTGTGGCGGCAAGAATTTCTCACCGGCGTTGAGCTGGTCAGGGGCGCCGGCTGGAACCAAGAGTTTTGCGGTGACGGCCTATGATCCTGATGCACCGACCGGCTCGGGCTGGTGGCATTGGCAGGTGATCAATCTGTCGGCTGATACCCACGCGCTTGAGCGTGGTGCGGGCGATGCGAAGGATCCGAAGCTTCCGGCTGGCGCCCAGCAGTCGCGCACCGATTTCGGCGAGAGTGGCTACGGCGGACCGTGCCCGCCACCGGGCAAGCCGCACCACTACATCTTTACGGTGTATGCGTTAAAGACCGACAAGATCGACGTACCGGCAGACGCCTCGGGCGCGATGGTTGGCTATCACATCCGGGCTGAGGCACTCGCGCACGCCAGTCTGACCGGCTTGTACGCTACGGTGCCGGCCAAGTAGCCGTTGGCGGATCCAGTCCGGCCTCGGTGCTCGAATGCTGGACTGAGTAACACAGGGCGCGCTAGGGCCATCGGTCGTAGCGCGCCTTATTTATTGGGAAAGCCCAAGGTGCGTGCCAAGCCTCCCAGATCCCGCGCAGCAAGGCCCTCAAAACTAGTCAATCTCGCCTTGCAGGGTGGAGGGGCGCATGGCGCATTTACCTGGGGTGTGCTCGATTACCTGCTCGAGGACGGGCGACTGGAATTCGAAGCGGTCAGTGCAACCAGCGCCGGCAGCATGAATGCTGTGGTCCTGGCGCACGGGCTGCTTAACAAGGACCGTGACGAGGCGCGCGCGGCGCTCACCGGTTTCTGGCAGGCCATTGCCGAGGCTGCCCGTCATAATCCCATGCGCCCGCCAGCGGTCGCGCGGCTGTTTGCCGATCTGCCGCTCGAGTACTCACCGCTCTATTGGGCGTTCGAGACCGTGACGCGCAGCTTTTCCCCTTACCAGCTCAATCCGCTCAATCTGAATCCGCTGCGCGAGATCATTGAGTCAAGAGTTGATTTTGCGCGCCTGCGTGGGCAGCCGGGGGTGCAACTGCATTTGTGTGCGACCAACGTGGAAACGGGCAAGATCCGCCTGTTCGAGCGCCGGTCCCTGACGGTCGACATGGTGCTCGCGTCGGCGTGCCTGCCCAATGTGTTCCAGGCAGTCGAGATCGATGGCGAGTATTTCTGGGACGGTGGCTACATGGGTAATCCGGCGGTGTTTCCGCTGATCTACTCCAGTCGCAGCGCCGATGTCGTGATCGTCCACGTCAATCCGATCGAGCGCCGCGGCGTGCCGCGCACGGCGCCCGAGATCGCCAACCGGATCAACGAGATCAGCTTCAATTCATCGCTGTTGCGCGAGTTGCGTGCGATCGCTTTCGTGACGCGTCTGATCGACTCTGGAAAAGTGAGAGCCGGCGAGATGAAGCAGATGTTCATTCACTCGATCCGCGCCGACGATCTCATGGCGGCATGCTCGGTTGCATCCAAGCTTGATCCCGAGTGGGGATTCCTGTGTCGTCTGCGCGACGCCGGACGAGCCGCGGCGCGTGACTGGCTCAAGGAGAATTTCACCCAGGTGGGTCAGGCCTCGAGCGTCGATATCGAGACTGAGTTCTTCTAGCAGACGCGAGCTAAGTTGACGGCTCTTTGGGAGTACTGCGCAGATAGCGCGCGACCAGGCGCGGCGCGCGAGCGGCGGCAAAGGTGTAGGCCCCGTACTTGGTCAGGCGTCCGAGATAGACCCACACGAAGACCGAGAGCGGTTTCATGCCGGCCACGGTCGCCAGAATCACCGCAGGTTGGCTTGGCACCAGCGGGTTGATGGCGACGATGAAGAGCGCCCAGGCGCCGTAGGTGTGTGCAGCGCCGCCGGTTTCACTCAAATCGAGGTCCTTTGGCAGCAGCCAGGACAAAAGATCGTGGACCGTACTGCCGCCGGCGGAGACCGCCCAGGACAGAGCCAGCATCCCAAGCGCCGAGCCGGTCGCAAACGCGAGAAAGATGCGCACCCAGCGCTGCGGTCGAAGCGCGGCCGTACTGACCAGAAAGACATCCGTGGGAAAACACAGGATGAAGTTATCCAGACCAGCGAGGCCGGCCACGCAAGGCAGATACCACCAGCGATCCATGCGTTCCTGGAGCCACGCGAGTCGACGCGCGTAGCCCGAAGGCGCTTTCGCCGGGCGCGCCGCACTGGCGACTTCAGGGGTGTTTTGCTCGATCATCAGGCGGGCTCTGCGGCGTGCTGCGCGATGCGGCCGGGCGGGCTGGGTGCCTAGGGTAACCGGAAAAGTATCCGGGCGCTCGCCTGCCCGGTATCCCGGATCCTCGCGCCGACGCTTGTAAACGGCTAGCCAGGTGCCACATCCTCTTATCTGATAGTAGGAGTGATAGCAAAGGCACGCTGCGTTGAATCCCGGTTTACACTGGAAATGGGGCGCCCAGTTTGCACTGTAAGGTGCGCGCTGCACGCGCGACTGATGGGCAGGCGGCACCTTTGTGCGCCAGCGACTTCTGGAGTGATGACATGGGCCTGCGACTGAATCGACCCCTGACACTATTGACGGGCGCAATCGCGCTTTTACTGGGGATTTACTTCTGGCCGGCGACGGCCATCGAGCTGCCGGATCCGGCGCGCGACCTCACGCTCACGAGCAATGGCGCCAAGGAACAGACAGCCGTATTTGCCGGTGGTTGCTTCTGGGGCATCCAGGGGGTGTTTTCGCACGTCAAAGGCGTGGTGCGTGCCACCTCGGGCTATGCCGGTGGCACCTTGAAGAATCCGGATTACAACGCGGTCTCCAGCGGGACCACGGGGCATGCCGAGTCGGTAAGGGTGGTCTACGATCCGGCGCAAGTGAGCTACGGGCAGCTCTTGAAAGTGTTCTTCGAGGTGGCTCACGACCCGACCGAACTGAACCGCCAGGGGCCTGACTACGGTACCCAGTATCGATCGGGAATCTTCACGCTGACTCCCGACCAGGACAGCGTCGCGCGAGCCTATATCCAGCAGCTCGAGCAGGCCAAGGTTTATAAGGATTCCATAAAGACCGTGGTCAGTCCTCTCGACACTTTCTACCCGGCTGAGGATTACCATCAGGACTACCTGCGGCGGCACCCGGACAATCCTTACATCGTCTATAACGATCTGCCCAAGGTAGCGGCGCTCAAGGCGCAGTTTCCAAAGCTTTATCGGCCGGACTGAGCGCGCCTGCGGGCGAACGGGCGGAGCGGCTAGGCGGATGCGCTAGACTTATGGTGTTTCGCCTGTGGCGAGCTACCTATCTAGCGCTTCGATGAACCGTTTGTACGATGGTGCGGGAGACCTTTTACGCAAGGTTTACGATCACCGCCTGCAGGGCCCTGCCGTGCTGGATGCCGAGCGCTTTTTCCCGAATGGCGCGCGTTTCGTTGAGCAGTGGCGCGCCGTGCGCGAGGAGGCGCTTGAAGTTGCCGGGCGGATTGCCTCGGTGCCGCGCTTTCATGAGCTCATGGCATCCCAGGCCGACATATCGGCCAACGATGATCGTGATTGGCGCCTGTTCGTGCTCAAGGCATATGGAGTCAGCGTAGCGCGCAACATGGCGCGCTGTCCGCGCACCGCCAAACTTCTGCGAGCCTGTCCCGAGGTGCTTTCCGCATCGATTTCCTTTCTCGCTCCCCACAAACATATCCCGCCCCATCGCGGGCCATTTCGCGGCATTGTGCGGTTTCACCTCGGGCTGTCGGTGCCTCTGGCATCCGATGGCAGGGCGGCTGCGGTGCTGACCATCGACGGCGTGCCGCATTACCTTGCTGACGGTGACAGTCTGCTCTGGGACGATACCTACACCCACGAAGTGACCAATAACAGCGAGCAGATGCGGGCGGCGCTGCTGCTGGACGTTTGGCGTCCGGAAATGCCATGGGACCTGAAACTGCTGTCGCGAGCCATCGTCACCGTGGTCGGTGCGGGTGTGCGCCTGACTGGGATGGAGTCCTTCTGATGGACGAGAAGGCCAAGTCTCCGAAAGTGATGCGTTTGCTGGTGGTATGCCTTTTGAGCTGGATTTTTTGCGGTGCACTGACCTGGTTTGCCTTCACCTACCTTGACGGCTGCTGCGATCTGTCGATGTTCAGCCGGATCTTTCACTAGCGCGCCTGCATTGGGGATAACCCTGTGGGGCACCCGGCTCCCGCGCGCGATAAACTGCTGTTAAGACGCGCCGCACATCAAGCTGACCGCGCGCACACCAAAGAGGGGACGAAGGATGCAAGCGAAAAAGCCCAGTCGTGCCTGGTATGTGCTGATCCTGCTGCCCGTCGTCGGGGTATTGTGGGTGCCCTTCTACAACATGAAGGAGCCAAGCCTGTTCGGATTCCCGTTTTTCTACTGGTACCAGCTCCTGTGGGTTCCGGTATCCGCCGTCCTGATCGGGATCGTCTACAAAAAATATAAGTCCTGAGTCGGAGAGCGCGCATGGAAATGGATCTGGTGGCAAGCGGCGTTTTCGTTTTCTTTTTCGTGGTCGTGACGGTACTTGGTTTCGTTGCCGCCAGATGGCGCCGCGGCGACATGACTTCCTTGCACGAGTGGGGCCTTGCTGGCAGCCGCTTCGGAACGGTGGTGTCGTGGTTCCTGGTCGGGGGTGACCTTTATACCGCCTACACCTTCGTGGCCGTGCCCGCGGCGATTTTCGGTGCCGGCGCGGTCGGATTTTTCGCGGTCCCCTATACCATCCTGATCTATCCGCTGGGTTTTTGCGTGCTGCCCAAGCTCTGGGCGGTCTGCAAGCGCCATGGCTGCGTGACCCCGGCAGACTTTGTGCGCGCGCGCTACGGCAGCCCGACGCTCGCGCTAGTGATTGCCGTGACCGGCATTCTCGCCACGATGCCCTACATCGCTTTGCAGCTCGTTGGTATCCAGGTGGTCGTAGCTGCACTCGGTTTTCCGACCCAGGGGATCCTCGGCGAGATGCCACTGATTATCAGTTTTGCGATCCTGGCTGCCTACACCTACACCAGCGGTCTGCGCGCGCCAGCGCTGATCGCGGTAGTCAAGGATCTCCTGATCTACATCACCATCGCTGCGGCAATGATCATCATTCCGCTCAAGCTTGGCGGGATCGGGGCGATTTTCGACAAGGTGCCGGATGCGAAGCTGCTCTTAAAGGCGCCGTCGACCGACAGCCTGAACGGCTTTTCGGCCTATGCGACGCTGGCACTGGGCTCGGCGCTCGCGCTGTTTCTGTATCCGCACTCGGTCACGGCGGTGCTCAGCTCGCGCGGCGGCAATACCATTCGCCGCAATATGGCACTGCTGCCGGCCTATTCGCTGCTGCTTGGCTTGATGGCACTGCTTGGCTACATGGCGCTGGCCGCGGGCGTCGACAAGATGGACAAGTACGCCGCGTATTTCAAGGTTTACAGCGCACAGTTTTCGGTGCCGGCACTTTTCATCGAGATGTTCCCATCCTGGTTCGTCGGCCTAGCCTTCGCCGCGATTGCCATCGGCGCTCTGGTCCCCGCTGCGATCATGTCGATTGCTTCGGCAAATCTGTTCACCCGCAATATCTATCGAGAATTCATCAATCGCAGCTGCACGCCTGAACAGGAAACCCGCGTGGCGAAGCTGGTGTCGCTGGTCGTCAAGGCGGGCGCCCTGATTTTCATCATCTTCATGGATCGCCAATACGCGATTCAGCTGCAGCTGCTTGGCGGCGTGTGGATCATTCAGACGCTGCCAGCCGTATTCGTCGGACTCTACACACGCTGGCTCGATCACCGGGGGCTCGTGATCGGCTGGCTCGCGGGCATAGGGTTTGGCAGCTGGGTCGCCTATTCGAATGCCTTCAAGAGCGCCAACTATGCCCTGAAGATTTTTGACTACACGATTCCGGGTTACGCGGCTCTCTATGCGCTGGTGCTCAATCTGCTGGTGGCCGCCGTCATCACGGTGGTGCTGCGCAGTCTCGGAGTTCGGCCGAGCAGCGACGCGACCAACCGGGCCGATTACGAAGATGTGCTTTCGCCGAGCTGAGCGTCGCAGCGGCGGGCGCGCTCTTGACGGGCGGGTTGCCATACACTACTGTTTGGAGACCGTAGCTCACTGATAGAGTGCGGCCTTCCAATTTTCAGTCGTGAGTTCATGCGTCTATTTGATCTGACCGGCAAGGTCGCCATCGTGACCGGCTCAAGCCGTGGCATTGGGCGCTCGATTGCCGAAAATCTGGCCGCGGCCGGCGCGCGCGTAGTGATTTCGAGCCGCAAGGCGCAAGCCTGCGAAGAGGTGGCGCAGTCGATCCGGGTCGCCGGTGGCCACGCGCTCGCGATCGCCGCCAATATTTCCGACCAGCAACAGATGGGCGAGCTGGTGGCGAGAACGCGTGAGCAACTCGGTCCAATTGACGTGCTGGTTTGCAACGCAGCATCCAATCCCTATTACGGACCCACCACTGGCCTGTCCGACGAAGTCTTCGCCAAGGTCATGCACAACAACGTGCTCTCGAATATCTGGCTGTGTAATCTCGTGCGGCCGGATATGGAGGCGCGCCGCAATGGCGCGATTATCCTGGTCTCCTCAGTCGGTGGCCTGCACGGCTCGGCGGTCATCGGTGCCTACAACATCTCGAAGGCTGCCGACATGCAGCTCGCGCGCAATCTTGCGGTCGAATGGGGCCCCCACAATATCCGCGTGAACTGCATCGCACCGGGCGTGGTACGGACCGATTTCGCGCGCGCGATTCATGAAGACCCGAAGGTACGCGCAATGGTCGAGCGCGAGCTGCCCCTGCGTCGCATTGGCGAGCCTGACGATATCGGTGGCATCGCTCTGATGCTGGCCAGCGCCGCGGGCAACTACATCACCGGCCAGGTGATCGTTGCCGACGGCGGGGCAATGATTCGCTAGTCCCGGGTGAGTCAGCCTACCGGCGTCAAACCCAAGCAACGCGCGCAGCGCGATTTGCTCGATCGGCAGGCGTGGTTGCGCGCCGCGGGTGATGCGGTCGCCGAGGGAGGCTTCGCAAATCTGCGCATCCTCGTTCTCGCCAAGCGACTTGGGGTGACTCGCGGTAGCTTCTATTGGCATTTCAGCGATCACGCCGATCTGGTACACGCCTTCTTGCAGCACTGGCTGGAATTTCGTCGCCAGCGCACCGAACAGTGGAGTCGGCTCGTGACCGATGATGATCCGGCCCAGGCACTGCTGCACTCGCTGGCGATCAACTTCGACGAAGGGCGAAATTCGAATCGCAATATTCGCATCGAACTCGCGATTCGCGACTTTGCGGAGCGCAATGCCGATGCGGCCGAGGTGCTGGCCCAGTCGGACGCGATGCGCCACGCCCGCACCGTCGAGTTGTACACGGAATTGATTGGCGATCCGGCGCGCGCACGCTTGCTGGCGCTGACCAGCTATCTGATAATCGCCGGAGCGGATCTGATCATGCAGGGGGCGCGCCGCGACGAGGCGACCATGCGCGGCATTCGCGATCTGGCAGGTGAGCTCCTGGTTCGCCAACAGGCACCGGGCGACGCTGGCGACGACAAAGGACGATGAGATGGATCCGATTTTTCCAGGGGCACCGCCAACGCTTGTGCCCATAGTCGGCAGTGACAAGGGATTTCCGGTGCGGCGCGTCTATTGCGTGGGCCGCAACTACGCCGAGCACGCGCGCGAGATGGGCGCAAGTGGTCGCGAAGCGCCATTCTTTTTTGCCAAACCGGCCGACGCGTTGCTGACGGTCGCCGCCGGTCAGACCGGCCAGATGCCCTATCCCAGTCGCACCAATGACTTGCATCACGAGATCGAACTCGTCGTCGCATTGCACAGTGGCGGCCGCGATCTCGGTCCTGACGCAGCCAAGCAGTGCGTGTGGGGCTACGCGGTCGGATTGGATATGACGCGGCGCGACCTGCAAGCCCAGGCCAAGTCGCAGGGGCGTCCGTGGGATACCGGCAAGGGTTTCGACGGTGCGGCGCCGATTGGTCCCCTGCACGCGCGCAGCAGCATCGGAGAACTGATGCGGGGCGCCATTCGACTCGAAGTCAACGGCTCAGTGCGTCAGGCGGGTGACCTTGCCGACATGATCTGGAGTGTCGACGAGATCATTGCGGAGCTGTCGACCTACTTCGAGCTGAAGGCGGGAGATCTGGTCTTTACCGGTACTCCGGCGGGAGTCGCTGCCGTCGGGCGCACCGATCTGCTGGTCGCAAGCGTAGCGGGTCTGACTCCTTTGCAGGTGCGCATCGTCTAGCGCTGCGCTGCGCATAATTGCTCGAGTTCGGCAAATACCGACTCGTCGCTCAGATGAGAGACCTGCGCTGCCACGAGATGGCGTGAGTTCACGCCGAGCGGACGCCACTTGGCGGCGAACTCGGCTTCGTCCCCGAACAGCCCAAGCACCCGGCCCGGACTCGCCGACGCGAAATGCATCAGTCCGCTGTCCGGGAATATGCTGGTACGGGCATCCCAGATGAGGCCCAGTGCCGGCAGGAGCGGCCCGCGAAAGGGAACCAGGCCTGGGGGAGCGGCCGCCAGCACCGGTTCTGCGATCGCGTCATCTCCCGGGTACAGCGGATTATTCGGGTCACCCGGCGTCCACATGAACACGCTCGACAGGCCCAGGTCCTCTTTGAGATGCCGGATCCAGCGCACGAGCTGCTCGGTGCAGGGCTGCTTGCGCGCGCGTCGTGCACCCAGGCCCAGTACGACGTATTGACCAGGGCTTAGAGTGTGCTCGGCGAGCCACTGCTGCGCAAAACGCCGGCTCTCATCGGGCAGAATAAATTGCGGCGCCTCGTCATCGAGCGCGGCCTTGATTCCTAGCGGACGCAACAGACCGAGCAGGCGTTGGGCCTCATGGCCGCTCTCGGGCAGGGGCAGCGCATCCGTCAGGTGCGAACCGTAGTGGTGTCCCGGCTCGACATAGGACACCACGCGCTTGGCGCCAGTCCAGAGTGCCCGCTCGATCGCTCGGGGGGAGTCCTCACCCTGGGCCACGATGACCATATCGTAATGGGCTCGACGCAGTTGCCAGAACAGACCGAGCTGCTGCATGGCTGCCCTTGGCGACACGCGTTTGCCGGTGCGAACGCGCGAATAGGAAAGGATTGCATCCAGGTTGGGATTACCCGTGGCAACCCAGGCGTTGTAGCTCGAGGCCAGCAGTTCGATGCGCGCTTCGGGCAGCGAGCGTCGCAGGCTCGCAAACAGCGGCGTGGTGAGCAGCAGATCGCCGAGCTTGTCGCGCTTGAGAATGAGTATTTTCATTGCGACAGCTTGTCTGAAGCGGAGCTGGCGACGCGCCCGAGCAGGCTCATCGCCGCACCCATCACCGCCTCAAGGGTGATGTCGATCGCCTTTTCGGATGGCTCGCGAAGGACCACGTAGGGGGAGCCCCAGGGATGCCAGACTGCGGGATCCGAGTTTCCAAACAGCGCCACAATGGGCGTTCCCTGCGCGGCCGCCAGATGCATCGCGCCGCCATCACTGCAGATCAAGAGGCGCGCAATCCCAAGCACGCCGATCAGCTCGGCCAGGCTCGTCGTCCGATAGGCTGTCAGTGCAAGGCCATTGCAGCCAGCCATAATCTGCGCGGCCTTCTCGTCGTCGCCGGGGTGCTGGACATTGCTGCTGCTGCCCGGTGCCCAAAGCAGCACCAGCCGGCATGGCGCCTGGCGCGCCAGGCCGTGCAGCAAGGCTACAAAGCGATCCGCCGGCCAGCGTTGATCGGGTTTGCGTGCGCTGATATGGACAGCGATCACGGGCAGCTCCTGGTGTTCCGGATCGCAGGCGCGCACGGCGCGTTCGCGCATGACAGCGCGCGCGACTACTTGACAGGCAGCTAGCGGCAGCGCATTGGCGTTACGGATCACGTCCTGCGGCAGGATGCGCTCGAGCAGCGCGGCACTGCGCGTCACGGTATGTTTTGCGGCGATGAGATTCGGAGTCACGCCGAGGTCAATGCGACTGGGTGCTAGGGGGCTTGGCAGAAAGCCGCAGATATGGCGCGCGCGCGCCGCACGAGCCGGGCGCACACTCGATGCCGCGTAGCGGCCGTTCATCAGTACCGCGAGGTGATAATTTTGGGCGCGCAGGTGCCACCAGAGCCTGGCGCGCTCGACATAGAGCGCCAGCAGTGACAGGGATGGCGGGCGATGCTTGGCCTTGACGTAGACGAGTATCTGATTGACATCGGCGTTGCCGTGCAGCGCCTCGGCATTGTAGGAATTGACCAGCACGTCGATGCGCGCGCGCGGCAGGCAGCTGCGCAGGGCGCGCAGGAATGGCGTGATGAGTACCAGGTCGCCGATGTTGTCACGCTGCACGACGAGGATGCGGGGCGCGTCACCGAGGCATTCCAGCCAGTCACGCGGCAGCGCGGGCGACTCGGTGCCGGCGGGGGCCGGACTCATGCACTTCCGGACCGCGCGTCTCCCGCGCCGGGCGCCCGATAGAGATAGGGATTGAGCGCGGGATCGTTGTACATCTTGAATTGCCGGTAGATGTGGTACTCGGCACTTCCGGCGACACAGTCGCGCAAGAGTTCGTCAAAACACCGGGCGAGATCGGCACGCTGCTGGGTCAGGCGCTCGAGTCGCTCACGACAGCGCGCGAGATGTTCTTGGCCCGCTTCGGTGCGCTGCGTCTGGATGCGCATGTGGTGAATTTTCAGTGAGACGATCGACAGCCGGTCCGCCATACTGCCAGCGGTCTCGGAATTGAGGCGACAATGCGGTAGGCGGGGCACCGCCGCAAGCGCTGAAAGGATGATCTCGTCGATGCGCTCGATCGCATCGTTGCGGCTTTGATTGAATCCATCGATCGCGCGCTTGTTGGCAGCGATCGCATGATCTTCGACATCTCGGCGCCGCGCCAGATCCTCCTCGGCCCACAGCTTGCAGTTGAACTGGTGATTTCGTGCAATTTCCAGCCATAGGGGATCGCCCGGCAATGGCTGGGATACCTCGGCATCGGCAAGATAGGCGTCGTGGAACTGGATCAGCGCAGCGGCTGTCGGAAAAGGGCGCAGATTCATCGGTCGAGGGGATGCTGGCGGCAGGGGGCGGTTCACGCTGCCGGAAAGCGGCGCATTGTAGCGCGGATGCAACGAAGGCGCTGCCCCCGGGCCGCTTTTCAGGAAACGAGGCTGAGAAAACGCTCTTCGGGAAGGGCGCGCTCAAACAGGAAGCCCTGGAGGTAGTCACAGCCCCATTCGGTGAGGATATCCGCCTGGCCAACCGTCTCGACGCCTTCAGCCACGCTCGAGAGCGCCAATTCCTTGCAAAGGCCAAGCAGGCTCTTGACGATCTTGCGGTCGACATCCGAATGTTCGATCTGGCGGATGAAGCTGATATCGAGCTTGACCGTCGAGATCGGCAGGCGCGCCAGTATCTGCAGCGAGCTAAAGCCGGTTCCGAAGTCATCGATGGCGATCGAGATGCCATATTCGCGGATCATCTTCATGAGCTCGGCGGCCTGGGTCAAGTCGCGCAGCACGCCGGTTTCGGTCAACTCGATCTCGAGCAGGTGATTCGGGAACGACACGCGCTCCGTGGCACGCAAGACCGCGGCAAGGTAGGTCGGCTCGTTGAACTGCGAAGGCGACACATTCAGAGACATCCGACCTTCGAAATCCTTGTGCCGCTCGCGCAGCTGTGCGTTGAACTTGCTTACCTGGCGCACGACCCACGCACCCAGTTCCTGGATGAAGTCGGTCGCCTCAGCGGTAGGCAGGAACTGATCCGGGGTCAACAGACCGTGTTGCGGATGATTCCAGCGCAATAGCGCTTCGGCGCCATAGAACTTGCGATCCGTCGCGCGAATCTTGGGCTGGTAGTACATCTCGAACTGGTTGCGCTCCATTGCCGTAACCAGATCGGAGCGCTCGAATGTGAGCATCTCGCCGACCGGCGCCGAGCGCGGTGTTGCCGCGCCGCTCTCTTCAACGAGCAGCGAATTGAAGACTTCGGTGACGGTGAGTGGATCCTTCGAAGACACAAAGTTCCCTTATTTCCGGTGACTGCGGCCAGCGCCCCAGCGCGCTCAAGCGCGCGCAAAATCCGGCGCTTTGGCCTTAGAATTCAAGGGTAAGCGAAACTAAGGTTGCTGTCGAGTTGCCTTTTCGCCCGCGTAGCAGGACCGAGTCGAGACTGTCAATGGCGCTCTGTCTAATGAACTTCTAGCGCCAACTCGTGCAGGACCTCGTCGGTAAGATCGACGCGTGGATTGACGTAGGTCGCCTCCTGAATGACCAGGTCGTAGCCACCGGCCATGGCAATCTTGCGGACCGCGCGATTGGCAGTGTCCTGCAAGGCGCTCAACTCCTGGGTGCGGCGGGTATTGACGTCTTCGTTGAACGTGCGCTGCAAGCGCTGCAGATAGCGCTCCTGATTGATTACCTCCAGCTGACGACGCGAACGTTCGGTCTCCGAGAGCGTTGGCGCATCGCGCTGATAAGCGTCCGAGACAGCCTGGTTGCGTTGCGCAGCCAGGTCCAGCTCCTTCTGTCGGCCGGCGAAGTCAGCCTCCATGCGCGCGCGCGCCAGTTTGGCGGGCACGGCCTCGCGCAGAATTCGTTCAGAGTTGACGAAGCCGACCCGGGTCGCGCGAGACGCGCTGCCTTGCGCCTGGGCGTCGAGAACGCACACGGCAAGCGTCGCAAGAGCGGCGCCGAGCAATAAGCTGGAGATGGTGGTCTTGTTCATGGGTGGGCGCGCCGCAGCTGAGATACGGAAGAAGGGGGTCGGCACGTGCTGCGCCGACGGCAATACGCCACTATAGCGATTTCTTCGGGCTTCTTCGCTTTTGCCAGGATTGCCAGCTCACGGCGCGCACCGATTCCGCTGGCGGCGGCCCGGTTCCTGGCAGAGCGCATCGAGGCACGCGGTGCTGCGGACCCCGTGGCCTTTGGATCTAACGGGTGGCAACCGGGTTTAGTGCCGGCTAAGCAGGAGGGAGCTTACGAAGGCACGACTGGCGACGGCATCGAGCGCGAAATCGAGGGTGCAGCCGCCGATCGGCTCGAGTGCACAGCCAAAAAGCGGATCGGCGGCAAGCTCAAGAAACGGTGCGACGAGCTCCGGGTTAAAGCGCTTTCCTGCGTCGTCGCCTATGGCGAGCAGCGCCTCGGGTCGCGGCCATGCAGGCTTGTAGCTACGTCCTGAAACCAGCGCGTCGAACACATCCGCGAGCGCCACAATCTGCGCTTCGCGAGGGATGGAGCTCCCCGCCAGGCCAAGCGGATAGCCGCTGCCGTCCCACTGCTCGTGGTGGTGCAGGCATACGCTGGCGATAACGCTGCAATCGATGCGCATGCGCGCCGCAAAGCGATTGACAAATCGGTAGCCGCTAGCCGGATGAATCTGCAGCGCCAGGCGTTCGGCGGACGTGAGCGCGCCGACTTTGAAGAGGATCGATGCCGGCAGGTCAAGCTTTCCGAGATCGTGCAGATAAGCCGCCTCGGCAAGCAACGCGCAGCGGCGCCGATCCAACCCGCTTGCACCAGCCAACTCGAAGGCCATGGAGGCGACGCGTCGTCCATGTCCGAGTACCAGGCTGTGGATGAGTTCATAAGGGTCGCCGGCTACCTGACCACCCATGCCAGTTCGAGCCGATTCGGGCTTGCCCATGCGGCGCGCGGCAAAGTCCAGAATGCTTGCGCTCACACCTACCCCCACCACGGAACCCTCGTTTGAGGAGCATTACCCCTGACAAGCTTGGTCTTGACTCCTTCATCTCTTCTGATGGGCTGGTGACGAAGTCCTGATGTTGGCAGATCGAATCCACTGGTTCTTCTTTATCCCGTACGAATTGCTCGCCCTCGCGCGCGCGAGTCGGGAAGGTCGTGCGAGACCTTATGAGGGATCGTTGACCTAGTTCTGATTATCTCGCCCAGAACTCGTTAGGGGGTCGCAGGCAATTCGGCCCGCGGTCATCGCTTGGTCCGTTCGAGGTCATAACTTTCGTTCGCGCATTTCATAAAGTCTGCTCCGGCGATCGACGCTCGAAGCCGTCTCCGCTTGGCACGGTCAGGCATCGCGGCGTTTGCAGCGGGACTCAGGGCAAATCGCGGCTGGCGAGGCCGGCTCGCGCATTCTTTCACGGAAAGCGGACTTTCGAATGCAGAGAGATCTCGAGGCGTTTGAGCAGCTTTCGGACGCCGGTGATTACCGAAGCGCTATCGCATGCTTACACCGCAACTGGGACGGCAACCGGCTCGAGCGAACCACGCGCAGCCTTCTGGCCGCGCAACTCGCATGCCTGTATGCACAGTTGCACTGTCTGGATGAGGCGCGCAGCTGGCTGCGTGTGGCGCGCGGATTGCGTCCCGAGGAGAGCGAGCCTGCAGTGCGCCGCGGATGCGAAACGGCCCAGATCACGCTGCGACTGCGCGAAGGACGCTATGACGAGGCGTTTCGCCTGGCCGAGCGCTGTGCCGCACGCGCGTGCGCATCGGGAGCAGACGATCTGGCGCATCTCCAGCAGATGCTGATTCTGGGCGCGACAGGACATCTTTACCTCGATCGATTCGATCGCTGCGCCGGAACCCTCGGTCACGCCGAGTCGATCGTCTTGCCTACCCCGCGGATCCGTGCGCGGTTGCTCATGATTCGCGGCGAGGCCCTGCTGTGGGGTCACATGAAACTCAGTCTCGAGGATTGGTCCTTGACGTCGCGACGATACCCACCAGCGACTCCTGAGGCGGGTCGCCTGCTCGGTCAGGCGCAGCACTGCTTCCTAGAGGCACAATTGGCGGGGGGACTGCCGGGCGCGTGGTCAGATGCAGGTTCCGCACGCCTTGCCGCCATCGCAATGCTGCAATCGAAGAATCATCTGAGTTCCGGTCTACTCGAGCAGCAGCATGAGAGATTTGCCCGTGCTGGCCTGCTTCTCGAGCGCGACCGCGAACGGGTCCTGATCGGCTTTATCCACCTGCTCCGAGGGCGGGCTGAATTGGCGCGCGGCTGGATCTGCGCGCTCGGAGGCAATTCGCTCGAAGGAGGCGAGCCGCCCATGGCAAGCCTGCTGCGCGCAGCCAGCGCCAATCTCGCAGGGGACGCGCACCAGGCTGCCGAGCTGCGCGAGAAGTATCGAAACGCGATGCGTGCTGCTCTCGGTGGACCTGCCATCAACCCGCAGATCGTGCAGGTGGCTGTGGCCAATTGGGAGCCGTCCTTATCAGAAGCCGACAGCTTCGATTCGGGCGAGCTAAGACGCAGAAGGCTGGTCGGCCAGGCGGTGCGCTTCATAAAAATAAATCTGCAGCTGCCACTACATGTGGATAGCGTTTGCGAAGCGCTCGGCGTGTCGCGACGCACGCTCGAGACGGCATTTCAGGGAGCCCTCGGTGAAAGTCCGAAGCGCGTCTTCGACGAGCTGCGGGTGCGTGAGGCAGCACGACTGGTGCGCAGCTTTACGGGTCCCGCCACGCGCCATGCAGGCTACGCCGAACTGATCGCCCAGCACACCGGCTTTTCCAGCTACCGAGCTTTTTATCGCGTGTTCGTTCACGCCTACGGCGTTTCTCCCGTGGCGGCGCTGGCCAATCCCGCAGTACTCAACGATCCGGTGCCGCAGGTAAGTCGACTCCCGTACCAGGCGGAGGGCGCGACTGCGCAAATCGAGTCGCTACACGGGAAGCTTCCCGAACCAGAACTGCTGGCACCATGAGTCTGGATGCGGCGGAGCGCGCGAATCTGGAGCGTGCCCTCGAAGCGGCCAGTGCGGTGATGTGCGCGCTCGGCGCGCAAAACGGATCCATGTATTCGGATCAGGGTGATCGGGTGGCGCCGGGACCTGGGAATCTGTTCGCGAGCTTCGCGCACGCCTGGGAGCTTGTCGAGCCGGGTGACACCTTACTTGTCGATGCCCTGATCAATGAACTGGGTGCTCCCGACGCGAGTCTGCCCTAGTCCTGTTGCTGCGTGAGGTAGAGAGCTGCATGTCGCAGGCGTTGCTCGTCGAGTGCTTCCAGAGTGACAGTCCGGCCGTGACGAGAGCCTGCATACAAATTGTCCGACGCGCGCTGGTAAGCCGGGTCGTAGTGCAGGGTGACCAACTGCTCCGCGAGCGTGTCCCATTGACCCGAATCGACCATCTCATTCCATTGCGCGACGAGCTTTCGACCGTATAGCGGAATTAGCCGAGATAGATTTTGCTTGAAGGTCTCCCGGTCGGCCAGCAGCGAAACGTAGCGTTCGCTGAGGTGGGAAACACGCGCGGCTAACGGAGCATCAAGGCGAACGCAGACTGCGGCGCGCATGCTAGCAAACAGCGCATCCGGAAGGCGCAGTTTGCCTATCAGGCGGCTCTCTGCTTCGATCCACACCCGGCGCCGCGGATCAAAGGCGCGCAGACGGTCCCAAAGTGCCGATTCAAACGCGCGCTGGCCCGGTTGTGGAGTCAGGGGATCCAGGCCCAAGACCGATCCCTTGTGATGGGCCAGGGCTTCAAGATCGAGCACCTGTTCTCCTGCGGCGGCCAGCTCTTCCAGTAGTGCAGTCTTACCGCTTCCGGTCGGACCGCACAACACCGTCAGAGCCAGGCGTGCCGGCAGTTGTTCCAGGCTTTCGAGGACCTCGCGCCGGTATTGCTTGTAACCACCTTGAAGTTGCCGGGCGGGCCATCCTACCTGATCGAGTACCATTGTCATTGCGCGACTGCGCTGACCACCGCGCCAGCAATAGATCAATGGACTGAAGCGGCGCGCCTGAGTGGAGAAGTAGCTCTGCAGGTGGTCGGCGATGTTGCGCGCCACGAGCGCAGCGCCGAGCTTGCGCGCTTCAAATGGAGAAACCTGCTGATAGATGCTGCCGACCCGAGCACGTTCGGCGTCAGACAGTACGGGGCAGTTGATGGCGCCGGGAATATGATCGGCGAGAAATTCGCCGGGCGAGCGTACGTCGATCAGCGCATCGAACTCGGCGAGCTCTGCGAGAGTGGCAGTGCGGACGGTGGAAAGTGGTGCGCCCATGGGGCGGGAGGGGCTAGCAGGTGGGAATCATGACTCAGACGGAGATGCGCCTGACCGAATTGTCGCATGGCGGTGGATGCGGCTGCAAAATCTCGCCCGCCGTTCTCTCGAGCCTGCTCGCGCGTGTGCCCGCCGCCGCACCATTTTCCAGACTTCTGGTAGGCAGCGAGACTGCCGACGATGCCGCTGTGTGGAAGTTAAGCGATGACCAGGCCCTCATCGCCACGACCGATTTTTTTATGCCGATCGTCGATGATCCTTTCGACTTTGGTCGCATCGCGGCTGCCAACGCGCTCTCCGATGTCTACGCGATGGGTGGCACGCCGATACTGGCCCTTGCAATCGTCGGAATGCCGCTCGAAAAGATGTCAGTCGACACGATCGGGCGCATTCTCGCTGGAGGTGCGAGTGTGTGTGAGTTGGCGGGTATACCGATCGCGGGCGGCCACAGTATCGATGCACCCGAACCCATCTACGGATTGGTTGCGATCGGTCTGGTTCGTCCGGATGAGGTCAAACGAAACTGTACCGGTCGTGCGGGGGACGCTCTAATCTTGTCCAAAGGTCTGGGGATCGGGATCCTCGGGACTGCGATGAAAAAGGGCGTGCTCGACGCTGCCGGTTACGCCGAGATGCTTGGTGCGGCAACATTGCTCAACCGCGCGGGCGCGCAACTCGGGGCTCATGAGGGGGTACACGCCATGACCGATGTCACAGGTTTTGGATTGCTCGGACACCTGCTCGAGATGTGTCGCGGCTCGGGGGTTGGCGCGCGCATTGAATTTGGCAGGATCCCGTTATTGAAGGCGGCCGCGTCCCTGGCGCAGCAGGGTATCGGACCGGGCGCGATCGTGCGTAATCTCGCAAGCTTCGCGTCAGAGATCGATTTCGCCGCAACGCTGGAGGGCTGGCAGCGTAATCTGCTCGCCGATGCCCAGACCAGCGGAGGGCTACTCGTCGCCTGTGCGCCAGAAGCGGTCGATCAAGTGCGCGAGATACTGGTTGCCAGTGGCGCCCACCAGACTGAGCTCATCGGCACCCTCGAGCCCGGAGCCTGTCGGATCGCAGTCGCTCCCTAGGATCGCGTCGAGGACGAGCCACTTGCTCCGAGCTGCTCGGCCAGTTCGCGGCGCGCGCGATCGCGCAACTCACGACGCACAATTTTTCCCGTCACGGTCATCGGCAGGTCGCCCACGAAATCGACCTCGCGGGGATACTCGTGGGCTGCCAGGCGCGTTCGGACCCAATGCTTGAGTTCATCGGCCAGCGCGGCGTCTGCAGCATGGCCCGGCGCCAGCACAATGTAGGCCTTGATGATTTCGGTGCGCTCGGGATCGGGCTTGCCTATCACCCCTGCGAATCGCACTGCCGGATGGCGCAACAGGCAATCCTCGATTTCTCCGGGACCGATGCGATATCCAGCCGACGTGATGATATCGTCGTCGCGACCGACAAAGCGCAGCCACCCTTGCTCGTCCTGTACGCCAGTATCGCCCGTGAGCAGCCAATCGCCGACAAATTTTGCCAGGGTGGCGCGTGGATTGTTCCAGTAACCGATGAACATCACCGGATCCGGTCTAAGCACCGCGATATTGCCGGGCGCGCCGCGCGCGACTTCCTGGCCCTGGTCATCAACGACTGCCATGCGATGACCGGGCGCGGGTCGTCCCATGATCCCCGGTCGCGCCGGCATGAGCGTTGCGCACGAGGAGACAATCATATTGCATTCAGTCTGACCATAGAACTCGTTGATGGTCACTCCGAAGACCCGCTTGCCCCACTCGAGTAGCTCACCGCCCAGAGTTTCGCCACCGCTGGCGATGCTGCGCACATTGAGCTTCCAACGACTTTCACTGTCCGGGACAGCGCGCATCATCTTGAGGGCTGTTGGTGGCAGGAAGGCATTACGCACGCCGAGGTCCTGCATCAGCTCGAACGCCGCTTCGCCCGTAAATTTTTCGAAGCGCCGGGCGACGACCGGAACCCCGAGGTAGAGCGCGGGCATCAGAACATCGAGCAGACCGCCGATCCAGGCCCAGTCGGCTGGCGTCCAGATGCGATCACCCGCTTGGGGTAACAGGTTGTGACTCATCTCGACACCGGGGAGGTGTCCAATAAGAGTGCGATGGGCGTGCAGCGCGCCCTTGGGTGGTCCGGTTGTGCCCGAGGTATAAATGATCAAGGCAGGATCCTCGGCGCGCGTGGACCGGGTGCTGTACGAACTCGACTGGCGCGCGACTTCGCTGGAAAAGTCAGTCGCTCCGGGCTCCGGCCCGTCGATGCACAAGAGGTGCTCAAGCTGGGGTAAAGAGGCTCGCAGCTCGACCAGCCGGGCGACTCCCTCCCGATTGGTAATTACGCAGCGCGCGCCGGAATCGCGCAGACGGAATTCGAGTGCCTCCGCTCCGAACAAAGTGAATAGGGGAAGCGCGATAGCGCCCATCCGGTAGACGGCTATATGCGCGTAGGCCGTCTGAGGGGCCTGCGGCAGCAGGATCGCGACCCGGTCTCCACTGACGATGCCAAGAGACTCGAGAAGATGCGCGCATTGACTGGACAGTCGCAGTAAGTCCGCATAGGTGTAGTGCTCGACCTGGCCGTTCGCCAGCACGTGTAACAAGGCGACGCGCTCCGGTTCGCGCACTGCCCACTGTTCGCATGCCGCCGCGCCAATGTTGAAAAACTCCGGCACCTCCCAGGTAAAGCGCTCGCAGACCTCGGTATAGGTCTTGCCTGACGATAGGGTCGGCTTCATCAAAACTGCCTCTTCAGAGTGTCAGAAAGCAATTGAGCTTGTTGCCGTCGAGGTCGCGAAAGTAGGCGGCGTAGAAGCTTGTGCCACGTAAACCGGGAGCGCCCTCGTCACTGCCACCCAGGGAAAGCGCCAATTGATGTACGGCGTCCACCTGATCCGTACTGGCCGCGAGAAGGGCCACCATCGTGCCATTGCCGCGTGTGGCCGGTTTACCGTCAAATGGCACCGTCACGCAGAGGCTCGCCGGATTTCCGCTCACACCCCACATTACGGCATGCTCGGACTCGAATATCCGCTGCGCGCCGAACTTTTCAAGGAGCCTGTCGTAAAAGCTGGCCGCCCGCGCAAGATCATTGGTTCCCACCGTGACGTATCCGATCACTCTCGTCTCCTCCGAGTTTCTTGCAATGGTACTGCGCGCGGGAAAGTCGGGATAGTCGCCATTCACCGGCCGGCGGTGACTCGTTCTAGTCGCACGGCCATTCAATCGAGGGTTGCCGGACGCCGTAGCCAGGCGACGCTGCTGGCGATGAGCCCCAGTCCTGCCAGCCATTGGCCCCACCTCCAGAAGCGTCCGTGCGAGGCCAGGATTTGCGCGTCGGTCACATACACCGTCTCACAAGCGCCGTCACCGGTATCAAACCGCGTCGTGCTCGTGCCACGGTGGAAGTGCCTGCCGTTGGTGTCGTGCTCATACTCAACCAGATAGCCATGGAAATGGACCTGGTCGCCAATATGGACGGCGCGCAACAGGTGCGCCAGATAAGGCACTTCGGTCAGCAGATGATTGTTCGATATCTGGAAGATGTCGAACTGCGCCATCGCGGCCCGATCTGCCGCCTGAAAATAACAGGTAAATTGGCCAGAGGAGAACTGAATCTGCCGATAAATGCCTGAGCGGGCGTCGTCCCCCCAGGCGACACACAGGTCCACCACGTTCAGGTTGTCCTCTGACTCCTTGTGCAGATAGTCGATGAATGCACGCGAGTCGTGCTCGCTTACGACCAATCCGTAGAGGTCGTATTCGAACAAGGGAGTGAGGGTGTAGGTGATGCCACCAGCAGACCTGGTGAAGGGTGCGAGGGTAGTCGGGGTTTGAACCGGAAAGACGAACAGGTGCGAGTCGAGCGAGCGCGGATCCGGCAGCCTGTCCTGGAACCAGTGGCAGACCCCAAGCGCCAAAATGCTTGCCAACAGGCTCAGTCGAATCAGGGTGTGAGGACTTATTCCCACCAAGGCGCTCTGCTAAGCATACCCCAAGCCTTTGCTATCCCGTCTTGCAGCCCCGAATCGGGGATTGATAGGGGCGCTACTGCGCGGCTTTGTCAGCCTGCTCCGCCTGCCTTTGTGAAGCGTCTTGAGCGGCCTTGAGATCGGCCTCTATGGCCGCCTTCTGTGCCTCGGCCTGCTTCGCCGCCGCGGCTGAATTGGCGGCGGCGGTAGCCGACGCAGTGAGCGCATCTGCGCCGCAAGCGGATAGAGCAAGCCAGATCGAGCCGATCAGGGTTAGCGAAATTAGCTTCATAGTGGCGCTCCCACAGATTGGTGCTGGTGGCAGGGACGATTCCGGACCTTCACGAGACCGCAGCAGAATCGAGCTGAAACCGATTATCGCGCGCCATTGCTCGATTGGATAGCGCTTGGATCCTTTCGCTAGCTACGACTGGGGCCCCGGCGAACGCAGTTACCTTGCATGAAGGCCGTCCTGAACCCACGCGGCTGGACGCCGGATCGGGAAGGGAAGTCGATCGAACTATTGCCAGCCGCAAGATTGCGATGCAAATTCGCTCACGCGAAAACTGATTGGCGCTCTTTCCTTAGTTGATGCAATCCTCGCCCGCGACGATTGCGGGCAGCGGTTGTCAGCTGTTAGATTCGCGGTAGGATGAGGCGGGAACGCCAGATGCCGGTCGAGCTCAGGATGGCGGCGTTCGGCGGTCTGCTCACCCATCGCGTAACGACCAACGGAAAATGAAGTTCGGTTCGGCGCACATCCAATTCACCAGGAATTTCATGCAATGAGTGTGCACAGCGGGACGGCTACCCTGTTTTCCCGATTGGTCCAGACGAAGGATCGCCCGTCCGGTTTCGACTATTTGCGGCTATTCCTGTCAGTCACCATCATTGCCTGGCACACCATCTGGGTGTGCTACGGGGTCACCGCACAAGCAGCGTTCTGGCATGGACCGTTCCGTGCATTCTTTTACTTCCTGGTCCCCTCGTTTTTTGCCCTGAGCGGCTTCCTTGTGGCGGGGAGCCTCGAGCGAAACACCCTAACCTCATTTCTGACTTTGCGGGCCATTCGAATTTATCCGGCGCTAATCTGCGAAGTGGTTCTCTCAGCATTCTTCATCGGACCGCTCCTTACCTCGTTCTCTCTGTCAGATTATTTTTCGGATCCGCGCTTTTATTCCTATCTGCTCAATGCGCTGGGGGACATTCATTACATATTGCCTGGCTTATTCGAGAGCAATCCGGGCGGACCGCGCGTAAATGTCCAGCTTTGGACCATCCCGTTTGAGCTTCGGTGCTACGCCGCGATCGCGCTGCTGGCGCTCATCGGGTTGACTCGGCGTCCGATCGTTTTGACCTCATTGCTCATCGCCATCTCGGTACTCGCCCTCATCTATCCACCGCTGCAGGAGCGGGTGAGTCCCAATGTCGACGGGCCTTCCGGCTGGGCTACCGTGATGGCCTTCCTCTTCGGGGCGGTCCTGTATTTTCTGAGGCGCAGAGTTCCCTTCAATCCTGCGCTCTGCCTACTGTCCTTTGCGGTGAGCTGGGCACTCCTGTCGTTCCCTGTCGCTACGTTTCTGGCGCCGCTTCCGGTGGCCTATTTGACGGTCTATATCGGATTGCAGAATCCACCCCGCACGCCAATCAGCAAGGCGGCCGACTATTCCTATGGGCTCTATCTCTACGGGTTTGTTTGTCAGCAGACGGTTTCCTACCTGCTGCCGGACTATCGAATCTGGTACATCAATCTTGGTTTGAGCCTGTTGTTGGCCGGATTCTGTGCGGTCTGCTCCTGGCATTTTGTCGAATCCAAGATCATGGACAGGCGCAAGCATTTTCTGCGGACCGCCGAAAACCTGTCGCTTCGTATCCGGGGGCTGATCGTTCGGCGTCCAAAATCCGTCGCGGAAAAGGAGACCCCTGAATCGGCACCGTCCGCTCCCGCAAAATAGCGAGCCCATGGCTTGCTGTGTCAGCGGCTAACGAGGAAGGTCCGAACTGTCGAGCTATTCGCCCTACACCTGATGGGGGAGTCGACTGAATTGGCGACGAAGCTTGTGGTACACGCTTTCGCCGCGAGTTGGCTCGCAGTGTCTGATATAGGCGATGGTCTCCGGCGTCAGCCGATAATGGCTCTTATCCTCACTGGATGCGCTGAACTGGCGGCACATCCCTATGGCCGCAATCGTTGCGCGAACGCCCACCAACGGCATGCCGTTGCGTATACCTCTAAGGGCGTAGGCGGCCGCCGCAGCGATCAGCACGCCCGCCGAGGCTCCAAACTTGAAGGTGCTATAGAGTCCATTACGCGTGGTGTAAAAGAACCGGCCCCTTGCCCAGAACACCCGATGTTCGGGTGAAACCTTATGAAGTACCTCGGCCGCGGGATAGTATTCAACTCGACTACCGCTATTGATCATGCGATAGCAAAGATCCCACTCTTCTCCGCAGAAGAACAGCCGTTCGTCATATCCGCCTACCGCTTCGAAGCTCGAGCGCCGGATCGCATGGCCAGCACCCACGAAGCGGGTCGTCTGGAACCCCGAGTGGGTGGATGACTGGCCGGGGTAATCCCATGAGGTCGCGTCGTTCTCGCGTGTGAAGAAATTGGTAATCCGAAAGCCCAATGCACACAGGTCGGGCCTGGATTCCAGGTAGCCGACGGCTCGCGCGACGGAATGGGTATCCGCAAATTCGGCATCGCTGTCCAGTGCTACAAGATAGGGTGCGCGACCCAGACTGGCCGTCTTGTTTCGACCACCTCCGACCCCGAGATTCACGCCGGATTCAAACAGGACTGCCTCTGGGATGTCGCGCAGGTATTCCCGCAAGCGCGCAAGGCTCGCTGGCTCGCTACCCTGATCGACGATCAGGATCGACTTCTCCACGCCTTGCTGCTGATGGGCGCTTTGGATAGCCGCAATGGTGTCTTCAACGCGATTCCACGAAAGAATCAAGATATCAACGCTCGGTGACATGGGTCCTTCCCGACGGGCGCTTTAGTGCCGTCCACACGAGATACAGGGGCGGGCGCAAGGTCTCGCGATAGAGCGCGAAAACTCCGAAACACGCTAGTGCAAGCCAACGCGGCGCTCGCAGCCGCAGGCGCCGTGCGTAAGCTCGATAGTACTTTCGAAAAAAATAGTTCGTGTAGTAGATCGACCAATAGAGTCTGCGCAATGGATTCACGCGCTGCCCCCCGGTTCTGACCTGAGTCAAGGGTAGGTGAATACTGTGACAATCGTTTGTGACCAGAATCGTGAGATCGTGTACGAATAGATTCATCTGGAAGTCCGTCTCCTCACGATAGCCATTCCCGCGCGCATAAAATCCGTCATAGGGAAAGCGCTTGAGCAAGCTGCGCGTGGTCAGAATAATCGCGTTGGTGATCGGCAGCTCGATGTCGCCTGCAAAGCGCGCACCATTCACGTACTCGCAGATTAGGGGGCGAAATGGCGCGCTGTTGCGCATGCCGGTGCCAAATCTGTGCAGAGCCTGCTCCGGCGACTCATCATCACGCATGTAGACTCGGCGGCCCGATACGGCCGCAACTCCGGAATTCCGCAATTTCTTGAGGCAGGTATGCGCGTAACCGGCCTCGAGATACTCATCGTCGTCGCAGAACAGCACGTATTCGTTGCGACAACGCTCGACGCCAATGTTCCGCGAAACGGAGGCACCGCGGCGTTGCTCATTGACGATTACCTGGACATTTTTTTCTGGGTGCAGTTGCGCGAATTGCGCGACGAGCTCCGGGGTTTCATCGGTTCCCGCATCGCTCACAAAAATCAGTTCCGTCACTTCGTTTTGTTCGAAGTAACTGGGCAGCACCAGTTTCAGGGTATGCGCCCGATTCCGGGTGGGAACGATGAGCGTGATCATGGGGCGCCCGAAAGATGTTTCGCAATCGCATTGCGCAGCAGCCAGCCGCGGTCCTGCCAATCGAAAAGATCGGACGCGGCGCTAAATGCACCCACCTGTAGAGCATTGAGTCGATCGAGATCGTCAATATTCGCGATTACCATATCGACCAGGTCGGAAAGCTGAACAGCTTCCAGCAGATGCTGGCGAACACCCTCAGGCAATCCTGCGCTCGCCACAGCGATGGTCGCGACCGGGATTCCGCCAAAAATGTAGTCGAGGAACTTGAGCTTGAATCCGCCACCGATCCACTCTGGCACCAGCGCGATGCGGGCGTTGGAAAAAAAGGGCTGGAAATCGGGCACGAATCCGTGAAAAACGGTGGCGCGCAACTTCCCTTCGAACTCGGTCCTGATCTCGTCGGGTACGTCACCGATGATGTCCAAGGCAATGCCGTGGTTCGCGAAGGGCTGGTCAGCCGCAAGCAGGAGTTGCCGTAGATTCTGTTGCTTGACGATCCAGCGATAGGAGCCTACCAGGACAACCCGCCTGGGCACGGCCGAGGTGATCGCTCGCACGGCGGCGGTTCGCCCCGTATGACCAGGGGTCAGCACCAGCACTTCTGCGGCGCCGCATTGAGTCGCAAAAACACGTTGATCTTCGGAGGTTATCGCACCCACAACATCCACTTCGCTTGTCAGTCGGCGCTCCCAGTGGCGGATTTTGAGGTAGTTCAGATAGAGGACGAACTTCTTTGCCAGCAGACCTCGATAGGAGTGGTACAGGGATTTGGCGATGGCTTCTTCATGGTTGTGCGTCACGTGCCCAAGGATCGTTCGGCGTCCCTGCGTGCGAATCGAATTCTTGACCAGGTCCAGTGCCCACGCACTGCTGTAGTGGTCGAGGATGATGACGTCCCAGGATTCAGAGAGCAAGGCAATCAGACGCGCGCGCAATGCGCTGGTGGAGTGGGCGGCGGCTACCAGCGGATACCGCGAAAACAGGGCTAACCAGTAGGACTTCTTGACCCCTGGGACGCCGGACCAGGTCGGTCCGGCACCCATGGGTAGGTCGCGTGGATCGCTCGCCGCCAGTCCGAGGTAGGTCAGATCGACCCGCGAGCGCGCCAAAGCCTGAGCGAGTTGCGCCGAGTAGATGCGGTCTCCGGTATTGGTTGGAAACGGCAACTCGCGGGCCACCCACAGGCAACGCAGGACCGCGGCGGTCTCGTCGATCAGGACTTTGCTTGGGGCCGTCACGTCAAAGATGGTCAATCCCTTAGAAAGCTGCAATTCGAGCGCTATTCCCCTTCGGGCGCATCCCTTAGAGATCGCTTACAACAGGGCTGGCATCCCCGCCGCCTGAACATCCGTCAGCGCGGCGCCGCCGCCCGGCGTCGCTCGCCGGAATCCAAAGCAAGTTCAGCGCCACCGCAGGGCTATCCGAGCTGGAGGAGGTTCAGGTGCGCGTTCAAGCCCTGAATGGGGCCGTACCGGTGGTCCCCGGGGTATCAATAGAACGGTAGTGAGCGCGATTCCGGCGATCGGTTCGGTGAACGCGCCGCCCATGAATTGCTGCATCGTGATCGCCACCTTCAGGGCGAGCGGCATCGGGGAGGTGAAGATGCAATAGATCAGAAATCCGACATACAGAACGAAACCGACCACCCCATATTCGATCAAGATCTTGGCGTGGAGCATTTCGGATGAGGATTGGATGGCATGGGCGACCACGAGTTTAAAGGTTCCCGCGCCAAAGCCAAACAGGGCCCGCCATCCGTCACGCCCCAATTCGTCGTGAACCACATAGATCCAGCCCACGAAGCGCTGGTAGCC
This sequence comes from Mycobacteriaceae bacterium, assembly GCA_903970145.1. Classification (GTDB taxonomy): domain Bacteria; phylum Pseudomonadota; class Gammaproteobacteria; order Burkholderiales; family Burkholderiaceae_D; genus CAJCHO01. Next base: position 26,129 of record CAJCHO010000014.1, on the reverse strand, counting down.
ACTGGATCGCGGATCGCCGAATTCCTGGATCCGGCTCATGAAGACGTCCAGGCGCAATGGGACCGCGAGTGCAGCTGCGAGCGCCACTATTCCGATCAATATCACCAGAAGATCGAGTCGCTTCTCCATATAGAGAAGCAGCGGTAGTGAGGCTGCCAAGACGATCAGACCCGTGCCCGAGTAGCTGAGGATGATCGCCAGCGTAAACAGCGCCAGGCGCGCAATGCGCGCTCGGGTCATCATTTCCATCAGCAGCCCGATTGCCATGAGCTGCGAGAAGGTCGATGGCTCCAGAAGGAAAATGCCATTGGTCTTGAGAACCGACGATCCATAGTAAAGCGGATTCAGATAGTTGAATCCCTTGATGACGAATTGATTGGGAACAAGGTTCTCTATTGGGAAAGCGTAGGTCTTCCCGATAACGAACTGTCCAAAGAACTGCAGGATCCCGCAAATGGCAATCAGGCAAGCGTAGTTTGCGACAAAGCGCATCATGTCTTCGGGCGTCCTGCCACGTTGCGGTACGCTGAGCACCGAAATCATGCTGACCACGGTCATGAAAAGCAGCGAGAAGAGCGAGAATTCCTCCTCCCGGATCGCGTGAACCATGCCGATGAAGCCGATCATCACGGCGAAGTAGGCGCCGCGACGCGCATCGATCGTTACCCTTCCGATCAATAGACCAATCAAGAGACAGGAGATCATCAAGGGGTAGCCAAGTCCCAAGCCCTGGGAAGCCATCGCTGGAATGGCCAATTTTCCAAAGAGCGTGGTCAGGACGAGGGGTGCGTAGAGCAGCCATTCGGCGATCCGGTCGCGCCGATTGGGGTCAGGGTCCGGCGTGTGCGCCAGAGAGGGTCGTCCGTTCGAAGGTAGACCGAACTTGTGCGAAGGGAGCATTCTCATTGGTGTGAAGAGATCAGCCGTCGTGATTGGTGGGCGGATCCACCCCGACCAACATATGGGACGCCGCAGGCGCGAGTGCTTGCAACATCTCGTTCAGAAACGCTTCCTGGCGAAGATACGATCCTGAAGCATCGCCGTCACTTCGAATGATTTCGGAGACACGCACCAGAATTCCGTCGTGCAGGCGACCCGCCAGGCCCTCACGAATGACGTAGGCACGCGATGTCCACGGATTCTGGGCGAAGGTATTGCCCATGCGGATCCAATAGCTCACCGCTTCCAGGCGTGGCCCGCTTCTGGCGAGCATTCGTCTGCCCTCGATGCTAAGGGGTGGGCGACTGGCAATGTTGTAACTTACCGAACTGTCAGACAGGATCTTGAATCCCTGCGCGATGTAGCAGATCTCCGGCCGGTGGACGCGATCCTCTTCGCGTTGAACCCGGTCGTAGCCGATGGCCAGCATGATCACGTGGCCGTCTCGATCGACATAGGATCTGAGCAGCGAGTCATCATAGGCCCGATCCATCGGGTTGCCTCCCTCTTCGTCGACCGTGAACAGGCTCACCTGTTCGGCGCCGCTTTCCATTGATTGCCATACGCCAAGCGTCGTTGGGATCAGTTCCGCCAAGTGCCCGTCAGGCTTCTCTACTACGACGCTTGGTGCAAGAGCGATGGCCGCAGCGGAAGCTGCCAGCATGGCCAAGACAACCGCCACGATCAGGGCGCGCGGCGTAGCCGACATCATGGGGCAGCCGCCCGCACGGAATCGATCCGCAAGCGGACCAGAAGGGTATCGATCGCAAAAAACGCGCCAAAGGCAAGCGCAATCTCTACGAATCCCGCTGCGTCGTGGAATTGACTTCCCGCCTCGTCACCCCAGTGGTAGGTGATCAATACCAGCAGGGTAACGCGTGCAACGTTGGCGATGAAGGCAATTGGAATCGCCGATGCGAGCAACAGCGCGTTTCTAGCGACCGACCTGCTAGCGAGCAGGTACACATAGAGCAGTCCAATGCCGCTGAGCGCGAGCATTGACCGCAGTCCAGCGCACGCGTCGGCGATCAGCAGGTTGTACTGACCGATGACGATGACCGCACCGGTCCGCGAAATGGGATAACCGAGGAAAAAGAGCATCTCGGTGACTACCTGCGAAACCGTCACTTTCAGCGGGACGAGGACTTGATCGAGAACCGATGGCGGAATCGGGATAAGAAAGAGGGCGAAGCACGCTGGAAATAGAATGCGCATGCACGCCCGCTTGCCGCCCAGCATCAGAGCCAGACCGAGCAAGACGGGGATCTGGGAGCCTAGATCGAACTGAAAAAACTCCTGGGAGCGGCCCACTATATATAGCAACAGCCCCAGGCAGAACAGGGCGGCCCCAGCGGCCCGCTCAGTGGAGTTGGCACCCCAGGTAAGAGCGCCGCGCTCGCGCCATAACAGCCACAGCAGAATCATCAGAATGATGGGAGCATGGATTTCGTCGGGACGAATCCAGAATCGGCGCCCGGTATCGAAGTAGCTTGGCAAGTACATCGCCAGCAAGCCAGCGCCAATCGGGAGCAGGTACCAAAAGGCGGATTCGGCACCATTGCTCTTAGCCTGCGTAGCGATGGCCATCGCGCGATCTCTAGAATTGATTCATCACAGCCCCAAGAACCTGGCATCCGCTTTGCCCCAGGGTCTCGACGAAGTTTGTGGCTGCGTTCACCGATGTGTAGTCCTGGCGCGTCACCAGGATCGCAGCACCGGCGCGCGCGGCGATGATTTGTGCGTCCGCCCCCTCGCTCCAGGCAGGAGTGTCAATTAGCACGACGTCGAACTCGTTGACCGCACTTTCAATCAGCCCGCGGAAGGCTGGTCTGGAAAGCAGTTCCTGGGGATTGGGAGGAGTGGGGCCCGAAGGAATGATCGACAGTCCGACGAATGCCGGCAATTGAACGATCGGGTATTGACTGAGCCCGGCACCCAGCACCGAAGCCAGGCCCATCCGGTTCTGCAGCTTGAACAGCCTGTGCATCGATGGTGCGCGCAGATTCGCATCAATCAGGAGTGTCCGTTCCCCGAGCTGGGAAAATACGACTGCCAGGTTCGCCGTCACAAAACTTCGTCCGATTCCGCTCTCCGAACTCACGACTGCAAGCGATTTCCGGTCGACCCGGTTGTCGAGCCAGCGCAGTATCAGCTGACTGCGCAGCGCGCGGATGGCTTCGACGCAAGGGTGGTTGGGTTGATATGCCGCGACGACGTCAGCGGTGGCCGGTGTTTCGCCGGGGGCGAGGTAGGTGTACTCGAACTGATGCGCGAGCGCAAATCGCAGGTCGTCCTCAGTAAGAATCCCCAAGTCCAGCGCTGCATCACCGAAGCGAACATTGTGTTCCTTCTGGTGGCGCAGAATGCGCTCCGCCAATTCAGGAGTCAATCGCCCGGCATCGACCAATATGGCGCCGATCGAACGGTCGCGTTTGTGATCGTGTGAGACGCTCGGTCTTATCGAATCTTGTGTTATGGATGTCATGGTGATCGCTCTGTGCCTAGACTGGGACTTCGACGGACTTACGACGGCGGATTCTATCGAACCACTGCTGGATACGGGCCCGACGCGTCTTCAGTTTGGGAACGACCGAAAAGACCGGGACGCCGATTCGTTGTGCCACATCGGCGGCCCCATGAATCATGGGATTGAAAACCTCAGCCAGCAGAGCCAGGCCTACCCCCAGGAACAGACCAAACACCGTCGTCAGAAGGGCAAACAGCTTGATGCGCGGGAACGAGGGCTCGGTCGGAAATGCGGCCGGCGACAGGAGCGACACGTCGGCGGAATAGACATTGCTTTCAATGCTCGTCTGTGCGTAGCGCTGCATCACCAGTTCGTAAACCTTTTCGGCGTTGTCCACCTCGCTTTGCAGTACCGCGAGATGATCGCGCTTTTCCGCGAGTTCGATTATGCGCTGACGTTGCGCCTCGACGGCGCCCTGCAATTGACTGACCCGGTCCGTGCCGACCTGACTGGCGGTGTTAAGCGAGGTCCCGACCTGGGAGGTCTCCCGCGCCAGACTCGCCCGAAGGTCGTCGAGGTTTTGTTGGGCACGCAGCAACTGCGGATGGTTGGGGCCAAGTTGTTCCGACATTTCCTTCAACTTGGACTCGTTTATTGCGATCTGCGTCTTTAGAGTCTGGACGACATTGTTTTGAATGACGTCCGGTGACGCCGCCGCATTGCCTGAGGCACCCCTGCTCCTCGATGACGAATCAGCCTTGGCTGATTGGGCGAGCGCCAGTTGGCTCGACAGGTCATTCAAGCGCGCGTTCTCGACATCCAGTCGTTCGGGGGTCACAACGATGCCCACCAGTTTTTGCGCCTGCGAAAGGCGTTCCTGTGCCTGCTCCAGCTGTTTTCGCAGTTCGCCGATGCGCACGTCAAAAAACTGTGCCGTCTGCCGCGCCGGCTCGAGTTTCAACTCTGAATTGGTCTCCAGATAGGACTCTGCAAACGCGTTGGCGACCTGAGCTGCGGCGTGGGGGTCCTTGGAGGTGAAGTTGATCTCGATGACGTTGCTCAACTTTCCCGGCTTAACTTTGAGGTGATCAAGGAGTAAGTCACCAATCCACGCGACAATGTCTCCGTTGCCATTGGTTTCGTCCTGCCAGGATTCTACGGCCGACTCATCCTTGTCCAGTTTCAGCTTCTTTACTACAAGACGCGCAACCCGCGGACTCGCAATGACATCTGCCTGTGTTGAAACATAGGTGTCGGCAATGGGCATTTGCGTGACCGCGCCCAGAACCGCATCCTGCGACTGGCTACTGACCACAACCGAAGCTGTGCCCGTGTATTTGGTCGGGAAGATCAGGACGACCAGCACCAGGAGCACCAACATGGCGATCGTAGTCAATCCTATCAAGCGCCATCTTGCGGCGAGGGTGCGCAGTAATTGATAGAGGGTCATCGGACATTCCTAGAAGAAGCTTTCGTTTACGTAGAGGACATCGTCGGGTTCCATCACATCACTGAGCTCCGGTGAGATTCTGACCACTTTGCCGTCCGCGCCGCGACGATTCAGCCTTAGCCGGCTCTCGGTCCCGCGAACGGTCGGGCCGCCCCCCGAAGCAAGGGCCTGCATGACGGTCATGTTGCGTTCCAGCCCATACTGGCCAGGACGATTCACCTGTCCATAAATGTAGAACATCGGTGCCTTGGGCACGAATATCGTGTCACCGCCCGAGAGAACCACATCGTCCGGAGCGCGATTCTCAAGGTAAATGCTTGCGACATCTATCTCGCGCTGGAAGGGTTTCCCGTCGCGCGTACCGGAGAGAATGATCTTGTTTGAGCCAGCGACCGGCGCCACCATGACGCCACCAGCGGTGGCGAGCAGTTGGCTCAGCCTGGCGTTAAAAGTCAGCAGCGGATAACTGCCTGGGCGGTTGACGTAGCCAAGCACCGAGACCTGGTTCCCGATGTTTTGAACCAGCGCGATATTGACCTGCGGCCCTTTGACAAAGCCGCCGTGATCGAGCGCCTGGGCGATCTTCTGCTCGGCCGAACCGATCGTCAGTCCGCCGATCTGGATGGCTCCGATCAGGGGATAGGTAATGGTTCCTCCTTCGGACACGCGGGTGTCGAGCATCAGGTCAGGGTTCTGGAATACCGTGATGTGGATCGTGTCGCCTGCTGCGAGTTGGTAGTCTCGCGCCTGGTCGGCTTGAGCAAAGCCCGCAATCAAAGTCAGAAGAGCAAACAAGTAGGTCTTGAGCATTCTCATTGATTCGCCATCCCAGTCAAAGACATGATTATCTGATTCGATTTACAGGGTTCCGGTTCCCGGCAAATGAGCGGCTTCTGCACTACTTGCCCCCCGTCGCCGAATTTGGACTGCCTGACGGGGTGTCGCCCGGCGCTCCGGACACGGCCGGTGTGGTAGCGAACTCTCCGAGCAGCTCGACCTTGCCTTGGCTACGCAAGCGCGCGACCTCCTGGTCTACAGCCTCCTTTCCACGTTGGCTGTCGAGGAAACGCACGATCGCGGCTGATGACTCCGCTTCATTGAGCGGTGCGGATCTGGAATTGAGGATTTGCGCGAGCGAGACGCTGGAATCGGTGGCTCGCAACAGGATTCCTCCGTCCTTGGTCTGTGCCAGCCGCGCGAGGGAATCCAGAGGTACGCTCTCTGGGGCGACTACGGCCGTGGTCGCATTAAAACGGATGCCCTTGTCCTGCAGCCATTGTGTGAATTGGTCGATGTTCTTGCCTGAGTTCGCAAATTCCTGCGCATAGGCCAGCACCTCGGGGGTGTTCGATGCCGCAACCGACTTGATCACGTAGAGCCGTCGTGCAGAAAACAGCTCGGGGTGGGCATTGTAATATTTGCGAACCTCATCCGCGGTCGGTTCGGGCTGCGACGATTGAATCTGTTCGTAGAAGGCGCGCGCGAGTACTTCGCGCCGCGCGGACTCCAAAGCTGCAGCGACAGCTGGCGAGCGGTCTAACTTCAAGACCTGAGCCTGGTTCACCGCGAGGCGCTGGGTAATCAAGCCTTCCAGGACCTGCGCTCGCACCTCAGAGGCCTTTTCGGGCGGTACTTCGGGCAGGCGCGCGAACGCGTTGTTCACTTCATATTGCGTGATTTCGTAGGAGCCTACTTTTGCAACAACCTGTGAGCTCGACTTCCCATTGTGCCGCTCGCACCCAGCAAGTAAGACAGGCGCCGTGCAGACACATAGTGCAATAACGGCGGACTGGAATGGACGGGCCTGTGATGTCATCTTGACAACTGCGCGAGGAAGTAGGAGTCGAAGTTTGACACACTTAGCCGCCTACTTCATCGGGCAAGTGCCCCAAATCGGATGACAACCGAGTTGGTGCTACACGCCGACACCTCAACTTCTGGGTAGCCAAGCGAAACTGTCAAACCCCCGTCATGCGGCGCACGGCAACGAAGACAATCATCGCCAAGCCGGCGATGACGTGACCCCATTTGCTGGGAGGCAGCTCCGTCCATTCGGGCCAATGCGCAGGCCTGTCAGGCGATGCGTCGGGCACGGGACCTGAGGCAATGGCGCTAAAGCTTGAACCTGCAAGATTGGCGACGCCGGTGAATGTCCCTGGAAGTTCGTATCGAAGAGTAGCTACCGCCGAATCTTCGCCCTGCATCGCGTAAGGCGCTATCCGGGATTGATCAAGGGACGCCAGCCTCGGGCTGGCGGCATACGACGCCACCCGAACCATCGGGGTGTCTGCGGCGCTGGCCGCTGATAGGCCAAGCGTGGCGAACACAATCAGACTCAGTCGAATGGGCTTCCAAAGCGCAGCCATGCTAGCCTTTTTCGAATGGAGAAGGAGACGATCTGTCCTACCGACCATACGTGTAGATACCGCACCGCAATATGATCATTTGCGCGCCGCGTTGCCTATAGTCCGATTGACCCAAGACCCGAAAGGCTCGGCTGTTCGTCTCTGAAACTGGAGTCCGAATCGCGAGCTCCAGATATGCCCGGACTGCGCGGGGATGGTTCTATCGGACTAATCGTTGTTGCGACGCAACAAGTCGTCGAAATCCTAGAATTTCAGAATCGCGCCGATTGAAACGATCTGGTCGCTAAATTGCAGGCCGGGAAAGTTCGAATTGCGGAAGGAATGAGTCAGCGAGGATAAAAGCGTGAGCTCGCGCACTGGCTGCCACTGCGCGAGCAATTGAACCGAGTGGATCAGGTCGTCTCGCAAAATCGGCTGTGGAGTGAGGGCCCCTTCGAAACGGTACTGCGTATCCTGAAGTCGCATTCCCAGCGCAACCTGATCGGTGACTTCCCAAGTCGGACCGACGGTGATCTTGTTGTAGATGAGATAGCTCGATTCCGGGGTTTCGTAGGCGCTCAGCGTGCGCGTGGCAGTGGTAACCAGCGTGGTCTTGCCGCTCAGATCCCAGGTCCAGTTAAGCACCCCATCGACGCCGTGGAAATTGCGCGAGCCGAAGTGATCGTTGTCCCGCGCGAGAAACCCGATCTGCGCGAATAGATTGGTTTGCCCGTCGACGATATAGGTGGCGCGCGCGCCTACCTCATGTTCTGTGAATCCGGTATCGACCTGGTAGGCCGGGTTGAGGACCTGATTGATGTAGTCACCGGTCGACGCGCGTCCGTATAAGCCGATCGAGTTGTCCGCCACCGAGACGTAGTTGATAAACGGCTCGACCGAATTTATGCGCACGTCTTCGAGCTCATAGACCGGTGAGGTATTGCTCTGGACCAGTTGATCGACCGCACCCCCGACGTGAATCGCACCGCCGGTGCTCCAGTCGATATCGAAGCGTCGGGTCTGGTTGATATTGATGTTGCGTTCGTCGAGGATTGCGAAGTCCGTGAAGCTGTTCAGAACTTCCGTGCGAGTGAAGATCAGATGGCCGGTAACGTCCGGTGTTGCAGACCACGCCCAGTTGGCGTTGCCATTGAAAGCTGTGAAGTCGAGGAAGTGATAGGTCGAATAGTCGTAGCGATCGACGTCTGCTTCGAGCGTGAAGCGTTGCAGGGAATATTCCTTGTCGATCTTGAAGCCCAGCGACGTGACCGTCCAATCGTCGGATCTCTCGGTCTGGCCGGGCAGGACCTGCGGTGTTACCCCGGCCGGGAGGCGAAACAGATTGTCGTCATCGAAATGAGAAATCGAAATATCGGGCGAGAATAATTCATCGGGCGGCTGGAGAATGAGGGGTTGTTGCGCTGCAGCAACGGTCCCGATCAGAACTAGGAGGGCCATGACCATCGATCGCAGCCAAAGGGGCGGTCGAATTGGGCTGTCATAAGTCCGTCTAGGTGACCTAGATGGAGACAGCTTTGCGCCCTTCCCCGATGACGCGATCAGCGCGAATTTCGTCGAGAGACGCGAATTTTCGCGGGGAATTCCTGTCCTCGAAACTGGCATGAAGTCCCTGTGTGGGAGAAGCGGATGATCTTGAGCATAACCGCGCAGCGGGTGGAGCGGCAAGAGAGCCTGAATCCCGGGCCTCGCCCGGAATCGGCTCCGCTGTCCTTATGTGTCCTGCCGCACTTTCGCGCTGGCGGGATTCGTGCAAGCTATTCGGTTGACAGTTTGCCAAGGAAAAATCCTAATGATTTCTCGGACAACGACCTAGTTGAATCTGGAAGTGTCAATGCAGAGCGCGCGTGAAAAGGTTCACTTGAATTGGGTACGAAGTTTGCTATCTTCGTGGATCGGGACATGGGGATCTAGCGGTCTAAGTTATGGCAAATTTGAATGACCTCGGTGATGAAGAGCGCGCAGCGCTGCTTCGAATCATTCAACAGTCGCTGGGAATTCGGCGTCACGTTGATGTTTTCCTCTGGCTCAATGGCGAGGTCCAGAGATTTCTCCCGCACGAGATTCTTATTGCAGCGTGGGGAGACTTCACCGGAGACGGGCTCGACTTCGATGTGATTTCGGCCATTCCGGGCGTGCGAACCAGTCGCCTGTCGGGCAATAACATGGGAGTTTTCGCCCGCAAGCTTTTCGAGGGCTGGCAACGCTATAACTACGAGCCCTACCTGCTCGAATCGTCGAACGGTTTCGAGCTCGGAAACGAGGCGATTGAGTGCTTGCCGGTGCGCTCGGTGCGCCGTATGCGCGCCGCATTGGTGCATGGTGTGCGCGATATTCGCGGCAAGATAGACTGTCTCTACATCACTCTGTCCAGCGAGAAGTGGCCACAGCCGCGACTGGCCCAAGGTTCCATGGAGATCCTTCTGCCAACTCTGGACGTCGCATTGCGAAGGCTTCATCATCTGCAGCCGGGCAGGGATGCCGTGAAGAAGTTGATTCAGGTTGCGCAGGCCGCCACGGAGCCGATCGAGGAGATTGATCATCTCGGCCTATCGATTCGCGAACTCGAAGTCATGGATTGGGTCAGGCAGGGCAAGACCAATCACGAGATTGCGCTCATTCTGGATATTAGTGTCTTTACCGTGAAGAACCACCTGCAGCGGGTCTTCAAGAAGCTCGATGTCCTCAATCGGGCGCAGGCAGTCGCTCGCATGAGTCCGCCGTCCCGGAGGCAGCGTGTCTGACAGGATCTATCCGATCCGAAGCCCACGCGTTTCTCTCCTGTCCGTTGGTAGCGATAGCCTCGCGTTTACGATTGAAACGCTGATTGACCCCGTCGCACTGGTTGCGACCCTATGGGGCGTTGCGGTCGTGTTCGACAACGGCATCGACAACTCCTATCTGATTCTCTCGCTCGTCGTATTCGCCCTGACGCTACCGGGACACTCCCGACTAGAGCTCTCGACCTGGGCGCTCGTGCGAGAGATTCTTTTCAGCTGGCTGGTCCTGTTTGCGATGCTTGCTTTCCTGGGCTGGTCGACGCGCCACCTATCCGACTATTCGATCGAAGCAATCGAGGCATGGTTCGTCATCGCACCAATAGCGCTCTTGTCAGCGCACATGGCGTTGCGCGTGGGCATGCCAATGGTTCTCGCCATGCAGGGTGGTTCGAAGCGCTGCATTATCGTCGGGATGAACGAGCAGGGCGTGACCCTCGCCCGCGCGATGCGTGACAATCCATACTCGGGCCTGAAATTGGTTGGCTTTTTCGACGATCGGCCGACCTCCCGTCTGGAGCATCTGGCCGAATTCCCGCTGCTTGGGACGATGAAGGATTTGCCCGAGTGCGTGCGAACCTACCGCGTTCACGTGACCTACCTCTCGCTGCCGATGGCGACGCAGCCGCGCATTCTGGAATTGCTCGAAGAGCTTCGAGATACCACCACGTCAATCTACTTCGTTCCAGATATCTTCGTGACCGATCTTATCCAGGGGCGCATGAGCGCGGTTTCGGGCATGCCGGTAGTGGCGGTTTGCGAGAGTCCATTTGTCGGGGTCAACGGGGTCCTCAAGCGTTGGAGCGACATTGTGATCGCCTCATTGATCCTGCTGCTGATCTCGCCGCTGTTCGTTGCGGTGGCAATCGGCGTGAGGTTGTCGTCGCCAGGCCCGATAATCTTCAAACAGCGCCGATATGGTCTCGATGGCGAGGAGATCAATGTATTCAAGTTCCGGTCGATGACGGTGACCGAAGACGGAGACAAGGTGTACACCCAAGTCACGAAGAACGATGCGCGAGTGACCAAATTCGGTGCCCTCATCAGGCGTACTTCGCTCGACGAATTGCCTCAGTTCTTCAATGTGCTGTCCGGCGGGATGAGCATTGTCGGGCCGAGGCCGCACGCGGTTGCGGTCAATGAGCAATACCGTAGTCAGATCCCCGGCTATATGGTGCGCCACAAGGTGCGTCCAGGTATTACGGGCTGGGCCCAGGTGAACGGGTTTCGCGGCGGCGATGATCTCGATTCCATGCGCGAGCGGGTGCGATTCGACCTCGATTATCTGCGCAACTGGTCACTGCGCCTCGATCTGCGAATCATCCTCAAGACGGTCTACATCCTTTTTCATGACCGGGCAGCCTACTGATGTTTCGAGGTGCGCTCGGCGCGGCGATTCCGGGGTAACGAAATGAGTGGCTACTGGATTTCGGCTGCGGTGATCTTTCTGTTACTCGCATCCCATCCCTTCGTCGGATATCCCCTGTCGCTGCTCTTGCTCACGCGCAAATCGGCTACTCGGGAAGTCGGTTTGCCGCTTGACCCCGTGCTGCCGACGATCGCGATCTGCACTTGCGCCTACAACGAAGCTCGGGTCATCGAATCCAAGATCGGCAATCTCCTTGAGCTGAGGGCAAATTACCCCGGTCTCGAGATTCACGTTTATGTGGACGGGGCGAGCGATGGAACGGCAGACATCGTGAGCCGCTACTCGGATCGGATTTCTGCGGAGATCTCGAGTGAGCGTCATGGCAAGACCTTTGGCATGAATCTACTGGTCGGTCGCAGCAATGCGGAGCTGATTGTTTTTACCGACGCCAATGTGATGCTTGATCCGCAAGCACTGAACCGTCTGGTGCCGCACTTTGCCGATCCCGAGGTCGGATGCGTCTGCGGAAATCTGACCTACACCAACGCCGGCGAGTCGGTCACCGCTGCTACGGGGTCGGCCTACTGGCGTTTTGAGCAATTTCTAAAGCGCCGAGAGTCCATGCTTGGGGCTGTCATGGGGGCCGACGGTTCCATCTTCGCGATTCGACGCCATTTGCACCACGCGCCGCCAGATGACCTCATCGATGACATGTATGTCTCATTCCAGATCCTGTGCGACGGCTACCGGGTAATTCAAGTCGACGACGTCAAGGCCTATGAGGAGTCGGTCTCGGCAAGCTCGGAGGAATTCCGGCGTAAGGTGCGCATCGCCTGTCAGGCGTTCAACGTCCATCGCAGAATCTGGCCACGTCTGCGCAGTCAATTGGGTGCCTTGCGCCTCTACCTCTATGTGTCCCACAAGTTGCTGCGCTGGGTCTCCATCTACTCGCTTGTTCTGGCTTATCTATGCCTCCTTGCTGCGGTATGTGCGATGCAGCAATTCTGGCTTGCCGGCCTGCTGTGCGTCGGGACCGGCGCGGCGCTAGCGATCGGTCTCAAATGGTCGGTCAGTCCGCTGTCTCAGATCGTTGATCTGCTCAGTTCTCTATTGGGAGCGGGGCTTGGAGTATGGCGCTCGATGCGCGGCGAGCGCTACCAGACCTGGCAGCCCGCTGCGTCCATCAGAAAGTAAGCCATAGGAACTAGTTGCAACGCAACAAATTGGTTCTTTCGGACTATTGCTGCGACCCAACGGAGATCAAAGAATCAGCAGGTGTCAATCGAGAATCCGGCACTCGAAAAGCGGTTCCGAAGGTCGATGTCTTAACTGGGGGCGTGGCGATGAAAAAGCTTACCTTGGTGACACTGGCGGCGGTTGCGATGTTCGTACCCTTGGCTGCCCAGGCCGGCCTTCCATCCTCAAGCTTTGAGGAGAGTCAGAACGGAGACAACATCGGCTTTGAGGGATCTGCCAACTTCGGCGGTAGTTTCACAGACTCTTTCACCTTCTACATACCTTCCGGGGGCAGTAGCGCAGCACTGACCCTTTCAGGGATCGATGCCAAGCTCTCAAGCCTGTCCGATGTCACGATAAGTCTGGATAAGGGGACCAAGTTGATCCCTGGCGTCGAGACTTCCTCGTTTATTCCCAATGGCAAATCAGGTGGAATCACTTTTGTCACCGACAGTTTTTCCAATCTTTCTTCGGGAACTTACACCATCAACATCTCGGGGAAATGGGGGCAGAGTGGTGGCAATTTTGGCGGCGGTGTGCTCGTGAGCGCGGTTCCCGAACCGGCGAGCTGGGCCGCACTTGTGGTGGGCTTGACCATGATGGGCTACCTGCGGCAGCGTCGCAGAGCACGCGCCACCTAGATTCGGGCTTCCGCCGCAGGGGTCGCCGCTTCGATTGCCCATGAGTCGTGCGGCGAACTGCTGAGGCTACCCGGAAGCGTCCTTTGTGTGCGCTACTCGCGCACGCGTTCCCAGACGCGGATGTAGTCGATAACGTAGTTCCAATCGTCCTCGTTCGCAGTCATCTTGGACATATCGGCGAAAGCGATGCCAAGCTGATTCCCAACCAGGATGTGCGCAGGCGGCGCATGCCACTCATAGTAGGTCTTCTTGATAGGTACGCCGTCTAGCAGCCACACCGGCTCATCTTCCACCCAGTCCAGGGCGAACACATGAAAGTCCTCCGAGAAGTCCGGCCCGGGAGCATATTCCCCATTCTTGAATTTAGTGAAGATATCATGCGGCATACCATACTTGGCCGGCACGCCATTAGTCTGGATATTCGATGTCATGAAGGTCGTTTTCGGACGGCCCTGCCAATTAAAGAACTCAAAGATATCGATTTCAGGCGGCCAGGGAAGCGCTGAAAACGAGTGTGCCGATTCCTGGACACCGGGATTGAGCCAGAAAGCCGGCCAGACACCGATTCCCCTGGGCAACCTGGCACGCATCTCTATGTACATCCCGGGTACGACTGCCAACTTCGCACGCAGGATGCCCGACTCGATACCGCGCTGACGAAGTCCGCCGCCCGCGGGAACTCTGCCCTTCAGGGTGAGGTCGTTCGCGCCGAACACATGGAGCGAGCGCGGATCGCCCTCGGGATAGTCGCGGTGGTACGACCAGTAAGTGGGCAGCTTATCGAGGCGGCCACTGTCGTAAATATATCGATAATAGAAATTCTCATCGAGCTCGGACTTGTTTGTGATCGTCGCGTCCGGCCTCCCATTGCCAAACGTCCAGTTCTTGACGAGTCTGAAATTGCCTGACTGGCCGAAGGGCTTGATTGTTGCGCCGGATTCATCGGCCCAAGCCACCAACGGCAGGCCCGCAATGAGCGTCGCAATCGCGAGCGAACGAAGGCTAAACAATTCGGGTCTCCTGTTGATCTGCTCAAGTGTAGCGTAGCCGTCGCGATCATTTTCGACCGATCATGAGACCGCTTATCTGCCCTAACTGCGCGATCCGCGATTCAGATGATAGGATTCATGGGCGCTATGGAGCATCTGCTCATTTGCGTCGCAATTCCAACTGATCCTTAGGCACCAACCATGGACGACAGCCGAGAACAAGTTTCGGTTCAGAAGCTTGGCGGCCTCCACAGCGATCCCAGCGCGCCGATCAACTCCAGATCCGGATACAACTATTCGATTCAGGGATTTCGCGGATTTGCCACGGCATGCGTATTCGTCTTTCACATCTTTTCGGCGAAAGTTCTGCAATCGCTGGGTGACCCGGTAGATTGGACCGGTGTGACCTACGCGAGTTCGTCACTGCGCAATGGTGTCGAGTTGTTCTTCATGATTAGCGGATTTGTAATCCTCGGTAGCTTGAGGCGCCACGCAAGCCTCGGCGCTTTCTTCAGGGATCGCGTGCTGCGGATCTATCCTGCGTTCGTGCCGGTACTGCTACTCGTATTTGCCGTCGGGCCCATCGTTGCCTGGGACTTTTTTCGGGGCATCAGCCTTCAGTCCTATATTCTGAATTTCATATCGAATCTGCTCTTTCTTCCCGGGGTCTTTTGGCTGCCGCTGGCTCACTGGGCGGCGTGGTCCCTAAGTTATGAATGGGCATTTTATTTCGTCGCGGGTGCGAGCGTCTTCTGGGTGCGCCGCCTGCCTTTCAGGCGGACATTCTTCTGGCTGCTTGGCGCTGTTCTGACGATTGTCTTCAACTTTTATCCGCGTGCCCTTTTCTTTATTCCTGGAATCGTCGCCAATCTGAATCTCAAATGGCTTAATGAGCATCGACGATTTTTTCGATTTCCGACCCCTGCACTCATCATTTGCCTCTCAGCCTGGCGCCTGACCGATGTCGATATGGCGCAACCGTCTTCGCAGCTGATTCACTGGATCGGCGACAGCAGGATCGCCTTTGGCCTAGTGGCCCTGCTTGCAGGCAGCTACCTGATCTGCGCGGTGATCAACGGGGAAGGGATGTTCGGAAAGTTGCTCAACACCTCGTTCTTTCGAAACCTCGGAACCATCAGTTACAGCTTCTATCTTTGGCATCCGATCGTGGTGACCGTCGCCAAACGACTGGTAATTCTTGAGGTTGCACCGAGGTGGGGTGGAGTTGCGGGCGCCCTGGTTTTCGTGGTCGGCGCGACGATCGGGTCATTCGCGATCTCGTGGCTCAGCTGGAGTCTGTGTGAGAATAGGTTCCCGAAGTGGTTCAAGGCACGGATGAGGGGCAATCAGACAATGAGTGCGGCAGCATGACTGGCGGGCGTCACGAGGTCTGGGCGGGTACGCGGCTTGCGTGATCGACCGGGCGAATTTTGCGACGCGGTTCGGCACAGTTCTTGCCATGACCGTGCTACCTTGGTGACCTGTGAAGATCTACCAGGCTTTTGTTCGAGCTTGCAGTGGCGCCGGAACCGGTAGGCCGGACGGTCGAATTGTTTCCTAGTACGCACTGATTCGGAGATGCCTTGACGCAAGAAGATCAACGCCTTGAAAGCGAGCGAGCGTTCCACAACCAGCGATATGCCACGACGGAGGACTTTCGTGCGCCTTTGCACAAGTGGTACCAAGCCCTCGCTGCGGGCCAGCGCAGGCAGCTCGAGCTGATCAAGGGCTTGGCTCCTCATTCCGAGGTCCTCGAATACGGATGCGCCGATGCCGAGATGTCCATCATCGAGAATCCCATCTGTGTCGCCGCCAAGGGTTACTGGGGCATCGACATCTCGGATCAGGCGATCCGTCGCGCGCGCGAACTGGCCGCCGAGCGCGGATTGGCCCACTGCCAATTCGCCGTCATGGACGCGCAGGCCATGACTTTTGACGACAATATGTTCGACCTGATCTACGGACGGGGAATTATCCATCACCTGGAACTCTCGAAATGCTTTCCCGAGATCGCCCGAGTGCTGCGACCAGGAGGCAGCGCAGTATTTTACGAACCGATGGGACACAATCCGCTGATAAACGGTTTTCGAAGGAAGACGCCGGAGCTGCGCACGCCCGACGAGCATCCTTTGCTGGTACGCGATTTCGATCTGGCTGGCCAGTATTTTGGGAAAGTGCGCTGCGAATACTTTGGCCTCACCACCCTGGCGGCGATACCGTTTTCCAAGTACCCAGGGGGTGGGAAGCTTCTCAATGCTTTCGAGGTGCTCGACCGGTCTCTCCTGCGAATCCCGGGCCTGCGCCAGCAGGCCTGGCACGTTCTTCTGACACTGACAAAATGAAGGTCCCGATTCCGGGGAAAATCTCCCGTTTCGGCCTAAGAGTCTGGGGCGTTTGCTAATCGGCGCTTAATACAGCGATGCTAAGCCGCCCAGCGGGCTAGGCGGGCACGGGCCTCAGTGGTGCATATGGACTATTGCGGTGCACTACGCGAATTGCCACTATTTGCCTTGATAAATCAGGCACTACCGAATCACGACAGATCACTTTTTAGAGGCAGCACATGATGAATCGACACCTTGTTAAGCTCCTGGCGCTCTTGGCTGTGACCCTACCGGTCGCGGCGAATGCTGCGAATCCCGGCGTATTTGCCGACCTACAGAGCGGCAATGAAGTGCTCTTCTTCGGCGCTTCAACCACAGGTGGTCACTTCAACGACACGTTTTCGTTTGATGTTGCCACGGGCAACACAAGCGCACTGATCGACCTGATCGCACTCGAGTCAGGCAAGACTGGCCTGAAGAACATCAATGTCGATATCTTCAAGGGCAGTACGGAGATCTTCGGTGGCCCGGCTTTTAGCGGCGCGCTTGGCAGCGGCAAGAGTCATCTCGAAGGATTCTCGCAATCGTTCTCCGGCTTGGGCGCTGGCGTCTACACGATCGACATCTCCGGAAACTGGGGCAAGAAGGGCGGCGCGTTCGGCGGGGAGATCGGTCTTGTCAGTGCTGTTCCGGAGCCGGGCACCTGGGCTGCGATGCTGGTCGGACTCGGCATGATGCTCTATGTCAGCAAGCGTCGCAGGGCTTCGGGCCTCTGACCCGCGACTGCGTCCTACAAGAACCGCCTGCTTGGTCAGGCGGTTTTTTTCGCCCGAAGATCTGTGCGCCTTGCGGCAGCGCCTACGCGAGGCTAGGAGACGGGCCCCTTGCTCCTCGACGATTCCTCGGTAGCCGCCTGGGCCGTCACGAGCGGACTCTCCCGCAGCCAAGCATCGGCGAAGCGCGAGAGCTTGCCGTAGCTATTGTCCCGGTAACTGACGGGGCGATTCAACAAGCACGCGAGGATGAGGCCGTGCAGCCGGTCGGTTACGAGAGAATTGTGGCGAGTGAACAGTTCGGTGGCGCGTTTCAGGACACGGTCACGCCGGCGCTTCCATAGCGAATGGAGTATGGGGGCGAACCATCTCGGGGCAAGCGTAAGGCCCTTGCGAATTACCAGTAGCGCTATCTTGTCGCTTAGCGCGAGCAGGTCCGACCAATCCATCGATTCGGAGTTGATGCTTGACGGGGACGTCGCTTCCATGTCGACACGCTGTTGTTCAAGCGGTCCGGACGAGGCTTGCGTACCTCCGATGCCAAGTAGTTCCCAGAGTGCGAAAGCCATATCCGGCAATAGAGCCGCGTGACGCGGCACCACCCGCCGATATACCTCAAGTGAGGGCTGATCGCGTAGAAATGCATGCAAGTCCGGGTGCGCGGAAAATATGGAGAGGCTTCGGAGTTCCTCCACCGGATCGTCAAAGTGGATGCTTTGCGGTAGCAGGACCAGACGTCGTGACGGGCATGCTTTGATTACGGCCTCACGCAGTGCCTGATGATGGGGATACAGATCGCCGAAGTTGCCCCCGCCGTGAAATACAACGATTGTCTCGCTGTCCAGGCCAGCGAGATAGGGTTCTACCCAATTTTTCAGACGTATAACGGGGCGACTAGTCGAGTCGGTTCGGCACAGGTCAAAAATTGAATAGCTCGCGCTGACCTGGTACTCGGCCCGCGAGAAGAATCGTTCCGTGCCCCAGTGGATCAAGAGATCGCCCACATTGAAGTGGATCGGGTAGTCGATATAGACAATCTTGGATCGCCGCGGAATCACCGAGAGCAAGTCGTCGAGCATCGCGGACATCCGCCCCATGATAGCGGCGTGTTTCGCGAGGTCTTCTCTGGAAGGGGGTTCGAGACTCAAAGACTGCTCCCTCAAATGCGCTAGAGAATGGATTCTCAGTTATTAGCAAGATGCGAGCCTACCAGAGGACCGACGCGTCGCTCGTCGGTCCCAAAGCGGCGCGTGGTATCTCGTGATCGGCCCGCGGCCCGGGCAGCCGGTCACGCTACAATCTCGTCCAGGAGCGCGTTATGCGGCTTGCAAGGTGGCTGCGCGTGTCGGGTTGGGGACGGCGCGCAGTGTCGGGCAAACCGAAACTGCGCGTTCGCATGAATGTTCGACCGCAGCGCGCATTAAGGGACTAGCATTCGTTCGTGCCACCGCCGCCGACCGCTGGCCGTGGCGGCGAGACTATCATTCCCGCCGATTATGTCAATTTTCCAGTGGGCGAGACGATGATTTGCGGACAGACGGTGCTTGCCGCGTGATGGCCTTGGCGAATCATACGGACTTGGGCCTGGCAGATTGCGCGGCGGGCGGGCCTTTGTGATCGGATCCCGAGCGGAGCTCAAACGCCGCACGGCGGGCTCGATCTTTTGGTCCCTGGTCCGGGCGTTCGTCGAACAGGGCTTTGCCTTCGTTCTGTTTCTCGTCCTCGCGCATCTGATCAGTCCCAAGGAGATGGGACTGTTCGCGCTTGCCCTATTGTTTGCCGAGTTCGGCAAGCTCCTCGCCAGCGCGGGATTTCCCGACGCGATCGTTCGCGAACCTGATCTCGACGAGGAATTGGCGGACAGCATCTTCTGCGCTAATTTTCTGATGGCCGTTGCGATCGCTGCCGTTCTCAGCGCACTTGCGATACCGCTTTCGATTTACTTTCGCGAACCGGCGCTACGCAGCCTGATCTGGGCGGTGGTGGTGGTGATACCCATCTCGGCGCTCGGTGGCGTTCACACCGGCCGAAAGTTACGCGAGTTCGGCTATCGCTCGGTCGCGGCACGGGTCTTTATCGCTGGTTTATGCGGCGGAGTTCTGGGGATCACTGCGGCGGCCTATGGGTGGGGAGCCTGGAGTCTGGTTCTGCAAAGAACCGTCACCGAGACGCTCTCGACATTGATGGCCTGGCAGGCCTTTCGCTGGATGCCCAGATTGCGACTGAACTGGGGTCGCACGATCGGCGTGATCAAGTTCAGCGGCAAGATCATGCTCACGCAAGCGTCCTGGTTCGTGGTGGTCCGCTCACAGGACTTCATAATCGGTCGCGGATTGAATGCGGCGAGCGTGGGCGTTTTTCGATTGAGCTTTCGCGCGATCGATATGCTGATCCAATTCTCGGTCGCCCCATTTGCCTCCAGCGCGCTGTCCACCCTCGCTCCCCTGCAACACGACCGAAATGGACTTGCCAGTGCAATCCTGCGCTATAACTCGGTGATCGGATTGATCGTGTGCCCAGCCTTCCTTGGCTTCGGAGTCTTGGCGCCCGAGGCGATACCCTTTCTATTTGGCAGCCGCTGGGCAGAAGCCGTTCCTGTCGCACAGGTGTTATCGCTTGGTTTTCTCTCACACGCCATCAATACTGCAAGCGTACCGGCGTTTTCTGCGATTGGCCGACCGGGGGCGACCCTCAAACTGGCAGCAATGCATATCGTCGTCGGCATCACCCTGACGATCATCGCCGTTCCCTATGGCTTGCTCGCGGTAGCGATAGCCTATGTGTCGCGCATCTATCTGCTTGTTCCCTTCCAGGTAAGCATGCTGATTTCCCTGACCGGGGTGCGCCTGCGGGATCTTGTCGCAAGGCTCTGGCCCCCGCTCGTTTCAGCGTTGGTCATGTCCGGGCTGCTGTGGGGCGCCCGTCCCTGGGTACTCACCTTTACGAATGGCGTTGCTTATCTGGCGTTAATGATCACTGCCGGGTCTTTGGTGTACCTTGCGGCACTGTGGCTATTGGCGCCCCGCTTTACTCGCGAGTTGATCCAGTTCGCGCGAGTGCTGCGGGGGAACCGCGAAGGCACCAATGCGGCTCCCTGAGTCTGGTCAGCTCGCTAGCTTCTCGGTCAGACAGGGCAAGTTCATGCTGATCCGGGGTGATTGCCCGCCTTGAATTGACGGGACCTGGTTCGTCCAGGATTTACTCGACCGGAGGAAAACTGCGGTGTTGGTCTCTGTCTTCATCCCGACAAAAAATCGGCGAGTGCTGCTTAGCAAGGCACTTGAATCGGTGCTTGCGCAGACCCATACGGAGCTCGAAGTGCTGGTTGTCGATGACGGATCGACCGATGACACCGCGGAGTTCTTGCGCAGTATCGGCGCACGAGATCCCCGGGTCAGGGTGCTTCGCAACGACCAATCCATCGGCGTGTGTCGTTCTCGCAATCGGGCGATTCGCACGGCCAAGGGTAGCTTCATTACGGGACTCGACGACGATGACGAGCTGCTGCCAAATCGAATTCAGGGCTTCCTTGAGTTCTGGCAGATCCTGGAGAGCGGCGGCGAACAGTTCTCCTGCGTGTACTCACAAGATCTGGTGCGGCGTGGTGGCCAGATCAAGCGCAGCGAGAAGCTGGGCTCGGCGCGATTCGAGCATCTGATACGGCGCAATGTGATTGGCAACCAGATGTTTGTCACGCGCGAGCGCATGATCGAGGTGGGGTGCTACGACGAGGAACTGGTCGCCTGGGACGACCTGGAACTATATTTGCGACTCGTAAGAAAGTACGGACCTGCGAGGTTGTTGGACGTCGCCACCTACCTGTTCGATGATGAACCGAGACCTGGGCGGCGCTCGAGACGTACCCGCGACCGCATTCTGCTTGGCTACCATCAGGTCCTCGCGAAGAACGCTGATCTGAGCGCGCGCCTCAAGCAGGAACTCCTGCTGCAGGTGTTCGGCGACTTTTACGGAATCAGGCCGCATCTGCCGGAGCTCATCGAATTCGTCAGCTACGGATTCAATCTTCGCAACATCGTGTTCTTGCTAAAGGCCTTGGGGCCGCGGCGCAAGGCGCGCTGACCAGCTCGCCGGCCCGGCTTCATGCCGCGAGCCGCGTCTCGCAAGACCTGGACTCAGCAGTCGTGATCGGGGCCCTCGCTGCCCCTCGCTCGAATCTCAGGCCGCCCGATTCTTTCAGACCCCTGGGTCAGGCCCGCCTGATCGTTGGCCAAATCGTCAGTCCTGCCGCAGCAATTGGCGTCTAACTCGCTCAACCGTCAAAATTCCCCCCAACTAGGGATTTCACCCAGCTTTTTTGGGGGTTTTTGCGAACTTTGACACGGTAATTCCCTGGCGTCATCTGTTAGAGTTTGCTATCGGTTCGGTAAGCGGACAAATGACTTGCGGGACCGATCCAATGATTCAGGGAACGCCGCGGCACGAGTGAGCCAAGATGCCACCGGGCCGCTGGTCACTTCAACGTATCTGCTTGCAGCGCTCGTCGATTCTGCCCCGCGTTCCTGCCGCCCAAGCCGAGGCCACGCAGGGCGCAAACCGAATCGGCGTCAAGGGGTTCGCATGGCGCGTGGTCCGGCATTTAAGTTGCGTCAGGGTGCAATACTTGCCTTGTCGATCCACCTGGCATTTTCAGACCGCGCAGTCGCCGGCCCGACCGGAGCGGTCGTCGTCAACGGTCAGGTGACGATCAGCCAGCCCAATACCTCGACGACCCAGATCCAGGCCTCGAACGGGGCGATCATCAACTGGAACCAGTTCTCGATCGGCGCTGGTCAGGTGACACGCTTCATCGAGCCTTCGGCCAATAGCGCCGTGCTCAATCGCGTGGTCGGCGCGGAGGCCTCGGAGATCCTCGGGCAGCTACAGGCCAACGGTCGCATCTTCCTGATCAATCCCAACGGAATCGTGATTGGCGTCGGCGGGCGCATCGATACCAACGGATTCATCGCCTCGACACTCGATATCGCCGACGCTGATTTTCTGGCGGGCAAGCTCAAGTTCTTCGCTGCCGGCAACGCCGGCGCGATCGAGAATCAGGGCATGATTTCGGTGGGGCCCGGCGGGCAGATCGCATTGATCGCGCCGAACATCGAAAACAGCGGCGTGATTTTCGCGCCGGGCGGCCAATTGCTCCTCGCCGCTGGACGCAAGGTGCAGATATCCAGTAGTGATTTCGCCGATATCAGTTTCGAGGTCCAGGCGCCAAGTGATTCGGTGATCAATCTGGGCAAGCTGATCGCCGACAGCGGAACGGTGCAGGTATTTGCAGGTAGTCTGCAGCAGGACGGAGTGGTCCGCGCGGATGGCATGGTTGCCGACGCATCGGGTTCGATCCGCCTGGTTGGCACGAGCGAAGTGAATCTTGGTATCGGCAGCGTGACCCAGAGCAATGGAGCGTCCGGCGGCTCGATCACGATTCAAAGCACCCTCGGTACCACCGAGGTGTCCGGGCAGGTCCTTGCGAGCGGCGCCAGCGGGAAGGGCGGAAGCATCGAATTGCTCGGCAACCGCGTCGGGGTCGAGTCCGGCAGTCTCGTGAATGCCTCGGGCCTGTCCGGTGGCGGTGAGATCCTGGTTGGAGGCGATCTGCATGGCGCCAACGCTAGGGTCCAGGACGCCAGCCTTACCTACGTGGGCCAGGGCGCCAGCCTGATCGCTGACGCGACCGGTAGCGGCAATGGCGGCAAGATCGTCGTCTGGTCTAATGAAAACACCCAGTATTACGGCTCGCTGTCAGCGGTGGGCGGAGCCGCTGGCGGCAATGGCGGTTCGGCCGAGGTTTCGGGCAAACAGACTCTGGAGTTCACCGGTGCAGCTGACCTTGGGGCGAGTCAGGGGGCGCGCGGCTCGCTGCTGCTTGATCCGCTGGATATCATCGTCTCGGCCAATGGCGGTGTCCTGCCATCGGTGGTCAGCCAGTTCACCGAATTCGAGGGGAATGTCGTCACGATCTCGCCAGCAGGGCTGAATCTGGTGAACGGTAATGTGGTCCTCGAGGCCGCGCGCAATGTCTACTTCAATACCCCAACCACATTCACCGGTTCAAGCCTGACGGTCGAGGCCGGTCTGGCCAATCCGAGTGGCTCGATCCTGCTCAACGACCCTCTGGCGACCAAAGGCGGATCGATCACGCTAACCGGTTATACGGTGGCAGGTCCAGGCACCATCTCGACCGCGGGCGGTGGCGTCACCATCGCAGTCACCGGAGGCCTGTCCTATGACGCGGCAATCTCATCGAGCGGTGGCGCGGTAAGCCTGAGCACTTCGAGCGGATCGATCAGCTCGGCCCACGTCAACGCGGGTTCGGGAGAAGTGAGCCTCGCTGCGCCAGCTGGTAGCCTGTACAGCAACGTCCTCGTCGGCGGCACGATCGATCTCAAGTCCGCAGGTTCTCAGTCCGACACGGTAAGCGCGGCAACGGTCATCAACGCCAGCTCCACAGCTTCCTACGTGCAGCTCATCGCGAGCGCCGGCACGCCACTGAGACTAGGCTCGATCGATGGCAGTGGCGGCGTGTACCTGAGTGCGGGCGATGGCGTCGTACAGGTCGCCGGCGGCGGCATTACGGGTTCGTCACTCGATATTTCTGCAGGTGGTAGCACGGGGTCCATCGGCGCGGTCGGTGCTCCCCTGGTCGTTGCATCGCCGGTCCTGGAGCTAAGCGGTCTCGGGGCGCCGGCAATCATCTCTCTGTCAGGTAGCCCGAGCGTCAACCAGATCGAGCTCTCGGGTACGGTCGCAGCGCTCGGGGCCAGTTCGATCAAAGGCGCCTCGAATCTGAGCTCGTTTAGCCTTGGCAATGGCGGCTCGGCACTCGATATCAATGCCGTCGCCAGCGGCGGGTTTGCCGGTGGTCTGAGCGTGCAGGTGACCAACGGCGGAATCCAATCGACGACGCTGAACATACCCGGACCGATCAGCCTGAATGCGGCCGGCGGGGCGACTCTTGGCACCGTCGCCGCACAGAGCCTGTCGGTGAGCGCCAGCGGCGCGATTTCGGTGACGTCTGCGACGACATCGGGTGGCAGCATCTATTTCAGTTCGGGAAACTGCAGTTACTACAACACTTCATGTACCAACCAGAGCCCGATCACCGCCGGTACGCTCGATGCCGGTGGCAATGGCAGCGTCTATCTCACTTCGTCGGACAACGGCAACATCTCGGTCACCAACCTGACGGCGACCGGTAGCGCGAGCCTGAGCGCAGCGAATTACGGCTATGCCTCGACCAATCCGCGAACGAGTTCGATCCTGCTTGGGACGACCGATGTGGCGGGCGACCTTAGCGTGAGCAATTACGGAACGGGTACCATCGTCGCTAGTGCGGCGACCACTGTGGGCTACGACATCGCACTGTCCGCAAGCCAGAATAACGTGTCTCTGCAGGGCCTGACTTCGACCAATGGCTCGGTGACGATTTCGTCGGGTGGCAACATTTCCTACAATTCGATCAGCGCTGCTGGCGGGGGCGGCGCGGTAAGTCTTACGGCGACGGGTTCGATCGCGCCGACAGCTGACAGTGCGACGGCGGACATCGTCACGACGGGCAATGCAACGCTGACTGCTGGCGGGGCCATCGGAAATCCGACCTTCGTCCATCCGCTGGTCGTTCAGGCCGGCGCAGCCAGTGAAGTGAGCCTGACCGCCGGAACCAGCGTTGGCGCCACGGGCAAGCCGGTGATCGTCGACACCAATGGCGAGATCCTGGTCTATTCGGATGCTGGAAGTTTTGACGTGACCGCTGAGACTCCCACGGGTACGCTCCTCGCCGTGACCGGTGTCGAGCTGGGCGCGTCGGCGGCGGGCATGGGTTCTGGCGGCACTGCAAGCTTCGTCTCCAAGGACCTCTCGGTCAATGCGGTAAGCAACGGATCCACGATTACCATCGGCAACGTCCAGCAGTCCGCCGACACGCTCAATGAGTTCAGTTTTACGGCGAGCGGTACCAGCTCGCTGAGCTTTGGCGATATCAATCTGACCACCGCGGGCCTTAATGAAGTGCTGCTTCGGTCCGGCGGTGCCCTGACCCAGTTGCAGGCCGGTACCAACAACATCAACGCAGGTTACGTCAGTCTTACTGCCGGGGCGACTGGAGCTGTGAGTCTCGGGAACGTAACTTCTGCGGTCCAGACCGGAAATAGCCTGAACATCAGTGGTGGCGACATCACGGCGCTCAATCTGAACGCCGCCTCGATCAACGTCAGCGGAGCCAATGTAGCGCTCGGCACGGTCAACTCGACGGGCACGCTGCGCGGCTATGCTTCGGGGTATATCTATGATCCGGTGACCGGCGAGTACGGCTACATCACGGATGAGATGCACCTGACGGCGACGGGGAGTCTGACTACCACGGGCGCGGTAACGAGCGCTACGTCGGTCTTCCTGACGTCGGCAACGAGTATGAATATCGCCGGCGGCTCCGGCGCCATCACCGGGGGCGACACCAGTCCCTACTACTACACCGACACGGTGAACTTGAATGCCGGTAGCGGCACCCTGGCAGCAGGTGCCATCTCGGCCTACCAGGTCCTGGTCGCCGGCGGCGCGCTCCATACCGGCAACATCACCGCGCTAAATGGCGATCTGACCGTAAGCGGCACGGGCCTCGATACCGGCACGCTGTCCGCGCCTGACGGCTCGGCCACGATCAGCGGCACTAGCTTCGCGACCGGCAATATCAGCGTCGGCAACACGCTGAACCTGACAGCGACCGGCTCGTATCAGGCCGGTGGCATTACGCTTTCCAGTGGCGGGTCAACGTCGATCGTGGCGCCCGGCGGCAT
>CAJCHO010000013.1 GCA_903970145.1 Mycobacteriaceae bacterium | reverse complement strand
TTCGGCGATATCGCGCGTCACCAGAAAGTAGCGTCCCACCTGCTGCACCACGCCGAGCTCGCCGGCATTGAGCGCCACCAGCTGCGCGTCATCCACGAACACGCGACGGATCTTGCCGCCGTACTCGAAGTTGCGCGGCTGATCGGCCTCGGGCTTGTTGAGCGTCTTGCCTTCGAGCAGCTGCTGGATCTTCAGCTTGCGCTCGCGCTTCAGGCGCGCCTGCTCGGCCGCCTCCTGCTCGACGCGCTTGCGCTCGTTCGCTTCGGTCTGCGCGCGAATCGCGTAAGCCTTGGCCAGATCGATGTCGCTTTGATCCTTGCTTGGCGGTCGCGACGCGTTTTTATTTTGCGACGGATGCGGCTTGCCGCCGCTATTCGCCGGCTTGGCACCCTTGTGTGCAGGCCGGCCGCTTTGCGGCGGCGGCTTGGGCTTGCTGTCGTGCAGCTGTTTGACGATGCCGCTTTTCAGCAGCAGGTCGCGGAGAGAATCGGCCATACTGGCTATCCGTGATCGAGGTCGGTGGTCTGGTCGCTATCGCAAGAATCAGTAGTGCGGCGGTGGCGGCTCGCTGTGCGGATCGTCCGCGTTGCCGATGCGCATCGAGGAAAGCTCGCCGCGCAAATCGCGCAACGCGCGTTCCAGCGAGGCGATGCGCAAAGACTGATCGGCGTCGGCGGATGCCAGCGCCTGCACCGCGTCATCGATAAAGGTGAGCTTGACCTCCATCTCGGTCAGCCGCTGTTCGAGGGTATCGATAAATGCGTTCATCCATTCATCCCCGCGCACTCAATTGCAAACTGCGACCGCGACCGATGCCGTAGTAGGCAACCCCGGCATCTTCCACCGCAGCGGGATCATAGAGGTTGCGGCCGTCGAAGATCGCCTTCTCGCCGAGCAGACTGCCGATGCGTTGAAAGTCCGGGCTGCGAAACGCCTTCCATTCGGTGACAACGGCGAGCACGTCGGCACCTTGCAGCGCATCGTAGGCATTCGGGCAAAGCACCAAATCGGGCCGATCGCCGTACAGCCGATGCGTTTCTTCGCTAGCCTGTGGGTCGAATGCGCGAACGTTTGCGCCCACCTTCCACAGCGCCTCCATCAAAAAGCGGCTCGACGCCTCACGCATATCGTCAGTGTTGGGCTTAAAGGCCAGCCCCCACAGGGCGATGGTCCGCCCGCTCAATACACCGTTGAAATGCCGAGTGATCAGCTCGAAGAGCTTGTCCTTCTGCTGCCGATTGACTACCTCGACGGCCGTCAGCAACTTTGCGTCATAACCATAACCGCGGGCGGTTCGCTCTAGCGCCTGCACGTCCTTGGGAAAACACGAGCCGCCGTAGCCTGCGCCTGGGTAAATAAAGTGGTAGCCGATGCGCGGATCCGAGCCGATGCCCTGACGCACGAGCTCCACGTCGGCGCCGACGCGTTCGGCGATATTGGCGATCTCATTCATAAAACTAATCTTGGTCGCCAGCATCGCATTGGCCGCGTACTTGGTCAGCTCAGCCGAACGCTCGTCCATCACCACCATGCGGTCGTGATTGCGATTGAACGGCGCATACAGTTTGCGCAGCACTGCCACGGCGCGCTCGCTGGACGCGCCCACGATGATGCGGTCAGGCCGCAGGCAGTCTTCGACGGCAGCACCTTCTTTCAAAAACTCGGGATTGGACACCACGTCGAACTCGACCCTGGCAGGGCGCTTGGCCAGCTCAGCGTCGACGGCGGCACGCACACGGTCAGCGGTGCCCACCGGGACGGTCGACTTGTTGACCACGACCGCGTAGCGATTCAGATGTCTGCCGATA
Organism: Mycobacteriaceae bacterium; assembly: GCA_903970145.1. Lineage (GTDB taxonomy): Bacteria > Pseudomonadota > Gammaproteobacteria > Burkholderiales > Burkholderiaceae_D > CAJCHO01. Next base: position 712 of record CAJCHO010000013.1, on the reverse strand, counting down.
GATCGGGCCACTTCCAGCACGTACTTCAGATCAGCACTGCCGTCCTCATCGGGTGGCGTACCGACCGCAATGAAAATGATGTCGCCATGGGCGATAGCCATCGCCGCTTCGGTGGTGAAATCCAGCTGGCCGCTTGCGTGGTTTCGCCTGACGATGGCTTCCAGGCCCGGCTCATAGATCGGAATCTCACCACGCTTCAAGCGTTCGACCTTGGCGCTGTCGATATCGACGCAAACAACCTGGTTGCCCATCTCGGCCAAGCAGGCGCCGGTGACGAGTCCTACGTAGCCGGTACCGAAAATGGTGATCTTCATCATGAGTGGAACGACTTCTCTAAAGTTTCAGCCCAGCATTCTACCCAGCCGCAGTTAACGCATCGAATCGCCGTCGGCCAAAAAGCGAAGGGCGCGAATCGCTTCGCGCCCTTGCCGTGAGTTTGATCAAACTTGTTCGATCAAACCGGAGTCGATTACTGACCGCCCGGACCACCCGGAGCGGCGCCACCCGGGGCGGCGCCAGCCGGCGTCGGACCGGTCTTGACCAAGGTCACGTCGAAGATCAGCGTGGCATTCGGCGGCATCGGGCCCTGCGGCTGCGCGCCGTAGGCCAGGCTCGACGGAATGAACAGCTTGTAGTGGCCACCGACCTGCATCAGCTGCAGGCCTTCCTTGAAGCCCGGGATCACGCCAGCCAGCGGGATCGAGGCAGCACC
>CAJCHO010000012.1 GCA_903970145.1 Mycobacteriaceae bacterium | reverse complement strand
CGGCAGGATGAAATTGACGCTGGGATCGGCCAGCAACGTGGATTGCACCGAGGGGCCGATCTTCGTCGCCCACTCGGTGATGCCGACGTTGATCTCGCGCACCACCTTGCACGCCGGGCAGTATTGCTGCAGCTCCGAGGTGATTCCCCGCACCAGCGGCTCCGTCGGCGGCACTTCGGAACTCATGATGATTACGACATTGGCGTGGCCGTCGGTCCTCAGGATGGCCCAATCCGCGAGCAGCTTGCCCACCGTGTTGAAACTGACCGGCAGCGACGCGGCGACCAGCGGGTCCACCGTCTGCGTCGGGTCATAGAAATGACTGGTCATCGTCTTGACGCCCGACTGTGCCGCGAGCTTGATCTGTGGCTCCAGGATCCGCGGATCGATCCCGGAGATCAGATCCACGATCTGAAAGCCGTTTTTCCGCGCAAACTCGATGCCCTGTGCCCATTGACTGGGCTGTCCCTGGTTCTGCCACTCCTGCACGGCGAGTCCGACCTCGCGGCCCGCGGCGATTTCGTGGTCGATGATCCCTTTCAGGAACGGATTGGAGGAGATATTCGGGATCGACAGCTGCTTCTTGCCCGCGGCGCATTTGCGCGCATCGAAAGGGGGTCCCGGCGACCGGAACACGGGTTTTGCACGGTGCGCCTCGATTGCCGCGCGGGCGTGGGCCAATCCGCCGTCGGGCGCGTCGACACCAGACGCCGCGGCGGCCGCGACCGGCGATGCCGCAAACCACGCCACCATGGCCCAAATGAGGGCCAACAGACGCAACGCTCTCCCCATCTCGTGCATCGGGGTAGTGTGCCCGGTACGCCGCGGTTTCGGCAATGTTCGGCCGGTGCTCAATCGTCGATTGCCGCATGCCGGGCGCGGCTATCTCGATCCGCACGGCCATCTCGATCTGCAGATGATGTGGCGCAGCTCCCAGGGAAGGCGTTAACTTGGCTGCCAATGAGTCAACTCACCGAGCTGCTGGGACGGGTCCAGGCGGGAGATGCGGGAGCGCGCGACGCGCTTTTTGCAACCGCTTACGATGAACTGCACCGGCTGGCGCATGCGCGGCTGCGCGACGGGGGGCGCGATACGGTGCTCGATACGACCTGCCTGGTGCATGAGTCGTACCTGCGATTCATGAACGCGGGGGAGCTGCGCGCCGAAGATCGGCGTGCCTTCTTCGCCTATGCTTCCCAGGTGATGCGTTCGGTGATCGTCAACAGCGTGCGCGAGCGCGTAGCGCAGAAGCGCGGCGGAGATCAAGTCCCACTGACCCTATCTCACGGTCTGGGGGCTCAAGCCCCTGACGCCGAGCAGACGGTGCTGGCCGTGCACGAGGCACTCGAGGCGCTCGCGCAGGCGGATGCGCGGTTGGCCCAGGTTGCCGAGATGCGCTACTTTGGCGGCTACAGCGAGCAGGAAATCGCTGAAACACTGGGTGTCACCGGACGCACGGTGCAGCGCGACTGGGAGAAGGCGCGGCTGATCCTCGCTGCAGCGTTGCGCTGAGCCGAAAAGCCGCGAGAAAGCGGCGCACTAGGCGACGACGCTGACACCTTTCCAGAAGCCTACGCGACCCTTGATCTGGCGCGCTGCGTCCTTAGGCTCTGCGTAGTACCACACTGCGTCCGGGTTCCGCTTGCCCCCGACGTTCAGTGTGTAGTAGCTCGCCGTACCCTTCCATGGGCACATGCTGGTGTGCGTGCTGGGCTCGAGCAGCGCGGCATCGACCGAGGCGAGTGGAAAGTAGTGGTTACCTTCCACCACGACGGTGTCTTGAGACTCCGCGATCACTTTACCGTTCCATATTGCCTTCATGTCGACTGCTTCCGTCTTGCCTGGCGGAATCACACTACATTCCCCAGCGTTTCGGATCAAGAGCAGCGAGCCGAACAGCGTCAGCCGACTGACGTGAGCGTCACGCCGTCAGCTCGCGTACACCAGCCTCGGAAACAATCGCAGTGCATTGGCGCGGGCGATGAGGTCGCGGTCGCCGGCTGCGAACAACGGTGTAGCATCGAGTTGCTGCCTGCGCGCCTCGAATGCGTACCGGCGCTTCGTACCGGCGAACCTGGCCGCGGGAGGTCTGAACAAAGAGGGCCTGCAATCAGCTGTCGATGCTTACTCGGAGGCCATTCATGCGGATCCCGATTACGCCCTCGCCTACGCCGGCCGGTCACTCGCATTCACGGATTTCGCCCGGGCGTTGGTGGCGGGACCCGGTGTCAGTGACTACTTCAGCAACGGACAGAGCGATGCGCGCAAAGCGATTGCCCTGGCGCCCGATCTTGCCGACAGCCACCTGGCACTGGCCAATTTCTTCGCCGGGTCTCTCGAGCTCAAGAGCGCACTTCAGCAATACGAACGCGCGCTCGCGCTCGCGCCGGGGGATGCAAGAGTATTGAGAGAGTACGGCGCATTCGCGGTCCTGATCGGCCGCACTGAGGCCGGCCTGGCCGCCGCGCACCGCCTGCTGGTGTTGGATCCGCTGAATTCCACGAACCATTTCGGGCTCGGGGTGTCTTTGACGTTTGCGTCGGCGCTACGCCGACGCCATACGAGCCTTCACGGATGCCAAGGCGCTAGGTCAGGACGACGTGTCGGTCAACATGTGGCTTGGAATCGCTTACTACCTGAGCGGCGACTTCGGGCGCGCCCGCGCCACGTGCGTAAGAGCGGGCGACGTCAACGGACCGTGGTGCCTGGCAATGATTTACGACAAGCTCGGGCAACACACCGAAGCCGAGGCGATGCTTGCCAAGGTCCGCATCCTTGGGGGAGACCACCTTGCCGAGGGATACGCCGATATCTACGCGCAGTGGGGCGACACTGGCCGCGCGCTCGATTGGCTTGATACGGCGATGCGGAACCGCGACCCGTATCTCGCGTACACGAAAGTCAATCCTTTCTTTGATCCGTTGCTCAACGAACCGCGCTACCGGGCGATCATGGAGGCGCTGAAGTTTCCGGACTGACTGACCGGATCAGCGAATTCATTGCCCCTGTGGGCGGCAAGTCAGAGGAAGCCGCCTAATGTGAAGCCACTGCGCCATGCGGCCTGCGAGGGATGCTGTTCGCAGCCAGAGAAATCCACGGCTTTTCGCCGCAAGTGCAACTTAATTCCTTAGCGGCTCCAGTTGTCCGCGGCCAGCTCAGTGTGTAGATTTGTGTGTGAGAGGTGACACATGGCTACCAATCTTTCGCTCGACCCCAAGCTCATCGAGCAAGCCCTCAAAGTGAGCGGTGAGCGCACCAAGAAGGCCGCAGTCACGCGCGCTCTGGAGGAATTCATCGCTCGCCGGAAGCAGAAACACCTGCTTGATCTGATGGGCAAGCTGGAATGGGACACCGACTTCGACTACAAGGCCGAGCGTTCACGTCGATGACCCTGCTGGTCGACACCAGCGTCTGGTCGCTCGCCTTTCGCAGGGACGCACCGGTTTCTGCCCCCGAGGTGCTGGCAC
>CAJCHO010000011.1 GCA_903970145.1 Mycobacteriaceae bacterium | reverse complement strand
GCGAGCGTAACGGGGCAAAAGCAGCGGAATAAGCCGTCTCCTGAGGCCCAGTCCCGTTGAAATCTGTGCTCATCGCAAATATTTGATCGCCGCTCATGCAAGATCGCGCAGTCAAAGTGACCTGTTCAGAGAATCCCTAGGGGTCTTTTACGGCGGCCAGGACTATGAAACTGCCTTGAAGGATTAATGTCGCGAGGTGAGGTCGCCAGAGACATTCTCGGGTCAAGTCCCGCGCCGAGACATTCATCGATGCTTGCATGCGCATGGTGCTGGTGCGTCAGCGCCGAGTGGGTCTGACGCGAAGTCGATCGCAGTTACCCGTAGCTTCCATTACAACTTAAATCCCTCTGCCAAAGCTCTGGTGATCTCGAAGGCCGCGGCTTCGCGACAACCGCTTGCATTCTGTCCGCACCACATGGGTGAGAAATCACCCGAGCCAGCCGCCTCTGCCTTGCGCCGCAAGGGAGCGATCGCGCCTGAGGCGAGAGGAAATTCGGGTGTTTCATGCGACATCGGGCCGAGCTCGCGCATGGTGCGATTCACGATCCCGCGCGCCGGCCGTCCGCTAAAGACGTTAGTCAGTGCCGTCGAGACCGGGGTGACTTTGAGTGCGGCTCGATGCACGGCACTCGTGGTCGCTTCGGTGGCTAACAGGTAGCTCGTTCCTATCTGTACGCCCGCTGCGCCAAGCTGCATCGCCGCCGCGATCTCCCGTGGACCCGCCAACCCGCCCGCGGCGATGACCGGCACGTTCACGCGATCCACTATTTGCGGCACTAGCGCAAAGCTACCCAGTTGGGAGTCCATGTCGTCGGTGAGGAATGTGCCGCGATGACCTCCGGCTTCCAGACCCTGGGCGATTATCGCGTTGACCCCGTGATCCTGCAGCCACAGGGCCTCGTTAACCGTAGTCGCCGATGAGAGGATCTTTGCCCCAGACTCTCGGACGCGAGCGAGAAGCGACGGCGCCGGAAGACCGAAATGAAAGCTTACGACGGCAGGCTTGAACTCAGCGAGCAAGTCAGCGGCGAGTTCATCAAAGGGGGCCCGACCCGAGCCAGTTGATGGAGTGTCGAGCGCTATATGGAACTCACGGTAGTAGGGCGAGAGCGCCGAAAGCCACCGTGCTTGTTGACTCGCGTTGGAAACAGGTGGCGTGTGACAGAAGAAGTTGACGTTATAGGGTTTGTCCGTCGACTTGCGAATTAGCTCGAATTCGGCGCGCATGGCCTCGGGAGTCAGCATTGCGCAGGGCAGCGAGCCGAGGCCGCCTGCGTTCGAGACCGCAATGCACAGCGCGCTGGTCTGGACTCCGGCCATGGGCGCTTGAATCAGCGGGTATTCGATCCCGAACAATTCTGCGATGGTCTTTACTGTCATCCCAGTTCAATCCGGTGCAAGGCCTTGCGGAAATCGACCTCGATGCGAGTCATATGCATCGGGTTCTACGCCAATAATACGCGAAGCCAGCCGGACTTCTTTCGATGAGTGCCCGGGAATACGGGCTTCAAGAAAGCCGAGTGCAGTTCCGCAGGGAGCGCGATATGCTAAGGTAAGCAGGCCCGCGCGCCACTGTGATTCGGCGCGCCGGTTTGTGCACTGCCTCATCGTATTCAAGGATCCCATGGATGCAACCAATCCGATCGCCAGCCTCGCCAATCAGTTCAAGCTTGAAGGTGTGCGCGACGTCGAATGCATTTTCCCGGACGTAAGCGGCTACCCACGCGGCAAGCTCATGCCGGCCACAGCGTTCGCCGAAGGTCGCGAGCTACGGATCGCGCAGGCGATTTCCATGCAATGCGTCACCGGTGACTACTCATACGCTGCGATCTTCCCGGATGAGGACCCCGATGTTCGCCTGGTGCCCGATTACGCGACCGTCAAGCGCGTACCCTGGGCGAGCGTGCCGCGCTATCTCGCGATTCACGACTGCGTCGAATTGAACGGGGAACTGTGTGCCTTTGCACCGCGCTCGGTTTTAAAGTCAGTCGTCGAACAGTATCAGGGCGTGGGACTGACTCCTGTGGTCGCACCCGAGATCGAGTTCTACCTCACGGCGGCAAGCACCGACCCGACACAGCCGCTCGTGCCACCGATCGGCCGTGGTGGCCGCACCGAAGCCGGGCAATCGGCCTATAGCATGAACATGCTCAATGAGCTGGCGCCGTTCTGGGACGAGTTTCATGCGGCCATCGATATGCTTGGCATCGCCGGAGACACCTGGATTCACGAGGTGGGAACGACGCAATACGAAATCAATCTCTTGCACGGCGATCCGATCGTGGTTTCCGACCAGGCCTTCCTGTTCAAGTACGCGGCCAAGGAAATCGCCATAAAACACGGCATGAATGCGGTGTTCATGGCCAAGCCCATTGCGGGGGAGGCGGGCAGTTCCATGCATTTGCACCAAAGTATTGTCGACGCGGCCGGCAACAATATATTTACTGCCAGTGATGGGGCTGCGAGCGAAGTCTTTCTGCACTACATCGCCGGACTGCAGAAGTACATGCCTGATCTCATGTTGATCTACGCACCGTTCGTGAATTCCTATCGTCGCTATGTGAGCGGCAGTCAGGCGCCCATCAATCTGCACTGGGGAGACGACAACCGCACTGCGGGTCTGCGAGTGCCCAAGAGCGGGCCCGAGGCAAGGCGCATCGAGAACCGGATCGCCGGGGCCGACGCGAATCCCTATCTGGTGGTGGCTGCGACGCTTGCCGCTGGTCTGGCCGGGATGCGGGAGAAGCTCAAACCGACCGAACCCATCAGCGGCAACGGGTACGATCACGCGCACGAGCTCGCTCGCACCTTGATTGCAGCGCATGAGCAGATGGCGCGCAGCTCTTCGGTCGCGCGCCTTTTGGGTGCCGACTTCGTGCGCGCCTATCTTTCAGTCAAGGCGCTCGAGCATGAGAGCTACTTGCGTGAGATCGGGGCCTGGGAGAGGCGCTTTCTGCTGACCCAGGCGTAGTGCTCGAAGACTGCTCTTTCGGCGAGGCGGCTGTCGGCCGCAAGCACTAAAGGGTGTTGCTACGAAGTTGACCCAAGACAGTCCGGCATCATTCGGGCTTTTCGCGCGGCGCGGCAGCTCTTTAGCTCAGAAAACAGCTCTCAAGTTCTGCTCGGTCCTCGGCAGACAGCCCCAGCTTGTTGGCCTCGTCCTGCCAGCTGGCAAGCACTTTGTTGAGGTGTGTCAAGTCTTCTTGTGCCTGTGCCGGAGTGAGTTGATAGAACTCGGCGGTCGACATTACGGTACTCAAGTCTGGCTCCGTGCTCGCATCATCCAGAGCGAGCACGTGCGCGTCCTTCTTGGTCGAGGGATTCATGTCGTAGGCCGGCGCCAAGCGCCATCCGGCCTTCTCCCGGATGAAGCCGTGATTGCGCAGGTGGTCGTCCCGATTGGCAACGGCGACGTTGAATAGCACGCGGCGGAACAGCTCGTGCAGGTCTTCGGCGACTTTGCCCGCGGTGCCCTGCTTTGCGCCAATGAACTCGGCCAAATCCAGATAGGACGAATCTTCGCTGTCGGAACGCCCCAGTAAGGCCATGGCCGACGTGAAAAAGCGCCGTCGGCCGTCCTGGCGGTCAAAGCGTTGGGTCACGAAGGTATGGTAACCCGTGCCAATTCGCTCCAATCGCGAAGGTGCGACACAAAGACCAAACTGCTTAGCAAGCCGGTGCAACAACATCTCGCGCAACGCCCAGTCATGCTCATCGTCCGCAGCCGGAAACTTCGCAATCCACAGCCGTCCATGGCCATCTCTGAGGTTGGCCTTAGGCCGAGCCCCGCCAAGAGAGGCTCCGGGTGCGACGAGCACTTTCAGCCATTGTTGTAGCAGGTCCAGGTCCTCAAGGTTCCTGCGTGTGAGCTCCAGAGCGACGGATTGGAGCTCGCCAAGGTGGGTCAATGCAGGAGCAGCCAGCGCCTGGTTTGCGAGGCAGCTGCCGTCGATGAACTCCGGGGGCGCACCGCTTTTGAGCTGCTTGTCGCTTTGCAATGGCGAGAACCGTAGCGCTCCCATGCGGGTGATGTCCTCGACTCCGAGGAAGAAATCCCAGGCGCGCAGCTCTCTACGCGCGCGCCCCTGCTTCTTGGCTTCTACCACTTCGCGCCGTTTCATCAGGACCTGTCCCCAACGGTCAGGGCAACTGTCCATGAAGATGCCGAAATTCGAATCCTTCGGATGGAAGTTTCCGTCGGCCAGAGCCAGTTCTGGGTCGAGCGCGAACGCGATGGGATTCTTCAGCCATAGCGGCGAGTACTCGAAGCGCACCGCCTCTGCTCCCACGCGGTGCAGTCTTCCCAAATGGGTGAGCGGGCCGCACGTGACGTCGTCGAGCCAGACCTCCAAGCCCTCCGGCAAGGTCGCTGAGACTGCAGCGGCTGGTTTTGCTCCCCTGTTCATGACGCGCCGTCGTCGTTGGCGTCTGCTGCGGCCCCCCCCAGCTTGGTGTCACGGCTCGCCCGCTTTGGCGCACGACGTGGCACAGCCAGCTCAGCGTCCTGTAGCCGCCGCCCAACCGGGTCGGCCGCGCCTACTTGCTCCAAGTCCGTCTCAAGTCCGAGAACTGCCAACACGCGCAGGTAGGTCCCCATGGTGACCGAGCTATCGCCACGCTCCACTTTGTTCAGCGTCGGTCGAGAGACGCCGGCGCGTTCGGCTACGAGTGTCACGCTGAAGCGACGACGCAAACGTGCTGTGCGCAGCCGCTCGCCCAGCGCGCGCAGAAGTCGGGACTGACTAGGGTATAGGTTGGGAGCGGCAGAAGGCATAATAGTAACCATTATATACAATTAACGATATTATGTCAACAATGGTTTCTTTTATTGTCTCTGGCTTACCAGCCTTCTACAGAGATAATAGAAATCATTATTTCTGATGGAAGACTTATTGTAAATAATGATTTCTATTATTGCTGGACCGATTTGAACGGCCAATTGAGGGAAAGCCGCGCCAGGCCTACCTTTCCGGTTAGGCTTGGGTCAACTTCGTAGTAACACCCGCACTAAAATAAAACGCCCCCAACGTCTCTCGGCGTTGGGGGCGCAGCGACGTGTTGAGATGTCGCGCGATCTCGCGGTGCTGTTAGCCGCGTTTCGCCGAAGCGAGACTACCAAACGAGCCGCCGCGCGGTACGCCGTGGCTAGTCTTGCGAGCCGCCTGACCCTGGCCGGGCTTACGTGCATCGCTGCCGCGAGCATCGCTGCCGCGGGCGTGGCTGCGCGGACCTGAGGCTGCCTTGGCAGGCTTGCCTGCACCCGAGCCGTTGCCCTTCCATGGACCGCCGTGCCCGGGCTTGGCGCTCGCGCCCCGGTTATTCGGGGTCGATGCGCGTCCCGGGCCGCCGGATCGACGCTGAATTGGTTCAGCGCGCACGCTCGGATCCGGTGCGAAGCCGGTAATCACTTCCTGTGGCAACTTGCGATTGATGACGCGCTCGATGTCGCGCAACAGGCTGCGCTCGTCGATGCACACCAGCGAAATTGCCTCGCCCGTGGCCCCGGCACGACCGGTGCGACCGATGCGATGCACGTAATCTTCGGCGACGTTGGGCAAATCGAAATTGACCACATGCGGCAGCTGGTCGATGTCGATGCCCCGCGCGGCGATGTCGGTGGCAACCAGCACCTGCAGCTTGTTCGACTTGAACTCGGCGAGCGCGCGCATGCGCGCACCCTGGCTCTTGTTGCCGTGAATCGCCATGGCAGAGATCCGGTCCTTGTCGAGCTGCTCAGCCAGACGGTCAGCGCCGTGCTTGGTGCGCGTAAAAACTAGTACTTGCTGCCAGTTCTGGCTGCGGATCAGATGCGTTAGCAATTCGCGCTTGCGTTCCCGATCGACCGGATGGACCTTTTGGGCGATCACTTCCACGGTGGAATTGCGCCGCTGCACCTGGATAAGCTCAGGCTTGTTGAGGAAAGTGTCGGCGAGCGCCTTGATCTCGTCGGAAAACGTCGCCGAGAACAAGAGGCTCTGACGGCTCTTGGGTAGCAGGGCAAGGATGCGTCGGATGTCCGGGATAAATCCCATGTCGAGCATGCGGTCGGCTTCATCCAGTACCAGGATCTCGATCTTGGACAGATCAACCGTGCGCTGCTGGACATGGTCAAGCAGGCGGCCAGGGGTGGCGACCAGGATGTCGACGCCCTTGCGCAGGGCGGTGATCTGGGGATGCATGCCAACACCGCCGTAAATTGCGCGCGAGCGCAGCGACGTGTAGCGCCCGTAGGTGCGCACGCTTTCTTCGACCTGGGCCGCAAGCTCCCGGGTCGGGGTAAGAACCAGGGCGCGAGGTGCGCGCAAGGTCGAGTTATGGTTTGCCGAGAGGCGCTCGAGCATCGGCAGCGTGAATCCGGCCGTCTTGCCGGTACCGGTTTGCGCGCCTGCGAGCAGATCGCCACCCTTCAGGATGGCCGGGATGGCCTCCATCTGGATCTGGGTGGGTTGGGTATAGCCTGCGTCCGTTACGGCACGCACAAGTTTCTCGGACAAGCCGAGCTTATCGAATGACATGATTTTGGTATCAATTGGTCTGCCGAGTCGCCAGGAGGCGAACCAGTCTGAGGCAGACGGGAGGCGGCACGAAGACCGCAAGGTCAGAATTGACTTGCGGTCGGGGGACTGGATCAATAACCGCAAGCCAAGATCATAACATTATTTTTGTGCGATCGCAGCATTTATTTTGAGGCTCTTCTCCTTGGTCGGTTTGCGGCGCGACACATGGACGCTCCACCGACGGCCGACGGACCGCTTAGTTGTTCAGCGAATTGGAAAAATCGGCTCGAGAATGTGGACGGTCCCTTTCGGGCTTGGCACACTCCCTGCTTCGCATTTTGACATTCGATATCCCACAGCCAACCAGCCGAATCCATAACATCCAGGGAGAAGAAGTCCCATGCAAAAAAGCCAGATAAGGCCTGCTAGGAATTGGAAACGCGCCACGCATGCTACCGCCTTTGTCGTCACACTCGGTCTCGCCGGCTGGGCGTTGGCGCAGTCCAATCCGCCCGATATCCCCCCGGAGCGGGTCACGGTGACGGGCTCGAACATCAAGCGCAGCGATACCGAGACCGCTGATAACGTCCAGGTGATCACCGCCGAGCAGATCCAGCGTAGTGGCAAGGAAACGGTTGCCGATTATCTGCGTTCGATTTCCGCGAACTTCGCGAGCTACAACGAAACCTTTACCAACAGCTTTTCTCCCGGGGCCGGCAGCGTAGCCCTGCGCGGCCTGAGCCAGAAGAACACGCTTGTGCTCTTGAACGGCCGGCGCATCGCCGATTACGGTTTCGCCCAGAATCTGGAGGACACCTACGTTGATCTGAATATCATTCCGGCCAACGCAATCGACCATATCGACATCCTCAAGGATGGGGCATCCTCAATCTATGGATCGGATGCAATCGCGGGCGTGGTCAACATCGTTTTGAGGAGTGACTACCAGGAACGCGTCGTCGAAGTGGGGTATGGCAAGGCGACCGACGGCGGCATGGGTACCAAGGACACCACTGCGACGCTCGGCTTTGGCAATCTCGAGACGGACCGCTTTAACGTCATGCTCGGCATCAGCTATCTGCAGCGCAACGAACTGCTTGCCTCGCAGCGCGGCTATCTTTCCGGTCAGGATTTTCGCTATAACCCGGCCGGGAACTTCAATTGGGCGACTTCAGGTGCCTACCTGAACGACATGAATCCCAACCTGCCGATTACTCAAGTGGCGTTTCCGACTTGCGGGAGTAGCGGCGTGCCCGGGCACGTTGTGTCGATGGGCCTGTTCCCGACTTCGGTGACCGGAACCACCTGCGCCTATAACGAAGCCTCGCAGACCGACTACATTCCGGAGACCGAACGCACGGCGATCGTCGCCAATGGCACTTTCAAGATCTCGTCGGAATTAACCGGATTCAGCGATCTGCTGCTCTCCAATGTGAGGACTTATGCCACCGGTGGGCCTTCGGGACTGGGGGCCGGGGGTGGAGTTGCCTACAATCCGGCCACAGGAGGCGTTACCGTCATTCCCAATACGCTACCGGCCAACAATCCGAGCAATCCAAGTGGCGCGCCGCAGGATTTCGTCTATGCCTTCAATTCGGTTGGCAACGGCAACTACACGGTCGCCTCCGACACGGCTCGACTGTCGGGCGGCGTGCGCGGCGATCTCTCGAGCAAGTGGGACTGGGAAGCCAGTGCCGGGTACTCCGAGAACGACGTAACCCAGGTCAATTTCAATGCCATCAATGTTCAGGCTCTCGAATCGGCTCTGAATACGGGCAGCTACGATTTCCTTGATCCTGCAGCGACCCCCTACGCCAGTGCCGCGTTGCGACGCAATATCAGCCAGACGGCGCTGAGCCGACTCTTCACTGCCGATCTGAAATTCAGCGGGGAGTTGCTGAATCTGCCCGCCGGTCCGATTCAGGCCGCGATCGGCTATGAGTTTCGCCATGAATCGATGGACAACGTGCCGGATTCGCAATTGACGAGCGGCCAGATTCTGGGATTTGGTGTGACGCAGGTGGCCGGCGCACGCAGCGTGGAGGCGCTCTTCGGTGAACTCGAGATCCCGATCCTGAAGTCGCTGGATGCGAACTTCGCCTTGCGCGAGGAGGATTACAGCGATGCCGGCCAGAATCTCTCGCCAAAATTCAGCCTGCGCTGGCAACCCCTGGACGAGCTGACGTTCCGCTCTTCGATCTCACGCGGCTTTCGGGCGCCTTCGCTGCCTGAGATTAGCAACGCCTCCTCGACCTACTTCACCAGTGTCTACGATCCGCAGGACCCGCTTGGTCGTCCCTACGAAACCATCGCGGGTGTGGTGACTGCCAATCCCCATCTGAAACCCGAAAAGTCGGGCAACTTTGATTTCGGAGTGGTCTTCTCGCCAACCAAGGATACGAGCCTCACGGTCGACTACTATCGGATCGACATCGACAATGCGGTCGCGCAGCAGGCGACGTTCCAGACTATCCTCGACGATCCGTCTGCTTATCCCGGACAGATCTTTCGCACGCCCAGCGGCATCCTCAGCTATGTGACTGTTCCCTACGAAAATCTCTACGACGTCGTCACCAAGGGCATCGATGTCGACGGGCACGTCGCCTTTCACTTGCCGGCTGAACACCTGTTGAGCTTTGATGCGAATTTCACCTTTGTCGACAAGATGGCGGTCAACGGCACGCCAGGTGGCCCCCTGACCAACTACGCGGGCACCGACGGCTGGCTACAGTTCTCGCCGATCGGCGGCGGCGGTCCCGTGCCGCGCACGCGCGGCAACATCGGGGTGACGCTCGAGGATCCGCAATGGGTCGAGCGCATCGGCTATAACGTCACCTCGGGCTATACCGAGGTGAACTGCTACTACTACCAGTCGTGCGCCTACGGCTATGGTGGTCTGGGCGCCAACAATGCCGCGGCCAATGTCGGATCCAATAGCACCATCGATCTCTACCTCGAATATCGCGGCTTCAAGCACTGGAAAATCATGGCGTCCGTGCAGAACCTGCAGGATCGCAAACCGCCCTTCGATGCCTACGACTATCCGTTTGACATCACGCTCTACGATGCCATGGGTCGCTTTGTCAGCTTGCACGTCGCCTACCAGTTCTGACGCCTGGAATAGGACGCGTGGACTGGCGCCGGGTGGCGAATAGGGCAAACAGGGGTCGATGTGGGACTGGAGATCGAGCGCAAGTTCCTCGTGCGGGGAGACGGCTGGCGCGGACTGGGCGAGACGGTGCGGATCGTCCAGGGCTATGTCAGCGTGCGGCCAGAAGGCGTGGTGCGCGTGCGCATCGAAGCGGCGCGCGCGCTCCTCACCCTAAAAGGTGCCAACTCGGGCCTTACCCGCAGCGAGTGGGAATATCCGATTCCCGTGGCCGACGCCGAGCAACTCCTGGCCCAGCTGTGTCCTGCGCCTCTGATCAGCAAGAACCGCACGCGGATTCATACGGGTGCGCTGGTTTGGGAGATTGACGAGTTCCTTGATGCGAATGCCGGCTTGATCATCGCGGAAATCGAGTTGCCGACCGAAGATCACCCATTCGCGCGGCCGGACTGGCTTGGTGAGGACGTATCGGCAGATCCGCGCTATACGAATTCGAACCTGCAGGCGCGGCCGTTTAAGAGCTGGGGTGCTAGCCCGCATGACTAGGGCCGGCGCAGCCGCCAGCGGCTCGTCAACTGCTCAATTCGCCGCGGGGTGGTCCAAGCAGCGCGTCCGAGAGCGCCGAGATCAAGAGGCTGCGCGTCAGGCTGTCCTTGGTGGCGTAGCCATCGATGGCATAGTGGCGGCGCACGTCCACTTCGGGTGCATAGCCTGGTTGGCCGGTGCGCAGAATGATGCGCAAGTCGTTGCGCCCAAATTCCTCGCGGATTGCACGCGCGAGCACGAGACCGGCATCTTGGGTCTCCATCACAACGTCCAGGAGCACCAGCGAAATGTTGGTTTGCCCGGAGATCAGCGCGCGTCCCTCTGCTGCCGAATAGGCATGCAAGAGTTTCAAGGGACGTCGGCCGATTTCCACACCCGCCAAAGCGAGCTCGGTGGTGGCGTGCACCGTCTCGTCGTCATCGACAATCAGGATATTCCACGGCAGCGCATTGCCTTCGACTTCACCGTCTTCGTCTTCTTCACTAGCGAAGTCGAGCAGATCGTCGTTCTCGTCGTCGCCGCCGCTGGTGCCGTTGCCAGCAGCAGATCGCCAACTCCCCCCGGCTGCATTGCGCACAGGGTGAGCCAGACTGAAACTTCTGCGCAGCTGCTGTTTCATGATTCCTGATTCCGCTAACGCCTCGGGGTTATGATAGCTTGAACTCGGTGGGTTTCGACACCCCCCTAAGTATGACTGCTTAAATCGCGATTGACACTCCGCGCGCTTGACTCGCGGCGTGGCTGCACAGGGACATGCTCATGGATATGTCGGCGCTGCAGTTGGCCCTCGGCACATCGCTCGTCGCCTCCGCGATTCTCTGCCTGGCTTTGCTTGCCCTTTGGAGCAGTGCATCCAGGCGCGAGGCATTAGGCTACTTTAGCGCGGCTTACGCCTTTAACGTTGTGCGTTTGTTCACGCAACTGATGCAAATTGATGGGCAAGTCTGGGCAGGATTCATCTCGGACATCTGCCTGCTTGGGTTTATGTCATTCATGTGGTTTGGTGGTCGCAGCCTGAACGGTCTGCCCGCCTATCGAAGCCGGATCCTCGCGCTGTGCGCGCTGGTGACACTCTGGATTACCGGCGCGGGATTCGAAGCTGTGCCGTATCCCTGGTTTGCCGTGCCCCAATACGGCGTAGCCGGCCTGCTTCTGCTCGGGCTAGCAGCAGGCTTTGCGCGACGTTACCAACTCGAAGCCGCAGCTGGCGGCGGGCGCGCCTATCTTGCGGTCGCCACGCTGATCGCTATTCGTGGGCTGCACCTGCTTGATTACCCCATCGTGCGTCTGATGCCCGCGCTCTTGCCCACTGGATTTGCGGTCGGCGCGCTTGCTGACTATGGCATCGGCTTGATGCTCCTGGTTGCGGTCCTCGGCGACGAACGTCGTCAGGTTGTAGCGCTGGCGGACCGGCTTGGCGGCCTGCTTAACCGCGCGTCGAGCGCCGAGCAGGCACTACGCGATCGCGAAGAGCGGCTCGAGCGGATTCTTGACCTCGTGCCCACCACCATTAGCGTAACGCGACGCGGCGACGGCAAAATCATCGAGGCCAATGCCGCCTGGAAACCGACTTACGGCTACACCAGTGAGGAAATACGCGGCAAGACCGCGGCCGAGCTGGGCTTGTTTACCGACGACAGCGACCGCGAACGCCTGCTTCGAGAGCTCAAGCAGGGCGGTGGCCTGGTGCGCGGTATGCGCGCGCGCATGCAGCGCAGCGACGGGTCCACCATCGAGGCCGAATTGTCGGCGCGCACCTTCGAATCGGGCGGCGAGCGGCTTCTGATGGTGGTCTCGCGCGACGTATCAGCAGAGAGCGAACTGGTGCAGGTGCAATCACGCCTGCAGGAACGCGAGGAGATGTTTGAACGGGTTTTCCAGTTGATCCCGGATGCCTTGACGGTGGTGCGACGTTCGAGCATGGAATTCGTCGAAGTAAACGATCGTTGGGAGGCGCTCATGGGCTGGTCTCGTGAGGAGACGCTCGGACGTACCTCGTTCCAGCTGGCAATCTGGGCTGATCTGGACGAGCGCAGCAAGATCGTCAGCTCGCTTGATGCTGGAGGCGAGGTGACTGACATGCTGATCCACATGCGTCGACGCGATGGACAGCCCATTCCGGTGCGCGCTTCCCTGACGGTGTTTGAGTTCGGACGGGAGAAGTATTATCTCTTCGCCGGCGTCGACGTGTCGGCTCTCTTGAAGGCCGATGCGGCGCGGCGCGAGGCAGAGGCGCGCGTGCTCGAAAGCGAGCATCGCTTTGGCACCATGTTCCAGCTCGCACCGGTGGCGCTGGCGCTGGTGCGCAGTGCCTCGGGCGAAGTGGTCGACGTCAATGACGGCTGGTTGCAGTTGTTTGAGCGCTCGCGCTCCGAACTCGTCGGCGCGACGCTGTTCAAGCTCAACCTGCTCCTCGACAGTCAGAGCGTGGCCCAGTTGATGCAGCGCTTGACCGATGAGGATCGTCTGGACGGCGTCAATCTGACGGTGCGCGTGGCCAACGGCAGGATACTCGAGTGCACCGCGTCCGCACGAACGGTCGAACTCGGGGGCGACAGGATGTTCGTCTTCGCCCTGGTCGATCTGACCGCGCAGCGTAGCGCCGAGCGGGAAGTTCGACGCCTGAACGTCGAACTCGAGGAGCGGGTGGCGGCCCGCACGCGCCGCCTCGAGGATGCCAATCGGGAGTTGGCCGAAACGCTCGACTCGCTGCAACGCGTCCAGGGTGAGCTGATTCGCTCAGAAAAGCTCGCCGCATTGGGCTCCCTGGTAGCGGGGATTGCACATGAACTTAATACACCGATTGGCAACGGCTTCATCGTCACGAGTACTCTGCAAGAGCACATCGCCAAGATCAGCGACCTGTCCGCGTCAGGGCGCATGAAGCGTTCGGACTTGTCGCACTTCCTCGACCAGATGACCAGTGGCAGCACGCTACTGTTGCGCTCGCTGGCGACTGCCCGGGAGCTGATCCGGAACTTCAAGCAGGTGGCGGTCGATCAGGCAAGCAGTCAGCGGCGTGTTTTTGACCTCAAGCTCGTCGTCGAGGAGATCGCCGCGACGCTATTGCCGATGTATCGCAAGACAAACTACACCATGAGCGTTGAGATTCCCGAGGACATTCGCATGGACAGTTATCCAGGCCCTCTCGGACAGGTCATCACCAATTTCACCAGCAATTCATTGGCGCATGGCTTCGAAGGCCGCACCGAGGGTGCCATGGTGCTGACAGTGCGGCGAGTTGGCGAGCGCCAGGTCGAAGTGAGTTTTGCCGATGATGGCGTCGGGATATCTGCCGCCAATCGCGAGCGTATCTTCGAGCCCTTCTTCACCACCAAACTCGGTCGGGGTGGATCGGGACTGGGGATGCACATCGTCTACAACCTGGTAACGGGCGTGCTCGGGGGCACCATCAGCATCGACAGCGAGCCCGGTAAAGGGGCCCGCTTTGTCGTGCTACTGCCCGTGGTCGCTCCGGAAAAGTCCAGCACTCCTTGATCCACCGCGTGCGCGAACGAGTATCTTGACCGGAACCGGCCCCTCGCATGGCCGCTATGGACGCTCTGAAGCTGCGATCCAAGCCCTAGACTGCCGATTGCTCAAAGCAAGGCATGGGTGATAGCAAGCTAGCGGGTCTGGTTGTGAGCGCTCACGCGTGCGCACTGCACAAAGTAAGGCGCTGTCAGGCAGCATGGCTGCGGTCGAACCATCGGCATGCCGGGCGCGCACCTGACCGGCCTGCAGTTCTGATGTCAGGCGGCGATTTTGCGCATGCCTCGGGCTTGCCCTGATTGAATCGGCGGATTCGTTCGGGGAACATGTTCTTGCGCGAGCAGATGGCGGTTCACCCCCATTTGGGGGCACACTGATCGGCGTACGGTCCATAGAGATCGGCGCGCGTGATGAAACAACAATTGATCGTATCAATGGGAGGAGCACCTGATGGTCATTCGCAAAACCAAGATCGCCGCCAGTCTGTCGCAGGCCGTGTTTTGGGGAGGGGTCGCGGCGGCGATGCTTCCCGCATTGGGCGCAGCCCAGACGGCCCCCGCCACGACGGCTGCTGCGACGGCGCCAAGCGCAAGCGGTGCAAGCGGTTCGACGGGCGATCAGCCGCAGAACATCGCCCAGGCGCAGACCGGCGCTCCGGCGACGGCCACACAAGCACCGGTTGCAAGCCCAGACGAGCCGGCCGTGGAGCAGGTTATCGTCACCGCCCAGAGTCGTACCCAGGCCGCCCAGGCGGTCCCGATTTCACTGCAAGTCATTACTATGCAGTCGCTCGACAAGCTGCAGGCCACCAATCTTTCTTCGATCAACGGCTATGTTCCGGGACTGACCGTTGATGGTACGGAGCCCACCCAGCCCGAATACACCATTCGCGGAATCAGCAACGCCGACTTCGGTGTCGGAACCGACTCACCGGTGGGCGTGTACGTCGATGGCGTGTACTCGGGCAAGAACGGTGGCGCGCTGCTCAACTTCAATGACATCCAGCGGGTCGAAGTGCTCATGGGGCCCCAGGGCACTCTGTTCGGACGCAACAGTGCGGCCGGTGCGATCTCGATTGTCACCAACGAGCCGACCCATGATTTTGACGCCAGCGCCACGGTCCGTGTCGAAAACTACGGAACCGAATATCTGGCGGGCATGCTCAATATGCCAATCGCCGACCACCTGGCGGCGCGCATTTCGCTCGTGACCGACCAGAGCAATGGCTGGATCACCAATCAGTACAACAACACCCAGTTTGGCAACACCAACGACTGGGGAACGCGCATGCAACTGCTGTGGGACGGCTTGCCCAACACCAAGGTAGTACTCGGCTGGGAACACGAGGTGCTGGATCAGCATCCGGTTGAGGACATTGGCATCGTCAATCCGCCGGCGCTCGGTGCGGCCGGTCCGCTCTATCCGAATATTCCGAATTCGGACTACATCAATCCGGTCAACGCGCCGCTGTACAACGACGTGATGGGCGGGCGCGAGAATCGCAACTTTGACGGCGTGACCTTGCGCGTGACGCACGATTTTGGCTGGGCGGAGTTCGGCTCGACCACCGCCTACCGTCATTACAGCTCGTTCAACCGGAATGATCGCGACGGCACCGACGATATCTGGACCTATTTCGACACTGCCAACATCGAAGGAAATACCAGCTGGCAGCAGGAATTCACCCTGAAGGGCAAGACCGAGCTGGTCGACTGGGTCAGTGGCGCGAGCCTGTACTTCGAGCACGCGAACCAGGCCAGTCAGCTCAATACCTTCACCGACACTCTCAATACGCTTTTCAACAACGATGCCGGCCTGCCGCTCTATTCGATCCTGCAGGGCTTGAGCGGCGCGACCGGTGCCGGCCTGAATTTTTTCGGCCTGCCCTGGCAGGAGACGATGTACAACCATGGCGACTACCGCGCCCAGGCCATCTACGGCGACTTGATCTGGCACCTTACGCCGCAGATCGACCTGACCACGGGTGCGCGCTTCACTCAGGATGAGAAGGAAATGTCCTGGTATGAGCCGGATCGCACCGCGACCGCACTGGATTCGAATCTGAACTCACCGGCCGGCATGGCCTTGCTTCAAGCGATTGCGACTGGTCAGGCGGCACCTTTCGGTATTCCGCAGATCCCTCTTGCAGTGCTCAACCAGTTGCTGCGCCAGAACGTGCTTCTGCAGACGACCAATGATTCGGTCACGCCCTTTACGACCAGCAAGAGCTGGAGTGACTTCTCGCCGCGCGCCGTGCTTGCCTACCATCCCGAGCCAAATACCATGATCTTCGGATCGGTCACCCAGGGGTATCAGGCCGGTGGCTTCAATACGGTCCAGGTCAATAGCGCCTTCGCCCCCGAGACGGTTACCAATTACGAAATTGGCGTCAAGACCACGATCCCCGCCTACCGGCTGCTGCTTAGCGCATCGGTGTTCGACTACAAGTTCAACGACCTGCAGTCGCTCAATCTCGTGCCCAGCAACAACCCGCTTTCACCGCCGGCCTACCAGGTGGTCTCGAGCAATGAAAGCGCCAAGGGACTGGACTTTCAGGCGCGCTGGCGCCCGGTGCGTCCGATGACGCTGTACTTCACTTCGGAGTACATCAATCAGCGCTACGACAACGATACGGCGGCCGACGGCACGGTACTGAACGGCGCACCGGTCGGAACGCCCTTCTGGACGGCCGCCACCGGGGTCGACTACGTCTGGCATGACCTGATCCATGGAGGCAGCGTCGATCTCACGGTGCAGGGAACCTATACCGGACCGACGCGCTGCAACGCCGACTCGGCTGAGACGGGTGGTTGCCTGCAGACCTCGGCATTTGACTATGGTGAGGCCACCCATCGGATCGATTTTCGCCTCGGCTGGGACGCTCCGGACCATAGCTGGGGCCTGGCGCTGTTCGTGAACAATGTGTTCAACGATCGCTATGTCATCGGCCTTGATCTGATCTCTGCCACCAAGCTCGGAACCCCGGCGGCCCAGGTTACCCCGCCGCGGACCATCGGTCTCGAAGCGACCATGCATCTCTAGTCCCATCGGCCCTTGCCAATCGCACCGCCGGCTCGCCCGGCGGTTTTTTTTAGCTCGAGCGGATATCTGTGGGGGCCGAGCCGGTCCAGCGCTTGAAAGCACGCCGGAAATTACGCACGTCAGTAAATCCGACCTCGGCTGCAACTTGGGAGATTGACAGTCTTGAGTGCGTGAGCAACTCCAGTGAGCGCGATTTGCGTACCCCATCAAGCATGCCCTGGTAAGTCAGCCCGGCGTCGGTCAGCTTGCGCCTTAGGGTGCGCTCCGAAAGATTCAGGCTCGTCGCGATGGTGCACAGGTTTGGCAGATCCTGCAGGTTATCGCGGATGGTGCGCTCGATTGTCGAACCGAGGTCGGCCTGATCGCGCTCACGTGCAAAGTTCTGCTCGATCAAGGGCAGGATCATGCGCGCGACTAGTGCATCGTGGGTCGGCAGCGCTTGCATCATCCAGCTGACATCTGAGATCAGCCGGTTGCGCTTGCACCCGTAACGTATCGGACAGCGAAAGAGCGGCTCATAAAGGGCTGCGTAGCTCGGCCGCTGGTAAACCACCTCGATTGCGTCCGGCGAGAAGTGCTCGCCTATCAGTTGGCGCACAATACTGACCATGCTCGCCAGCGCTTCTTCGACGAGAAAGATCTGGATGTCGGAATCAAAGAACATCGGATCGGCAGTGACCACCACCTGCGCGTCGACAATCTCCATGCCGATGTCGATCAGCGAGCCAACTCCTTTCTGGAAATGCAGACCCAGTTCGGTAGCCTCGCCAAGTGTCGCGCAGGTCGTCATTCCGAATCCGACCAGACCCCAGGAGACGAGGGTCTGGCGCACACCGACTGCCAGCGCCAGATCGGGGTCGTCAATGAGCTGCTGGGCGCGCCGGATCATCTGGCTACCCTGGCGGTAGGAGATGCGGAACTCCGGTCGATCCAGATCCTCGGGCGAGAATCCGAGGCCGCGGCACAGCCGGCTTACGTCGTGACCACGCTCGCGCGCAATGATCGCGAGATAGCGCAGGGTGAGCGGATTAACCGACGCGTTGTGGTAACGCGGATCGTCCTGGCGTGCTTGGGGGGCTAGTGCGGTCATCTGATGCGTTGGGAAATTGCCAATCGCAAGATATAACTCGCAGTCGATCGCTCGCGCAAGCTGCGCTGCGCGAAACTACCTCTGGTTTCTACTCAAGCGCAGCGCGCCATTTTCGGGGAACTGTAAAAAAAAACGCCGCCAGCCTTTCGGCTGCGCGGCGCATCATGCCTGCTGCTGTTTACTGGATTTCGGCGAGGATTTTGGCGAGGTTGGCGATGTTGGGTACGCCAACGCCGGTGCCGCGGTCATAGCCCGGAAGCCCGTGCCAGTACCAGTTGTCGCCGGTAGCGATGTCGCGCAGGGCCGCACCACCAAGCAGGGTGTTCTGGTAACCAAAGCCGGTACGCACCAGTTCGTAGAGCGGGATGGTCAGAAGACCGACCCGTCCATGAACCTTCTGGTCCAAAAGTGCCGTGACGCCCGCCAGCTGCGGAGCAACGAAGCTTGTACCGCCCCAACCAGACTGCACCCCAAAGCCGTTCACGCTCGAGGTGTAGACCACGATGTAACCGGTGTAGGGGTCGCCGTTGGCGGCAATATCGGGTACATTGCGACCGCGATAATTGCCGGGCAGATCGAGCAGATCCGTCGTCGGAGGCGGCTGGTACTGGATCAGCGACTGATAGGTCGGGGTCTTGTCGATGTTAGCGATTCCGACCTGGTAGAAGGGCAGCGGATTGTAGGAACTCACGCCACCGCCACCTCCGGCCGAGAAGATGCCGCAGGCAACAGGATCAGGATAGCCCACAGCCACGCAGACCGGTTCCAGCCAATCCCAGCCCCAGACACGTTCCTTGGGGACGTCGACTTGGACGGTTCCGCCAGCATCGAGCGTGAAGATGAATTGCGCGGCAATCGTAGTCGCACCAGCGGCAGTGATCCAGCGCTGGCTGGCCGGGCTGTCAACGCTCAATACCTTGGAGTACAGCGGCACCGGGAAAAAGTCCGATTCGTCGTAGGCGCCGTTGTCTCCAGCCGCCGCTGACATACTCTGGCCCTGCAGCGCCGCCTGGAAGAACAGGCCGTCATAGATCTGAACGACGGTGCCCGTTACGGCCAGGCCCGGGAAATTCGCGTCGGTCCCCTCATCAAAAGCCTCCCAGTTACCCCACGAGGTCGAGATCGCGTCCGCGGTGTTGCTCTCGATCGCAGCGCCGAAGGCGTCGATAAAACCCTGGGTGGTATTGGGCGCTTCGTAGACGATCATGTTTGCAGCGGGTGCGATACCACCGGACTGCTCAACGTCGATCGTCGTTTCGAGCGAACCTCCCTGGTCGCTTGGAGCGCCAGGGCCAAGATCGATCAGCACCTCGGTAAGGCGACCGGGATTTACGTTCAGGCCCAGTCCCTGCCAGTAGTAGAAAGCATCGGACGGGGTGAAGGATGCGAGCGTGACAATGCCAATCGTGCGGCCTTTACCGTTCACGCCCTCGGAATACAGGGGCGTCGCGTTGTAGTACTGCTCAAAATCCTGCACGGTCCACTCGCCCGGCACGTCCGTCGTCTGGACTGCCGGCTTGACTGTAACCTTGCCCTGAACCTGGGACTGGGCGGCGGCGCGGCGGGTATGGGTGTGAAAACGCGGCTTGTTATCGAGACCGACAATGCCGACGTATTCGGCGAGATTGAGTGTCGGGGACTTCTTAACGGCCGGTGCGAAATAGCGATAACCAGCCTTGCCGCCGGAGGCCGCGACTTCGAAGACGTGCAGTTCAGCGCCAAAGGCCTTTTGCACGGTCGCCGAGTCGCCGCTCGCTTTGAGCAGCGTCGCGCCGGTTCGTGTGACGCTCAGGCCCTCGTGCTGCAGTTCGGCGACGACCCGTTGCAGGGTCTCGGGAGTCGGACCAAAACGCTGCGCAAATTCGGCGGCGGTCAGAAACTTGTGATACTGGTCGCCTCCCTGGGTATACATGTCGTGTATGGCCGACTCGATCAGTTCGGGATTGCGCAGGGGCAAGGCCAGCGTGACGCTGATCTTTTTACCGGGAGATACGTCTTCAAGGCGACCGACATCTACTGCAGGTGCGGCGAGCGCAGAGTTCGCGCCGGCAACGGCGCCGAGTACGAGAAGGGATTTGACGACAGGGTGCATGCTTACTCCGTTTTGAGTGCAGCGATAAGGCAGAACCGGTCGGGTACCGGCCCAGGATTTCCTAGGTGGTTGACCTAAGGTGGCCGAGTATAAAATCCGAATGACCGCCATGTATATGATTCTTTCGGTCGATCCATATTCGGGCCTCGAGCATCTTTGTTGCGCCGCGCAAAGCCTTCCCGGCACCCTCAGTGGGCCGCTCTTTAGTCAGTTCAAAGCACAACCTGGGAGACGGACCTGAAACAGTTCCTCTTGGCCGACTCGGTGGCCGTGGTAAGCGGCGCTGCCTCTGGAATCGGCGCCGCGCTGGCGCACGAGCTGGCGCAGGCCGGCTGCCACCTCGCCTTGTGCGATTTCAAGGCCCCAGGTCTCGCAGACACCGCCGCACACGTGCGCAGTAGCGCCGTGCGCGTCTCCGAGCACGTCCTCGATGTCTCTAACGCCGCGGCAGTGGCGGCCCTGCCGGCCGCCGTGCTGGCGCAGCATGGACGCGTCAATTTGCTCATCAACAATGCGGGCGTGGCGCTCATGGGCAGCTTCGAGCAGGTGAGCCTCGAGGACTTCGAATGGCTGATCGGTATCAACCTTTTCGGCACGGTGCGCATGACCAAGGCCTTTCTGCCGCTCTTGCGTCGCGAAGCTTTCGCACATATCACCAATATTTCGAGCGTATTCGGGCTCATCGCGCCGCCGGGGCAGAGTGCCTACGCGACTAGCAAGTTCGGCGTGCGCGGATTCAGCGAGGCGCTGCGCGCGGAGCTTGCCGGCGGTCCCATTAGTCTGACCTGCGTGCATCCTGGCGGCGTGCGCACCGCGATTGCCGATAGCGCGCGCACGGCAGCTGCCGTCGACGCTGCCTACGTCCGCGCCGCGCGCGAGCGCTTTAGGCGGGTCGCGCGAACCAGTCCGGACGAAGCGGCCAGGCAAATTGTTGCTGCGGTTGTGGCACGCCGCCCGCGCTTACTCATCGGTGCGGATGCCAGGCTGATTGCCTTGCTGGCCCGGCTTTTCCCGGTTGGCCACATGCAGTACCTGCGTCGCGCGTTCACCGAAAAGCCTGGCGCCAATTAGCCACTCAGTCCGCAAACAGGACGTCTGACGACTGTTGACGGAATACGGAGAAGGGTTTAGTGTTACGTGAACAATTGTTCACGTGAGAAGCCTGCCATGGTCCGACCCCGCGTCAGCCTTGCCGAATACATCGCCAGCCTGCAGGACTACTTCGTCGTCCACCAGGTCGTCCCGTCGATCACGCAACTATGCGAGTTATGGAATATTTCGGGTCGGTCGTGGACCCACCGCCTGGTAAAACGGATGAAAGAGGAAGGTTATCTTGAGGAGTCACCGGGCCGGCGACTTCGCCCGGGGCCGCTGTTTTTTGAGCGGCGCGTGGTCGACACGGTTCGCGCCGGAACGCCCCAGGCGGCCAATGACACGCCTGCCGAAAGTCTGTCGATCGACCGCTTTCTGATCGGCAGGCCATCTGAGACCGAGCTCTTCCAGGTGCGCGGCGACTCGATGGTGCAGGCACACATTGCCGAAGGCGACTATGTGGTCATCGAGCGGCGTAATTTCGCCCACCCGGGCGAGATTGTTCTGGCGCGCGTTGATGGTGAGTACACACTCAAGTATCTCGCGCGCGACAAGTCCGGGTATTACCTTGAAGCGGCCAATCCGGCTTACGAGGACATCCGGCCCGAACACGGGCTGGAGGTCCACGGCGTTATGGTCGGCATGTTTCGCCGAACCAGCGCGCGCGCGACGCATGCCTACGAAATCCCGTCGGGAAACATGAAGTCATGAAACCCCTCGAAAGCGGCCACTCGCGCGCCGCGATCCCCATCCTTGTTCAGAAGGGCCGCGGCGCCGTGTCTCATATGCAGGGCCGCTTCGAGGAGCATGGACGAGAACTGTTTGATGACGGATGGGTAGGCGACGAAGAGGCGCCAGGCGCACTGCGCACGAGAGTTCAGCATGAAATCGCCAAATCCATCCTGACTCGCAACAACTCGCCTGACATCCCTTTTGATGTCTCGCTCAATCCCTACCGGGGTTGCGAGCATGGCTGCATCTATTGCTACGCTCGTCCGTCGCACAGTTTTCTGGGTTTGTCACCGGGTCTGGACTTCGAGTCGCGTCTGTTTGCCAAGGTCAACGCCGCGGAGCTCCTCAAGCGCGAGTTGGCGCGTCCGGGTTACCAGGTAAAGCCGATCGCGATCGGGGTCAATACCGACGCCTATCAGCCGATCGAGCGCGAGCTGCGTATCACGCGCGCCGTGCTCGAAGTGCTGAGCCAGGCGCAACACCCCTGTACCCTGATCACCAAGTCCTCGCTCATCGAGCGCGATATTGATCTGCTTGCCGAGATGGCGCGCAAGAATCTGGTGCGCGTCGCGATCACGATCACGACGCTTGATCACGAGCTCGCGCGCAAGCTCGAACCGCGCGCGGTCAGTCCGACACGCCGCATGCGCAGCATCAGCGTACTGGCCGATGCCGGGATTCCGGTCTCGGTATGCGTCTCACCGATCATTCCATTCATCAATGATGGAGATCTGGAATCGGTGCTCGAGTCGGGGGCTGCCGCCGGCGCGACGGGCGCGCACTACATCGTCTTGCGCTTGCCTCTGGAGATCGATGAGCTATTCCAGCAGTGGCTCGCGGTCCACTATCCGGACCGTGCCGAGCGGGTGATGAATCGGATCCGCGACATGCGCGGAGGTCGCAATAACGACAGCCGATTTGGCGTACGCATGCGCGGCGCGGGTCTTTGGGCCGAGCTCTATCGCCAGCGTTTTGCCAAACGCACCCGCCGTCTGGCACTAAACGGCCAGCGAGATCCTCTGGCGCTTGATCTGTTTACCGCGCCGATCGTCCTGGAGACGTCGCAACCCCAGCTGGACCTGTTCAACGCATAACGCCAGCTTGGGCGCGCTAACCGAGCGCGGAGGTGAAGTAGATGGTCACCGAAATCGCCAGCATGCTCAGAACAACCGTCAGGGCAATGGCCAGAGTGAACACGGCCACCAAAGCCGCCCAGCCACCCGAATGACTCCTGGCGGCAAGGCCGGGATTGTGCCTTTCATCCCAGCGCGCATCCGGCGTTAACGCCAGATACAGCGATTCACCAAAGGCCAGAAGCGCTGGCAGGAGGGCGAGAAACAGCAAGGGATGAAGCAGCTGACGGGGCTCATCAAACAGGTCCGGATGCTGGCGAAACAGGACCGTCAGAGCGACGGTGCCCACAACGAGGGTCCACAGCGCATAGACCCAGGCACGCGCATCGCGTCGACCATACAGGTAAAAGCGATGCGCCCCGAGAGTGCCGCCAGCGGTCGCCAGTGCGGCTGCTAAGGCCTTGTTTTTAAAACGCATTAATCGACTTTCCGGGCGCGCTGCAGCGCCTTTGAGGAGACCCGCCGCGCCGCGCCCAGCGACCCAAGAGCGCCAGGCGCGCCTAGGCGCTTGATTTATAAGCCTAATCGGCGGCTGCCGGGCTGCGATTTGATTGCCAAGATGGCGCCATCCGGTTATACTTGAAGGCTTTTCGCTAGTCGCATTGCGATAGCCTGAGCATTCGAACCAAGAAGGACAAACCAATGGTAATTCTGAGACTTTCCCGCGGTGGCGCGAAGAAGCGTCCATTCTACAGCCTCGTCGCAACCGACTCGCGCAATCGCCGCGACGGTCGTTTCATCGAGCGCGTGGGCTTTTACAACCCGGTTGCGGCAGGTGGCGAAGAGAGCCTGCGCATCGAACTCGATCGCATCAAGCATTGGCAGGATCACGGCGCGCAACTCTCGCCGGCGGTAGCACGTCTGGTCAAGGAATTCGCAGGCAAGCAGGCCAAGGCAGCGGCCTGAGCGTTTGCGCGGTGTGCCGGTGAGCGTGACCGACGTTCCCGGCGATCTGGTTGCAGTCGGACGAATCGTCGATGCGTGGGGACTGCGCGGCGGTATCAAGGTGGCGCCGCACGCGGGCGAGCCGGCTGCGCTGACCAGCGCGACGGACTGGTGGATCGAGCGTGACGGACAATACCGGCACTGGCGAGTGCGTGAGGCGCTGCTGCATGGGTCTGCGGTGCGCGCGCTGCTCGAGGGTTGTGAAGGTCGTGACGCCGCGCAAGCTCTAAAGGGCAGTAAGGTCTGGGTGGCACGCAGCGCCTTCCCGGCGCTGGCCGAAGATGAATACTACTGGGTCGATCTGATCGGCCTCGATGTAGTGGATGTGGCAGGAGAGTTGCTTGGTCGGGTGCGCGATCTGATGGATAACGGCGCGCATCAGGTCATCGTCGTGGAAGTGGCCGGTGAAACGACCAGCGACCTCCTGATACCCTTTGTGGCGGCTGTCGTACGCTCGGTGGACTTGGCCGCGCGGCGGGTGGTGGTGGAGTGGGGCAAGGATTATTAAGGGACGGCCATGCGCTTTGATGTGGTTACGCTGTTCCCTGAGATGTTCGTGGCGCTAACGGAGTCGGGGATTACGCGGCGCGCGCTCGATGAGGGGCGCTGGCAGTTGCAGAGCTGGAATCCGCGTGACTTTAGCAGTGACGCCTACCGCACGGTCGATGACCGACCGTATGGAGGCGGGCCAGGCATGGTGATGATGGCCGAGCCGCTGGAAAAGGCGATTGCCGCCGTCCATGCGGCACGCGGTGCAGGGGCTCCAGTACTGTGTCTGTCGCCGCAGGGCAAGCCGCTTGACCACGCGCGCGTGGCGCACCTGGCAGCTGGCGACGGCGCAGTGCTGTTGTGCGGACGTTATGAGGCAATCGACGAGCGCTTATTGCAGCGCTGCGTGGATGAAGAAGTAAGCATTGGGGATTTTGTGCTGTCGGGGGGCGAGCTGGCAGCGATGGTTCTGATCGACGCGGTGGTGCGGCAATTGCCGGGGGTACTCGGCGATGCCGAGTCGGCACGTGAGGATTCGTTTGTTGACGGCATCCTCGATTGTCCGCACTACACGCGGCCTGAACTGTACGAGGGTCTGGCAGTTCCGCCGGTGCTGCTCTCCGGGCATCACGCGCGTATCGTACGCTGGCGCCGCGAACAGGCCTTGCGGGCGACCTACGAGAAGCGTCCGGACCTGATTGATGCCGCGCGGCGCGCCGGGCGGCTGAGCAAGGAAGACGAAGAGATTTTGAAGCAGTGGTAGTCGGGCGGCCGCAAGGCCGATTGAATCAACCCCATCCTCTGCGCGGCGAACACTAACAATATGCCGCGGCACGATGGTTATAGGAGCACACCATGGACCTGATACAAGTCCTCGAGCAGGAAGAAATGGCCCGTCTGGGCAAGAACATCCCGGTTTTCGCACCGGGCGACACGGTGATCGTCAACGTCAACGTGGTCGAAGGCACGCGCAAGCGTGTTCAGGCCTACGAAGGCGTGGTAATTGCCAAGCGCAATCGCGGCCTGAACTCGAACTTCATCGTGCGCAAGATTTCCAGCGGCGAGGGTGTCGAGCGGACTTTCCAGACCTACTCGCCGGCCATTGCCAGCATCGAAGTCAAGCGCCGCGGCGACGTACGTCGCGCCAAGCTCTATTTCCTGCGCGAGCGTTCGGGCAAGTCGGCGCGTATCAAGGAAAAGCTCAAGAGCAAGACCCAGGTCGCGGCTGCCGAGTAAGCGCTGTGCCGTGGTGGCACCAGGCAGGTGCCACCACCTTCTGCCGCTGGAGCCGCCGTGCCTGTGCCAGCTTTTGATCCAACGCTGCTGCCGCAGCGTGCAGCAGCCGCTGAGCCGGCAATTGATCCACAGTCGCTTTCGCCTGCGCAGCTTCGGGCTGCCTTTCTCGCGCCGCGCGAGTGGCAGCCGGAATCCAATGAAGCCGAACGCCTGCGCGCTACCCGTAGCGAGCCGGTCGCGGCCGCTGTACTGATCCCGATCGTACTGCGTGATGAGGCGAGCGTGCTCTTGACGCAGCGCACCGAGCATTTGAATGATCACGCTGGGCAGATCAGTTTCCCGGGGGGGCGCGCCGAACCCGGCGAGACCGATCCGATCATGACGGCGCTGCGCGAAACCGAAGAAGAGATCGGCCTTGCGCGCAGTCACATCCAAACCATCGGCCAGCTCACCGACTACTACACCGGTACCGGCTATCGCATCGTGCCCATTGTCGCCCTGGTCACGCCGCCCTTCGATCTGACTCCCGACCCATTCGAGGTCGCGGACGTATTCGAGGTTCCTCTGGTATTTCTCATGGATCCGGCCAATCATCAGCTGCGCAGCCTGCAAGTGGGCGAACACGAGCGGCAATTCTATGCAATGCCCTTCAGGGAGCACTTCATCTGGGGCGCAACAGCCGGCATGCTGCGCAACCTCTACCGCTTCTTGCGTGCTCAGGAACAGAGCTAAGACTAGGCCCGCGAGCCGCTGTCCTGCGCACAGGCGCTACAATGGCTGACCTCGTCAATCCACAACGGGTCGTTTGAGTCCATGGGCTTTCTGTCGCTCATCATCGCCTTGCTGCTGGAACAGGCGCGTCCGCTGGCCGGCAACAACCTGGCCTTTCGCGGTGTACGCGCGTGTGCCCGCACCCTCGAGGAAAACTTCAATGCTGGCGAGCACCAGCAAGGAGTGCTCGCCTGGGTGCTGCTAACCGTACCGATGACGCTCGCGGCGGCGCTCATCTATATCTTCTTGCAGCGCTACAACATGCTTCTGGTGGCGCTGGCATTCAATATCCTCGTGCTTTACTTCACGCTCGGCTTTCGTCACTTCAGCCACTACTACACCGACATCCAGCTGGCGCTGGCCAACAATGACCTGCCGACTGCACGCGAGCTGCTCAAGCAGTGGAAGCGCAACGCCCAGCCGGATTTCAGTGCAGCGGAACTGGGTACTACCGAGATTGCCCGCATGGCTATCGAAGAAGCACTGCTGGCGTCGCACCGCCATGTGTTCGGGGTCTTTTTCTGGTTCGTGCTGCTGCCCGGTCCTGCCGGAGCGGTTCTCTATCGCCTCTCGGACTATCTTGCGCGCGCCTGGAACTATCCCGAGTCTCCTAGCGCCGAGCCGTTCGGGCGCTTCGCGCGGCGCGCTTTCGAGATCATTGACTGGTTGCCCATGCGCCTGACTGCGATTGGCTTTGCGATCGTCGGAAATTTTGAGGACGCGATTTTTGGCTGGCGTGAATGCGCCTCGCGCTGGAACGACAAGGTCCGCGGCATCCTGTTGGCCGCCGGGGGCGGCGCATTGGGCGTGCGCCTTGGTGAGGCCATGTGGATGGACCCGGCTGCTGGCGCGGCGGGCGAGCCCATGCCCGGCGTCGAGGCGAGTCCTGCTGCCTTGCGCAGCGCCGTCGGACTCGTATGGCGCTCGCTGGTCCTGTGGCTGATCCTGCTGGTATTGCTCTCGGTGGCCGGTACCATCGGCTAACCGGTCAGGCGCGCACTCGCCACGGCGTGCGCGGCCCGCGTCAGCTCCTCGAAAAGGGTATAGCGCGCACTGGCTATCGCGCCGCTCGCCAAGGCTCCTCGCACCGCACAAGCTGGCTCGTTCAGGTGGCTGCAGTTGTAAAAGCGACATTTGCCGAGATAAGGCGCCAGCTCCGGAAAAGCGCGCTCGATCTCACCCGGTGAGAGGTGTGCGAGACCGAATTCCTGGAAGCCGGGTGTGTCGATGAGTTCGCCATCGTCTTCGGGCAAGCGGTACAAACGAGCATCGGTGGTAGTGTGCTTGCCGGCATGCAAGGCCTGTGAGATCTCATTGGTCGCCGCCGCGGCACCCGGTACGAGCAGATTGAGCAGCGAGGATTTGCCCATACCAGACTGTCCAAGCAAAAGGGTCGAGTGCCTGCTCAGTAGTGGCCGAAGGGTCGCGCGGGTTCCTGCGGGATCGGTTTTGACCGAGATCTCGATAACCCGATAGCCGAGCGCCGAGTAGGGCGCGAGACGCAGGCGTGCCGCGTCACGTCGCTCGATCAGATCGCACTTGTTGAGGAGCACCAGGGTCGAGATCTCGAGAACTCCAGCGGCGACCAGTGCGCGTCCGAGCAGATCCTCGGAAAAAGGTGGCTCGCTGGCCAGAACGACGGCGACCTGAGTGACATTGGCCGCGAGCAGCTTGGTGCGATGTAGATCCGAGCGATAAAAGAGGTTGGTGCGAGGCAAGACCTGCTCGATCACTCCCTGGCCGCTGGCGATCTCGCGATACTCGACCCGGTCGGCGCAGGCCGCGCCGCCCTTCTTGCCACGCGTTACGCATAACAGGCGCTGACCGTTGACACCCTCGACCAGGTAATGGCGACCGTGCGTGGCGACGATAGTGCCGCGTGCGAACTCGCTCAAGCTGCGGACCGGGTACGCAGTGCGAATAGCGCGTCGCACTTGGCAGCGCAGATGAAATCGTTCTCGGAAATACCGCCCACCGAATGCGTGCTGTATCGCACGGTGCAGCGGTTATAGCTGACCAGAAGGTCCGGGTGATGGTCTTCGATGTGCGTCAGGTAGGCGAGCGCATTGACGAAAGCGATCGTCTCGAAATAGTCGGCAAATTTATAGGCGCGCTCGATTGCGCCATCCTTCTCGCCCCAGTGGGTAAGCACACTGACCTGGCGGCTCACTGCCGCAGGCGACAGTCGCCCCAGAGGAGGCTTGGCAGCGCAGGCGCGGGCACAGAGTTCAGCGGGACTGAGGACGGGGTGGTTCATCGGGCTACCAGTGCGCGTTGATCCAGCCGGGCAATGCGCAGCGCCGCCGGCGGATGCGAATCATAGAAGGCCGAGTGCAGCGGATCGGGCGTCAGCGTTGCGGCATTGTCTTCATAGAGCTTGACCAGCGCGCGCGACAGCTCGCCCGCGCCGGTCTGCTCGGCCGCGAAGGCGTCGGCCTGGTATTCGTGGCGCCGCGAGGCCTGACTGAAAAGCGGTGCGAGCAGAAAAGTCATGATAGGCATGACAAAGAAGAACAGCAAAAGCGCAACCGCGTCCCGGGTCGCAAGCGAGGGTTCGACTCCGAGTTGCTCAAAGAACCAGGGCTGCCCGATCAGCCATCCGAGCACCGCGAGTCCGGCAAAACTGGTTAAGAGCGATACGACAATACGCTGGATTACATGGTGGTGGCGAAAGTGCCCGAGTTCGTGGGCCAGCACCGCCTCGATCTCTTCCGGATTCAGGCGCTCAATCAGGGTATCAAAAAAGACAATGCGCTTGGCCGCCCCGAAGCCCGTGAAATAGGCATTGCCATGGGTCGAACGCGTGCTGCCATCCATCACGAATACCCCTTTGGCGGCAAAGCCGCAGCGCGCCAGCAGTGATTCGACGCGCCCGCGCAGGGCCTCATCCTCAAGCGGCACGAACTTGTTGAACAGTGGCGCGATTATTGTTGGCGCAATCAAGAGCAGCACGAGGCTAAATCCGCTCCAAACCGTCCAGGCATAGAGCCACCACCACCGACCGCTGGCCTGCATCAGCCAGAGGACCACGAGGAGCAGCGGTAAGCCGAGCACGATCGCCAGGGCGACGACCTTGAGCGTATCGATGAGGTAGAGCCGCCAGGTCATCACGCTAAAGCCAAAGCGCGCCTCGAGCACGAACTCGCGATACAGCGAGAAGGGCAGATCGACCAGCGCCGATACCAGGAGCACGGCGACGACGAGAACTACCTCGCGCACCAGGTCCGGCATGGCGCTGCCCGCCAACGCTCCCTGTACCAGGCGATCGATGGCCTCGATGCCGCCCATCAGTGTCAGACAAACGAGCAGCGCAGCCTCGACGATCGACTCGAGCATGCCAAGGCGGGTACGAGCAATGGTGTAGTCGGCGGCCTTCTGGTGTGCCGCAAGCGGCATGACTTCGACAAAGCGCTGCGGCACGCTGGCGCGGTTGGCAGCGACATGTCGCATCTGGCGTCCGGCCAGCCACGCGCGTACCAGAAGCGAGAGTGCGAGAGCAGTCAGAAAGAAAGTAGTGAACATATGAGAAAATCGGTTGCGGCACCAGGCGGGGCGCATCGCGCACCCCCTTGGCGAGTGCGGTGGCGGCGTAGGCATCTGCCTCGTCCGCTTGGGAAGCTACAGGGAAATTATGTCACAAGATACCGATTCAGCAGCCGCAGACAACAAGCCCGCTCCGACGTCTCGTCCCGACGATACCCGCCTGATCTGGATTGACATGGAAATGACGGGCCTGGATCCCGACCGTGACCGCGTCATCGAGATCGCCCTGGTAGTGACCGACGGCAATCTGAATCACGTGGCGCAGGCACCGGTCTACGTCATTCACCAGAGCGATGAAGTGCTCAATGGCATGGATGCCTGGAACCAGGGTACGCACGCGCGCTCGGGCCTGACCACGCGCGTGCGCGAATCGAGCCTGGCCGAGGCGGACGTGGAGGAAAAGCTGATCGAATTTCTGCGCGCCTACGTGCCCAAATCGAAGTCGCCCATGTGCGGCAACTCGATCTGCCAGGATCGCCGCTTCATGGCGCGCCACCTGCCGCGCCTCGAAGCCTATTTCCACTATCGCAATCTCGATGTAAGCACCCTCAAGGAATTGTGCAAGCGCTGGCAGCCGGCGCTGGCCGCGGGATTCAAGAAGCAGCAACGCCACGAGGCGCTGGCCGACATCGAGGAATCCATCGAGGAACTCAAGTACTACCGAGAGCACTTTCTAAAGGCCTAGCCTCACCACGTGCCAGGCGGCGCGCCAGCGCCATCAGGTAGGTGTAAAGGAGTCCGCTCGCGACAAAGAGACTGACCGCGCTGGCCGCCCACAGACCCGCCGCGCCCATGGGCGCGATGCCGAAGGCTCCGACGAATGCCAGCACGTAGCCGCCGCCCAGTCCGATGCCCCACAGTGACAGGGTATAGATGAGCATCGGCGCCACGGCATGCTTATAGGCGCGCAGGGCGTAACCGGCGACGGTCTGCAGCGCGTCAGCGAGGTGTAGTGGTACAAGCAAGAGGATCAGCGGCGGGGCTGCCAGGACCACCGCGGGATCGTTGCTATAGAGCTGGGCAATCTCGTTGCGCAACAGGCCAAGCGCCAGCACTACTACGCCGGCGAGCACGAAAGCCAGCCGAAAGCCGAGCTTTACCACATGCAAAGCCTCGCGCGCGTGGCCCGCGCCAAGCGACTGTCCGGCGAGCGTCGCGACGGCAACTGCCAGACCCATAGGGATGGCGTACCCGATCACGGCGAGGTTCATGGTGATTTGATGAGCGCCGGTAACGGCAGGGCCGAGGCGGGCAACCAGGAGCGCCATGAAAGTGAAGGATGTCACTTCGACCAGGTAGGACAGACCGGTCGGCACGCCGATGCGAAGGATTTCCAGAAGTTGTGCCCAGTTGGGGCCGGCGTAGCGAAACTGGAACTGGTGATAGAAGGGGTCGTAGCGCAACACCAGGAGCCCAAGGGCGCAGGTCACCCACATCACGATGGCGGTCGCCAGCCCGCAACCCGCGGCACCCAGCGCTGGTGCGCCGAAG
The DNA here is from genome assembly GCA_903970145.1 of Mycobacteriaceae bacterium. Taxonomy (GTDB): domain Bacteria; phylum Pseudomonadota; class Gammaproteobacteria; order Burkholderiales; family Burkholderiaceae_D; genus CAJCHO01. Next base: position 67,056 of record CAJCHO010000011.1, on the reverse strand, counting down.
TGACCGAAGATGAAGGTGTAATTGCAGACGAGCTTTAGGGCGAGGCCGAAGAGATTGATAATCATCACGGCGCGTGGTCGGGCGATGGCCGCGTTCAGGGCGTAGACCGCGCGAAATACCAGCGCTGCAGGCAAGGCGAATGCGAGACCGTGCAGATAGCCGCCGACCGCCTGGCGCAGTTCGGGCGAGGGGTCGGAAAATATCAGCCAGGGATCCGGCGACAGCATCACCAGTGCGCCCGCCAGAGCAAGCCCCAGCGAAAGCCAGACGCTCTGGATGAAGGAGCTGCCGATTTGGGCCATGCGCTGCGCGCCAAAGTGCTGGGCAACAATCGGCCCGAGACCGAAGATCACGCCCATCAGGCTCACGTAGATCGAGATATAGACAGCCGAGCCCAGCGCGAGAGCGGCGAGGTCGAGTGCCGACGAGTGGCCGGTCATGACGGTATCGAGCACGCCGTAGGTGATGACGGCCCACTGGCCGATCATCACCGGCAGCGCGAGCGCCAGGATGCGCCGCGCCACGGGGCTGCTTAGACTACTGAACACTGCGAACGCTCGGATGCTCGTCAGCTTTGTCCCGGGTGCGCCTGTAAAGGCGCGTACGTTCGTCGCGATCGACCGCGCGACGCCCCTCCCAGACGAGTTGCCAGCGCCCGCCGCGCAAGTCGCCGCGCTCAAGGTCGCGTGTCTGATCCTCGCGCAGCAGGAACTGGCAGCTCTCGGTTTCGTGCCCCTCGAAGTCGACCGGAGCAAAACGAACATCCGAGAAATAGGCGAACGAGGCGCGGTGGCCCGGTCCGAGACCGTCGCTGGCGATGCAGGCCTGGTGTGCACGTGCCTCTGGCGGCAGGGCGCCTTGGAGCTGCAGGGCGAGTTCGCGGTAGGAGCGGCTAAAGTCGATCTCGGGCAACCACAGGGTCATCAGAAGTACCCAGCAGAGCATGGCGCCACCGCTGGCCAGCACCACGCTGCGCCAAAGAACCTTGGGGTGCTTTACCACGCGCCAATACACGAGCCACAGCCAGCCGAGGCTGGCGACGATGGCGACAATCGTTGCGTCGGCATGAAAGCTCCCCGGCAAGCCCGGTACGAGGCGCTGCATCGAGCTGGCATAGGCTGCGGGCACTCCGATCAGACGGGTCAGCCAGCTGCCCCAGAGCGCCAGTGCAATCAGCGAATAAATGAGCAGACTGAACCAGTCGAGTGCATTGGCAGCACCGCGCTTTAGGGTGGGCAGGCCGACCGCGGCCAGCATGACCAGCCCCGGCAAAAGCGTAAGTAGCAAGCCGTCGCTCGGATCCGAGGTAACACCGAGGGTGGCGACGCTCGCGGCAAGGCAGCCAAGCGGCAGCACCACGTGAGCGTTCAGGAGATTGCGCCGCCAGCTCCACACCGCCCAGGCTGCAATCGGCCAGCCTGGGAGGGTGAACCAGGGCACGGTCCGCAGGTAGTGCCGCAGACCATCGGCATCGATGCCATCGGCGTAGCTAATCCAGAAATGCTGGCGGGTAGCGAAATACTGCCGGGCTTCAGCGGGATCGAAGTAATTTACTGCCAGTGGCCAGGCGGCCAGGAGCGCCGCTAACAGCGGCATGCCGACGACCAGCAGCGGCACGCGACTGCGGCGCCAGTCAGGATGCGCCGCAACCAATGCGATGGCGACCAGAAGCAGCGCAGCGGCGGGGAAGGGGCCGCGCGTCAAGGCGACGCCGGCTACGCCAAACGCGAGGGCAATGGCGCCGCTAAACGGTCGATCGAGGCTGCGGGCCAATGCGTAGAGCACCACGCTCGACATGGCGAGCGTTCCGACATCGGCCGAGCTGCGGTGGGCAGGTTCGATCAGTCCGAGCGTGGCAAGCAGGATCAGAAGGGCGCCGTCGGCCAGAGTGCGGCCGTAGTCACGCGCCTCCGGCTGGCCGCCAAACGCCAGTGCGAGAGGCTGCGCCGCCGGACGGCGCCCGAGGAGGTAGGTCGAGTACCAGAGCACGCTGGCTGTCAAGAGCAGCCAGGGAATATCGGCAAGGCGCGCGGCGACCGGCGCAGAAGTAAAGCCCGGCGCGATCCAGTCGCTCAGACGGATCGACAGCGCGCCCAGCCAATAGGCGAGCGGTCCGCTATCGTAGACGGGCAAGCCGGAAATATTGGGGATGAGCCAATCGTGCAGCGTTCCGCGCGCCATGGTCCACATCACGCCAAAGCCTGCGGCATCCTCCGCCTTCCATGGATCGCGCCAGAACAGGCCCGGCAGGATGTAGACCAGGCACATCAGGGCCAGGCCCCAGCGCGGCAGCTTGATCGTCGCAAGCGCCGTCAGGCGGGCAGGTGAAGAGCGCGGTAAATCCATCAGGACGACTCAGGAATTGGCGCGAATCGGAAACTAAAAAGGCAGCCGAGGCTGCCTTTGCTTGGTCATACGGCGCGGGCGCAGCGCATGTGCCGCCGCTCAGGCAGGCGACTTGCCCGAGCGATTGCCAAACTTCTGGCGGAACTTCTCGACGCGTCCGGCGGTATCGACGATCTTGTGCTTACCCGTGTAGAACGGATGCGACTCGGAGCTGATATCGAGCTTGACGAGGGGGTACTGCTTGCCTTCGTGGCTTGCCGTCTCGCGAGTCTGCACGGTCGAGCGCGTGACAAACTTGAAGTCGTTCGAGACGTCCACAAACAGGACGTCGCGGTATTCGGGGTGAATGCCTTGTTTCATGGGATCCTCTGGATTCTGTCGGTAGCCAGCCGGCGATTTTCGCCAGCCACTTGCGCAGTTTTAGTCAAGCCTCGAATTATGGCAGATCGGGGACAAAAACACCAGTCCCGGTCCGATCTAGCCGCCCCGACGCATCATGTCGAAGAATTCGGCGTTGTTCTTGGTCTGTTTCATCTTATCGAGTATGAATTCCATCGCCTCGATTTCGTCCATTCCATAGATGAGTTTGCGCAAAATCCAGACTTTTTGCAGGATATCGGGCTTGATCAGCAATTCCTCGCGCCGTGTTCCGGATTTGTTCAGGTTGATCGACGGATAGACACGCTTTTCGGCGAGGCGGCGCTCCAGGTGCACTTCCATGTTGCCCGTGCCCTTGAATTCCTCATAGATGACGTCGTCCATGCGCGAGCCGGTTTCAATCAGGGCAGTGGCGATGATGGTGAGCGATCCGCCTTCCTCGATGTTGCGCGCGGCACCAAAAAAGCGCTTGGGTCTTTGCAGTGCGTTGGCGTCGACCCCGCCGGTGAGCACCTTGCCGGAGGCCGGCACGACCGTGTTGTAGGCACGGCCCAGACGGGTGATCGAGTCAAGCAGGATGACCACGTCCTTTTTCATCTCGACCAGGCGCTTGGCCTTCTCGATGACCATCTCGGCGACCTGAACGTGGCGCGTAGCCGGCTCGTCAAAAGTCGAGGCGACGACCTCGCCCTTGACCGAGCGCTGCATTTCGGTGACTTCCTCGGGGCGCTCGTCGATCAACAGTACGATCAGCACCACCTCGGGATGGTTGGTCGCAATCGCATGAGCGATATGCTGCATCATCACCGTCTTGCCGCTCTTGGGCGAGGCGACCAGCAAGCCACGCTGACCCTTGCCGATCGGCGCAATCATGTCGATGACGCGCCCGGTGATGTTTTCGTCGCCACGCATTTCGCGCTCGAGCAATAGCGGCACGTTCGGGAACAGTGGCGTGAGATTCTCGAACATGATCTTGTGCTTGGACGCCTCGGGTGGCGAGCCATTGACCTGATCGACCTTGACGAGCGCAAAGTAACGCTCGCCATCCTTGGGAGTGCGCACTTCGCCTTCGATGGAATCCCCGGTGTGCAGGTTAAAGCGCCGGATCTGCGAAGGACTGATGTAAATGTCGTCGGTCGATGCGAGGTAGCTCGACTCGGGCGAGCGCAAAAAGCCAAAGCCGTCGGGCAGTACTTCGAGGCAGCCATCGCCATAGATCGGCTCACCGGTGCGCGCCCTCTTTTTCAGGATGGCAAACATCAGTTCCTGTTTGCGCATGCGATTGGCGTTCTCGATCTCGAGTCCGTTGGCCAGTTCGAGAAGGGCCGAGACGTGCTGGGCTTTTAGTTCAGATAGGTACATGGAATGGTCCTGCTTCGGGCACGTGCCGGATGGAGTTGTTTCGCAGAGGGGCGCTACCCGGGGAAGTGGGCGGCGGTATGTTTACGCGTACAGTAAGACGGTGCGGCGATCGGAGCAGAGTGGTCGCTGTGCGGCCACTCTGCCGGCTTGATTACAGGTTGCTATCAATGAATGCGGTTAGCTGGGACTTCGACAGGGCGCCGACCTTGGTGCCAACGATCGCGCCATTCTTGAATAGCATCAGTGTCGGAATGCCGCGGATGCCGTACTTGGCCGGTACCGTCTGGTTCTCATCGACATTGAGCTTGGCAATGGTCAGCTTGCCGGAATAGTCCTTGGAAACTTCGGCAAGGATCGGCGCAATCATCTTGCATGGACCGCACCACTCCGCCCAGTAATCGACCAGAACCGGTGCGTCGGACTTCAGCACGTCCGATTCGAAGGACGCGTCCGTGACGTATTTGATGGCATCACTCATGAGGTGACCTCTTGTTGGGATTCTCAATTCGGGGGGGCCAGCCGCAACAGGGTACTTGCATGTCCCGGATGAAACTCACCGGCGCGGCGCTTCGCGATTTTTCGCTCTGAACCTGTCGATCTCATCAGGTGTGCGGCTTCTCAGTCGAGATAATGGCACAAATCGAGAATTCAAGTGCAAGCCCCTGGAAAAAACCGACCCGAGCGCGCGCGTTTCGTAGGAAAATTGGGACTTTTCGCAACACTATGGCCCCCTCGGACGAACAGGCTTCGGCCGCTCCCGCCGCCTTGCCAGAGGACCGTCTTCCGTGTGCGCCGGGCTTTTGGGGTCGCGTCGCGCGGTTTCTCGTGGACTGCCACCCCGATGGTCGCTGCCAGGTGCTGGTACCCCATCCGGCACACGCCGAATTGCTGCGCTCGGCCCTGCGCGAGGCGGCGCACACTTGCCGGCGCGTACCGCGCATAGCAACTCTCTCCCAGTTGGTCGAGGCGCACCTTGCGTTTGGCGGTACACCCACGAGCACTGTCGAGCGTCGGATCGAACTTTTTGCGGCTTTAAAGCAGCTCGACTGGACTGCACAAATGGCCGGCGGCGATAGCGCCATCTGGGCACTTGCGCGGCGCGTCATCGCGCTGTGCGACGAACTCACCCTGGGTCTGGCGGTGTTGCCCTCCGAATCCGTCGATTCGGTTGGCGAGCGCATTCTTGCGGTTCTGCGCGGGGCCTATGCGGCCAGTGCATGGCAGGCCTGCTCAGTCGAGGCCGAGCTTGTGCTGTCGGTATGGCGCGCGACCCTGACCACCGACGATGGCTGTGCGCGCACTTTGCGTGCGCTCGAGGAAATCGCCGATAGCGCGAGCTTGCCGCTGCTGGTGGTGTGCGAAGTCAATCCTGCGCGTCACGAATGCGCCTTCTATGAGCGCTACCGGCGCCGATCGCCGGTGCGTCTGTTGCGCGCCGATCTGACAGGTGGGCCGGATAGGCAGGCCCTCCTGGCAGCGGCGTGGCCCGAGCTCTATGGTGGCAGCGAGCTGTCGTTTCGCGAGCGCGCGCAGCTTCTCGGTGCACGCGCACAAGCGGTGGCGCAACTCGCGCTACGCCATGCGAGTGTGCTCGAAGACGAAGCCCAGGCGGGCGCACGGGCGGTGCTCGAGTGGCTCGATGCGGGTTCTACGCGCATCGCGATTGTTGCGCTCGATCGCGTTGTGACCAGGCGCATTCGCGCGCTGCTTGAGCGCGCGGAAGTGCTGGTGCGCGATGAAGCCGGCTGGAAACTGTCCACGACCACGGTCGCGGGCGTGCTGATGCGCTGGCTCGACCTGGTGGCTTTGGGCGAACAGAACTGTCGGGTCAGTGACCTTCTGGACTGGCTCAAGTCGCCCCACGTGTTCGCGCATTTTGTGCACAAGCAGCAGGCCCTGGCCGCACTTGAACTGGCGCTGCGGCGCCTACGCGTGACGCGCGGTAGCGCTGCGATCCGCGAGGCGCTGGCTCACGAACGCAGGCGGCTGGCCGTCAGTGAACTCTCGGAGACGGCGCGCGCAGTGCGCCTTGCTGAGCTAGAGAGGGCAGTTCAGTTGAGCGAAGCGGTCTGGCAACTCATGCAAAAGGGTGCGGCACGGCGCACGCTTGCCGAGCACTTCACCTGGCTCGCCGACAGCACTGCCCAGACCGGCATGGCGCAATCGTTTGCGGGCGACATCGTCGGGGTGCAGCTGCTGCAGCTCATCGCGCAATTGAGCGCGGGGCTGGGACAAGCCAATGCAACGCGATTCGGCTTTGGCCAGTGGTGCGATTTTCTGGGGGAGGCGCTCGAAGAGACCAGTTTTCGCGATTCGAGCATCGACAGTCCGGTGTCGATCCTAACGCTGCCCGGTGCGGTGCTGCGCGATTACGATGCGGTATTGATTGCGGGCGCCTCGCGCGACCATCTGCCGCTGCGCAACCCGGCCTCCCTGTTTTTAACTCCGGGCTTGCGTGGCCAATTGGGCCTGTCGGATCAGGCCCGCGAACAGCACGACGAGTTGGCCCGACTCGCGCTGATCCTGCTCAATACCCCGCGGCTCCTCGTGACCTGGCACGCCGCCGAGGAGGCGCAGCGCGAACTGGCGGCACCACTGGCTCGCCTGGCGATCATGCACCGCGAGGCTCTGGCCGTGGATCTGCAGCAGGCGATAGATATCCCATCCACGCTGGTGTTGGCGCACGAACCGCTCTTACCCCGACCTGCCGCGCCGGGCCTTTTGCCAGAGCGCGTCAGCCCCACTCACTATTCCAGTCTCGTGGCCTGCGCCTACCAGTTCTATGCGCGCCGCATGTTGGGACTATCGGCTCTTGATGACCTGTCGGATGAGCCCGGTGCTGCCGAGTTCGGTCTTGCTGTGCATCGCATCCTCGAGCGCCTGCATGGACATGAGGCGCAGACGCGCGCGCAGTGGCTGGCTCTGCTGCAGGAGATCAGCGAGGCGACTTTTGACGAGATGGTTGGCGACAATCCGGCCTTTCTCGGGCAGCGCAAGCGCTGGTCTCAACTCATCGAGCCCTATATCGACTGGTGGCTACACTGGCGTGATGAGGGTTGGCGGCCGGCGGCGCGCGAGCAGTTCAAGGAACGCAGTGTCGCGCTCGGTGAGCATGGACAGATCCTGCTTTACGGACGAATTGATCGTCTGGATGAGCGCGGCAGGGAGCTCGCCATTATCGATTACAAGACATCCGATCCGACCACCTTAAAGCGCTCGCTGAAGTCCGCCGGGGAAGAGGTGCAATTGCCGCTCTACCGTGCCCTCGTGCCGACCAGCGAGTCGGTCGGTGCGCACTACCTGAGTCTGCATGGGGGCGAGGTCAGACGGATCGATCCCTACTACCCCATCGATATCCTCAGCACCTCGGTACTGGAGCGCCTCGCGCGCGACTTCACGCGCATCGCAGCCGGGGCGGGCTTGCCAGCCTTGGGCAACGATCGTGCCTGCAAGTACTGCGAAATGCGCGGCCTGTGCCGGCGCGGTCAATGGGAGCGAGCGGACGCAGGTGAGCATGTCTGAGTCGAAGGTGCCGGACGGCTTCAGTGTCGATGGGGTGAGCGTGAGCTCGGCCCAATTCATGGCCACCGCGCTGTCCCCTGCGCACAGCGTCGTGATCCGCGCCTGCGCCGGCAGCGGCAAGACCTGGCTGCTGGTCGCGCGCGTGGTGCGCCTGATGCTCGCAGGGGTCGAGCCGGCCTCGATCCTGGCGATCACTTTTACGCGCAAGGCGGCCAATGAAATGCGCGCCCGCCTGGCGCAGATCCTCGAGAAGCTCGCCCTGTGCAGCGAAGAGGATCTCCTGGCGGAGTTGCGCGCGCGCGCGGTCGCCGAAGAGGATCTCGCTGCGGCGGCAGGTATGGCGCGCGGCCTGCTGGAAAAGGTTCTGGGTGCGTCGCAATCGATGACCATTGATACCTTTCACGGCTGGTTTGGGCAGATCGTGCGCAACGCTCCGCTGGCTGCCGGGATTCCCGCCGGGTTTGCTCTCACCGAGCGCACCTCGACGCTCTACCAGCAGGCCCGGCAAGGCTTTTTCGGGCGCCTGCGCCACGACGAGCGCCTGCGCGCGGCCTATACGCACCTCCTTGCCAGCGTGGGCGAAAAAAATGCGCTGGATTTGCTGCACAGTTTCTGGCGCCGTCGCAATGACTGGCGATGTTTTCTGGAGGGGCAGAGCCGCGCCAGCGCGCTCGCTTCACTCGCGCGACAGCTTGGCGTGGTGCCCGGTGACCGCGACGCGCGCGCGCTGTTGCTCGAAGACGCGGATTTTCGACGCCTTGTCGCGATGCTTGTGAGCGCCTTCGAAGCCGGTACGCCCAGCGAAGAGGAACGTGCCCGCGCTGCAGGCGCGGCGCTGACCGATGGCGAGGCTGATGCGGCGGCGCGCATCGCCGCCATTGCCAGGCTCGTTCTCACCAAGAAGGGTCTGGGTCGCAGCCCACCCAGCAAGGCGAGCCAGGCGCGCGCGCAAGCCCTTCTCGGGTCCGAGGGCGGCGATCTGCGAGACGCGTGCGCGCGACTCATGCAAGAGATTGAGGCGGTGCAGGAGACTGCTAGCGAGCAGGCCAGCTACGCGCTCAACGAGAGCGTGTGGCTTTGCGCCGACGCCGTGCTGGAGGAATATCAGGCGCGCAAGAATGCTGCCGGGGTGCTCGACTTTGACGACCTGGAGTGGGGCGCCTACGCGCTGCTGGCCGACGACGCCAACGCTGCGTACGTGCAGACGCGCCTGGACGCGCGCTACAGCCATCTTCTGATCGACGAATTCCAGGATACGAATGCCCTGCAGTGGCGAGCGCTGCTCTCGTGGCTGGAGTCCTACGGCGCTGATCAAGCCGCGCCACGCGTATTTCTGGTGGGCGATCCGGCGCAGTCGATCTATCGCTTTCGACGCGCTGACGCACGCCTGTTTGGCGAGGCCGAGCAGTTTCTGCGACGCCAGTTCGATGCGCGCAGTCTGCGCACCACGCAGACGCGTCGTTGCGCGCCTGCCATTGTCGAGTTTCTCAATCAGGTGTTTGACGAGCCCGACAACGCCGGCTTTGAAGCGCACCACGCGTCACGCGAGTCGGACGGTGCAGTGCTCTGTCTGAGTCCGCAGGTGGCCGTCAAGGCCAGTGCGGCACCTGCGCGCGCGCCGGAAGAGCTGCGCGACCTGCTCGAACAAGCGCTTGAAGATGCCGCCGCGCGGCCCCGGGAACTGCTGTCGACGGACGTGGCACGCGTCCTCAGGAGTCTCGTCGGGAGTCCCTGCGTGACTGACGCCAAGACCCAGATGCGCGGGGCGCAGTGGCGCGACATGCTCGTTCTCGTGCGTCGTCGCAGCTTCATGCCGGCCGTGGAACATGCATTGCGTGCGCACGGCATTCCCTATCTGAGCGATCGCAGCGGTGGCTTGCTCGCGACCCTTGAGGCGAGCGATCTGATTGCTCTGTTGCGCTTTCTCGCGGTGCCATTCTCCGACCTGGATCTGGCCCACGTCCTGCGCACGCCGATCTTCGGATTCAGTGACGATGACCTGATCGCCCTGGCTATCCATCGCGACGATACAGCGATCTGGCGCCTGCGCCTGGAGGCAGCGGGCGCCCCCCCGCACTGGCAGGCAGCGGCCCGGTTGCTTACACGCTGGTCGCAACTGGCAGGGATCCTTCCGGTGCATGACCTGCTCGATCGCATCTATCATGAGGGACAGGTGATCGAGCGTTATTGCACCCATTTGCCAGTGCAGCTGCGCCTGGCACTGTCCGAGCAGACGCGCGCCAATCTCCTGGAATTCCTGGCCCTGGCCCTGGATCTCGACAGCGGGCGCTATCCGAGCCTGTCGCGTTTCATTGACGAATTGGCCGAGTTGGCACAAGTCGGAGAGAACGAAGCTCCGGCCGAAGGCGAGACTGATTTCGGCGACGCAGTCCGGATCCTGACAATTCATGGCGCCAAGGGCCTCGAGGCACCGATTGTGGTTTTGCCCGACACGGTGCGCGAGCGCGAACCCAACGATACTTATGATGTGCTGCTCGATTGGCCAGCGCAGAGTCCGGTTCCGACCCATTTCTCCGTCTACGGCAATCAGGGCACGCGCGGACAGGCGCGCGCCGCGCAGTTCGCACGGGAAGGGGCGCTGGCAGCCCAGGAAGACTGGAACCTGCTTTATGTGGCCGCAACGCGCGCGCGCGATCGCCTCATTCTGGCCGGTTGCGCCAGCAGCAGCGACGCGCTCGCGGGTAGCTGGTATGCGCGCTGCGCAGCACACGCACAATTGATCAGCGTGCCGACCGCGCAAGGGCTCGACCCGCCGGGCTTCGATCAGAGTCAGGTGGCGGTGCGCGACTTCCGGCCGGCCGCGCTCGGGCGTGGCAGTCGCCATGCGCGAGAGCTTGCGCAAAAGGATGCGCTCGAGCTTGCCGCCGACCGGGGCATCGCCTTGCACCGGCTCTTCGAACTTGTAACCGATGCGCGCGGCAGGCGCAGCAATCCGCTAACGCTCGCGCGCGCCATGGGTCTTAATGAGGCCATGGCTAAAGAGCTGGCCGGCATTGCGCAGACCGTGCTTACGAGCCCGGCGCTGGCGCGCTTTTTTGATTCGAGCCAGTATCTGCGCGCCGACAACGAGATCGAATTCATTGGCGCTGCCGGAGACCTGGTGCGCCTGGATCGCGTCGTCGAGTTCGACGACGAGGTCTGGATATTGGACTACAAATCGGCCCTGAGCCAACGCGGCGCACTCCTTCACGAGGACCAGCTGCAGGAGTACCTGCGCGTTCTGCAGGACGTGTATCGCGGCAAGCGCCTGCGCGCCGCGGTGATATTTGCCGATGGCAAGCTTTCCGAGATTGCGGTGCGCGAATTGCCGGGCTGAATCGGGTAGAATCGCAAATGGCGGGCCCCCTCGCATTGCGGCGTGGCAAACCTGGTCAGGTCGGGAACGAAGCAGCCATAGTCACAAACTGCAAGTGCCGAGGTCCCGGCTCGCCTTGTGCGAGCCGGTCCGGCGTGACGCCCGTGTAATCGCCTAGAATCCCAACCATCGCCACCCCCGGTCTCCTCCCGACATGTCCTATCAGGTGCTAGCGCGCAAGTGGCGCCCGAAGAATTTCGAGTCCCTCGTAGGACAGGAACATGTGGTGCGTGCGCTAAGTCATGCGCTCGAGCACAAGAGGCTGCACCACGCCTATCTGTTCACCGGAACGCGGGGCGTCGGCAAAACCACCCTGGCACGAATTCTCGCGAAGTCCCTCAATTGCATCGGAGCCGATGGCAAGGGCGATGTCACGGCGCATCCCTGCGGCGTCTGCCAACCCTGCCTTGAAATCGATGCGGGACGCTTTGTCGATTATCTTGAAATGGACGCCGCCTCGAATCGTGGGGTCGACGAGATGGCGCAGCTACTGGAGCAGGCCGTTTACTCGCCTGCCAACGCGCGCTTTAAGGTCTACATGATCGACGAAGTGCACATGCTGAGTTCGCATGCCTTCAATTCGATGCTCAAGACACTCGAAGAGCCGCCCGACTACGTCAAATTCATACTCGCGACGACCGATCAGCAAAAGATTCCGGTGACGGTGCTATCGCGCTGCCTGCAGTTCAATCTCAAGCAAATGCTGCCCGCGCAAATCGCGGAGCACTTGCACAAGGTGCTCACCGCCGAGGAAATTGCCTTTGAACCCGGTGCATTGGCACTCCTGGGTCGCGCAGCCAATGGCAGCATGCGCGACGCACTCTCCCTGACCGACCAGGCGATCGCCTACGATGCGGGTGCACTCTCGGAGGCTGCAGTACGCACCATGCTGGGGGCACTCGACCAGACTTACCTGATACGTATCGTCGATGCGCTCGCGGCCAATGAGGGTGCGAGCCTGCTTGCGATCGCCGATGAACTGGTTCAACGCAGCCTGTCCTTGCGCGCCGCGCTGCAGGATCTCTCGAGTCTGTTGCACCGGATTGCCCTCGTACAGGTGGTGCCGGGAACGGTTTCAAGCGACTGGGAAGACAGCGCAGCGGTCGAGCGCTTTGCGGCAAGCCTGCCTGCCGAGCAGATCCAGCTTTTTTACGAGATCTGCAATCGCGGTCGCGCCGACATCGAACGCGCCCCCGACGAGTATGCGGGCTTCACGATGACGCTCTTGCGCATGCTGGCATTCCGGCCACTGGCCGCAGGTGGGACGCAGGCGACGGGACTTGCGGGCGCACGCGCGCAGCCTGCCGCGCCTGGCGTGCGTGCTGCGCCGCCCGTCAATGCACCGCGTGCGACCGAGCCGGCCGCGGTGAGCGTGGCGCGCGCAGCGGGATCGCGAGAGGCTGTCGTGGCGCCGGCAGCACCGATCGTCGAGCGTCGTCAGGCTCTCGAGTTCGACGGCGACTGGATAGCCCTTGCGGCACAGCTCAAAGTGACGGGTCTGGTGCGCCAGCTGGTACAGCAAGCCGAACTGGTCGCGTTTGGCGGCGACAAGATCGAGCTGCGCGTGCCGATCCGCACGCTCCTGGACGCGGGCGCCCTGGAGAAACTCAAGCTCGCCCTGCGCGAGCATTTTGGCCGTCCGATCCAGCTCGCCGCACAGGTCGGATCGGTCCAGGGCACGACCGTCGCGCGCCGCGACGAAGACGAACGCAGCAAGCGCCAGGCGCAGGCGGTCGACGCCATCCAGACCGACCCCTTTGTCAAGGCGCTGGTCAAGGACTTTGGCGCGACCATTGTGCCGGGCTCGATCAAGCCGACGCCCTGAGATCGACTTAGTGAACCATCCAGATACCGTGGAGTGTGAGCAATGATGAAGAACCAGTTGTCCGGTCTGATGAAGCAGGCCCAGCAGATGCAGGACAATCTCAAGAAGATCCAGGACTCCCTGGCCCAGATCGAGGTCGAGGGTCAATCGGGCGCTGGCCTCGTCAAGGTCGTGATGACCTGCAAGAACGACGTGCGCCGTGTGCAGATCGATCCGTCGCTGCTGGCCGATGATCGCGAGATGCTCGAGGATCTGGTCGCCGCCGCGATCAACGATGCGGTGCGCCGTGCCGAGGCGCTCAGTGCCGAAAAAATGGCCGGAGCGACTGCGGGCCTGCCGTTGCCACCCGGCTTTAAGCTGCCCTTCTAGCCTAAGCGCGCAGGCTCGACTGAAATACCAGTCCGGCGTGCTCGCGCAGCGCATGAAAGCGGATCCCCGGCCATTCGCTCTCGGCCACGCGCAGCTCGGCGCTGTGTGCCGCGAGATAGGTCGGCGCATCGACCGCGTCAAACGCGATCCGTTGCGGATAGAAATCGATAAAGCGCTTTAACTCGCGTTCATCGGCGCTGGTGATCCAGCGTGCCAGGGTGTGGCGCGTGGGCAGCATGCGTGCCGCAACGTTGTACTCGTGCTCCAGACGGTGCGCCACCACCTCGAACTGTAGCTGGCCGACTGCACCGAGCAGCAGGGCGCCGCCGACATGGGGCCGAAATACCTGGATCGCACCCTCCTGGCCGAGCTGCTCGAGGCCCTGGCGCAATTGTTTACTGCGCAGCGGATCCGCCACCTCGACCGCCTGGAATATCTCCGGGGCGAAGAATGGCAGGCCGGTAAATTGCAAGGATTCTCCTTCGGTCAGGGTGTCGCCCAGCTGCAGGGTGCCGTGGTTGGGGATGCCGATGATGTCGCCCGCGTAGGCCTCGTCGGCGAGCTCGCGCCGCTGCGACAGGAAAGTCACTACCGTATTGGGCTTGATGGTCTTGCCCGAACGCACCACGCGCAGCGGCATGCCGCGCGTAAAACGTCCCGAGCACAGGCGCACGAATGCGATGCGGTCGCGATGGGCCGGATCCATGTTCGCCTGGATCTTGAATACCACCCCTGTCAGACGCTCTTCGCTGGCCTCTACAAAGCGTTGGATCGCCGGCCTGCCCAGCGGTGCCGGGGCGAGATCAACGACTGCGTCAAGCACCTCCTGAACGCCGAAGTTGTTGATCGCCGAACCAAAGAAGACGGGGGTCTGCTGCGCGTTCAGGAACTCATCGCGCGAAAACTCCGGGCTTGCGTCCCGAAGGAGGGTGATCTCGTCGCGCGCCTTCGCAAAGGCCGTGCCAAAGCGTTCGTTGCTGGTCGGATTGTCGAGGCCGGCGAGTACTTCGAAACTGCTGTTGGCGCGGTCCGAGCCGGGCTTAAAGACCCGCATCCCCTGCGTGCGCAGGTCAAAGACCCCGCCAAAGGACTTGCCCATGCCAACTGGCCAGGTGAAGGGGACTCCCGTCATGCCGAGCGCGCGTTCGATCTCGTCGAGCAGATCGAGCGGCTCGCGCACTTCGCGATCGAGCTTGTTGACAAAAGTAATGATCGGCGTGCCGCGCGCCCGACACACCTCGATCAGGCGCAGCGTCTGCGCCTCGATGCCGTTGGCGGCATCGATGACCATCAGCGCAGCGTCGACTGCCGTCAGGACCCGATAGGTGTCCTCCGAGAAGTCCTGGTGACCCGGCGTATCGAGCAGGTTGATGACGAAGTCGCGGTATTCCATCTGCATGACGGAACTGGCAACCGAGATTCCACGCTGTTTCTCGATTTCCATCCAGTCCGAGGTGGCATGGCGACTTGCCTTGCGCGCCTTGACGCTACCGGCGATCTGGATCGCACCGGAGAAAAGCAGCAGCTTTTCGGTGAGCGTCGTCTTGCCCGCATCCGGGTGGGAAATGATGGCAAAAGTCCTTCGCCGTTTGACTTGCTCTGCGATTGAACCGTCCGCCATCAGAACTTAACCCCCAATATGTACACAGCCAGCTACCCATTATCCAGTGTGCTCAGAGCACCGTTGCACATCGCGCCTGGAGCCGCCGGCAGTCTAGTCGACCGTCGACTGCAAGCGCAAGTGCAAAGTCTTTGGTATTCAACGGCACGCGGTGCCGGTGTATCGGCTGGCGACTGCGACAAGATCGCCGGTGCGTTTGCGTATCCGGGCTTTCGACTGCCGAGCGAACGACAGTAAGGCTTTAAACGTCGGTGCAGGGGCATCGGCCGCGCATTGCTTACGGAAGACGTCGTGCGAGACCACATTGCGCAGGCAAGGCTCAAGTGCCTGTTGAAAGATTGGCCGCCACGGGCAGGGGGCTGTCCCGGCCCATGTAGAATCAGGTCAAGCCTACGCAATTGCCCATGAAAGCTCCCTCCAGTCTCGAAGCCCTCATCGAAGCCCTGCGCTGCCTGCCCGGAGTCGGGCCGAAATCCGCGCAGCGCATGGCCTACCATCTGCTGCAGCACGACCGCGAAGGCGCGCAGCGGCTCGCAGGAGCGCTTGCCGACGCCACCCGGCGCATCCAGCATTGCGCGCTGTGCAATACTTTTACCGAAGACGAGATCTGCGAGACCTGCGCTTCGGAGCGGCGCGATCGCAGCCTCTTGTGCGTCGTCGAGACGCCGGCTGACCAGCTGATGGTCGAGCAGACGCTCACCTACCGCGGATTGTATTTCGTTCTGATGGGACGGATCTCACCGCTTGACGGGATCGGTCCGCGCGAAATCCATCTGGAAAAACTGGCCCAGCGCGCCGCCGACGGCGTCGTGGCGGAGGTGATTCTTGCTACCAACTTTACCAACGAAGGCGAGGCGACCGCCCACTACATCGGCGAGATGCTCAAGGCACGCAAACTGCGCGTGTCGCGGCTGGCTCGCGGCGTGCCGATCGGCGGCGAGCTTGAATATGTCGACGCTGGTACCCTTGCCCAGGCCGTGCTCGACCGGCGCGAGACCTAAACCACTAACACAAGGATCAAGTTCATGGAATATCGTCGTCTGGGCCGCTCGGGCCTGAAAGTCAGCGAACTCTCCTACGGATCGTGGGTGACCTACGGCAATCAATTGGACACGCGCGCGGCGCGCGAATGCATGGCTGCCGCATACGACGCGGGCGTCAATTTCTTTGACAACGCCGAGGTCTATGCGTTGGGCCAGTCCGAGACCATCATGGGTGCAGTGATCAAGGAACTTGGCTGGCCGCGCCAGCGCTATATCGTCTCGACCAAGTTCTACTGGGGTCTCGAGAAGGGCCCCAACGAGCGCAACACTCTGAACCGCAAATACCTGCGCCATGCGCTCGATGGATCGCTCAGGCGTTTCGGCCTGGAATTCATTGACCTGGTTTTTTGCCATCGTCCCGATCCGCACACGCCGATCGAGGAGACGGTCTGGGCGATGCACGACATGATCAGTGCCGGGAAGGTGCTCTATTGGGGAACGTCGGAGTGGAGCGCCGCGGAGATCCGTGCCGCCTGGGACATCGCCGAGCGCCATCACCTGCATAAGCCCGTCATGGAGCAGCCGCAGTACAACCTGTTTTACAGAAAACGCGTCGAGCAGGAGTATGCACGGCTCTATGAGGACATCGGTCTTGGCCTGACAACCTGGAGTCCGCTCGCCTCGGGCCTTCTGACCGGCAAGTACCGCAGTGGTGCCCCGGCTGGCAGCCGTGCGACGCTTGCCAACTATGCATTTCTGAAGGAGTCGCTGCTCGATGAGCAAAAGAACGCCATCGTCGCCGAGATAGCGAAGATTGCCGCCGAGCTTGGCGCCAGCATGGCGCAACTGGCATTGGCCTGGTGCCTCAAGAATCCGCGCGTGAGCACCGTTATCACCGGCGCCACGCGCGTCGAGCAGCTCACCGAAAATCTCGCGGCAAGCCAGCTCGCGCCCCGCATAGATGCGGCTCTCAAGGCGCGTATCGAAGCGCTCGTGGGCGAGCACGCCGAATAGCTCCGATGCTCTCGGCGGGGGCCCTGGCGGGCGTCAAGGTTCTGGAACTTGGAACTCTGATCGCAGGGCCGTTCTGTACGCGCCTGATGGCCGAGTTCGGGGCTGAGGTCATCAAGCTTGAGGCACCGGGCGCCGGCGATCCCCTGCGACACTGGCGCTTGCTTCATGAAGGTACCTCGCTGTGGTGGTATGTCCAGGCGCGCAACAAAAAGTCGCTGACACTCAATCTTGCTGACGAGCGCGCCCGCGAGATCGCCATGCGACTCGCAGTCGAGGCCGACATCATCGTCGAGAACTATCGTCCGGGCGTCCTTGAGAAGTGGGGTCTTGGCTTTGATGACATCAAGGCCGCCAATCCGGCGGCCATCATGGTCCGATTGTCGGGCTATGGGCAGAGCGGACCGATGAGAGAGCGTCCCGGCTTCGGAGCCATAGCCGAGTCGATGGGCGGCATACGATTTGTGTCCGGCTATCCGGATCGGCCGCCCGTGCGCATCGGCATCTCGATCGGCGATTCGATTGCGGCACTGCACGGCGTCATCGGTGCCCTGATGGCGCTACACCACCGGGACCGAACCGGAGGGCGCAAGAGCGGCGTCGGTCAGATGGTCGATGTGGCGCTCTACGAAGCGGTATTTAACATGATGGAATCGATGGTGCCCGAATTCGCGATGTTCGGCGAAGTGCGCCAGCGCACTGGTGGCGCCTTGCCCGGAATCGTTCCCTCCAACACCTACCTGTGCCGCGACGGGCAGAGCATTGTCATCGCCGGCAATGGCGACGCGATCTTCAAGCGCTTGATGCGGGCGATCGGTCGCGTGGATCTGGCAGACGACGAGGCGCTTGCACGCAACGACGGCCGCGTGGCACGGGTTGGCGAGATTGACGCCGCCATCGCGGAATTCACCGGGCAGCATGAGATTTCGCACGTGCTCGATCTGCTCACTGCGGCCGCAGTTCCGGCGAGCCGGATCTATAGTGTGGCTGACATGGTCGACGATGCGCAGTTCCAGGCGCGCGGCATGTTCGAGACCCACACGCTAGGCGACGGCGCAGCACTGACGCTGCCGGGAATCGTACCGCGCCTGTCGGCTACACCCGGCCAAACGCGCTGGCTCGGACCGGGACTTGGAGAACATACCGACGAAATTCTCGAATCCCTGGGCTATGATGCCTCGCAACGCGACAAGCTGCGCGCCGCCGGGGTGATATAAGTCACGCTTTCGCCTCATGCAGGCCGATAGAATGTGGCACTTGATTGATGGGTAGATCCACGCGGACTGGGCAAAATTGGCAAATTCAGACGAAAAAGAAGAATTGCTACGACTCATCGGCGCGGTCGGCCTGGGTGACACCCGCGCCTATCGTGAACTCTATGATCGTGCCGCGGCGAAACTGTTTGGTGTTGCCTTACGTATCTTGAGAGACAGGGTAATAGCCGAGGACGTCGTGCAGGACGCATTTGTCAATATCTGGAATGGAGCCGCCGGGTACAACGCCGCATTGTCGGCGCCCATGACCTGGCTGATTACCATTGTGCGCAACCGTTGCCTCGATTATCTGCGGCGCGGCGACCGCGCTGAGGTGGAACTGGACGACGAGCTCGCGGCAACGCTGACCGACGAGCGTCCGGGACCGGAAGCGCGCCTGCTCGTCTCCGAGGATGCAGCCTTGCTTAAGGTGTGCCTGGCGCGCCTGGAGGCTGGCCAGCGCCAGGCGATTGCCTTTGCCTACTTCCAGGGACTTTCGCATTCGGAACTGGCGCATGCCATGCAGGTGCCGATCGGAACCGTCAAGACCTGGATTCGTCGTGGCCTCTCGAAGCTGCGCGAGTGCCTCGCCCACACCAGCGCGTCGGGCGTCTGAGCGGCCATGCAGCTCACTGGAAAAGCCGAACTGCGCCAGCGCCTCGCGAGCGAGTACGTGCTCGGGACCCTGCGCGGGGCAGCGCGCCGCCGCTTTGAGACCCATCTCGCGCACGATGCGCATTTGCGCTCGCTGGTTGCCCACTGGCAGGACGGCCTGGCACCATTGGCCGAGGATATTCCGAGCGTAGCCGTACCGGCGCGAGTCTGGTCGGGGTTAGTTCGTCGCATCCCGGCGCTGGCCGCGCCGCATTCACGGCCTGGCTGGTGGGTAAACCTGGCCTTCTGGCGCACCGGCGCCATCGCCGCGCTCTCACTTGCCGTGCTCGCGATCGGCCTTCTGAACAACCCGGGCCTGATTCCCGGCGCGAAGCAAGCTGCGCCTGCGGTCAGTTATGCGGCGACGTTTATCGAACCCAAGAGTGGACGGGCGGTGGCAATGCTCGTCATCGCCGCTGACGCCAGAGCGGCGCGCCTGACCGTACTTGACAAGGATCTGGTGGTGGCCGACAGCGAAGCGCTTGAATTGTGGACCGCACGGGCGGCCGATGATTCCATGCATCCGGCCGGACTCGTGCCGGCAGCGCTGCTACGTCCCGGGACGGTGGTGACGCCTCCCGATCTCGCCGCCCTGCGCAGCGCAGCGCTGCTCGGGCTCTCGCTCGAACCGGCCAGTGGTTCGACAAGCCCGACGCGCGTGCTCGGAGTGGCACAGTGGCAACGGGTAGAGGGTTAAGCCAGGCGCTAGAATGATGCGCTACCAGGCGTCACAACGGGACAGGATGTTGTTGCGCGCGAAGACCGCGACACGAAGCGCGCTGCTCGTGTGCCTGTGCCTGTGTTTTGCGGCGGTGCATGCCCAGACACCAGAAAAACCTCATGTCCTGATCGCTGTCGGCGGCAAGGCCGGCCTCTATTACTTGCCGCTGACTATCGCAGAGCAGCTCGGATATTTTAAGGACGAGGGCTTGCAGGTTGAGATCAGTGACTTTGCCGGTGGCGCGAAGTCGCTCGAGGCGCTTATCGGGGGCAGCGCCGATGTGGTGGCCGGCGCCTACGAGCACACCATCGACATGCAATCGAAGAATCAGCCGATCCGCGCTTTTGTACTCATGGGGCGGGCGCCACAGATATCGATCGGAGTCGTGAGCGCGAAGGCGGCGCAGGTAAAGGGTCCGGCCGATCTCAAGGGTATGCGCATCGGGGTGTCGGCGCCTGGCTCATCGACCAATGTTGCCCTCGACTACTATCTGGCCCAGGGCGGTGTCAAACCAAACGAGGTTTCGGTGATCGGCGTCGGTAGCTCCGCGGCTGCACTCTCGGCCGCCCGTTCTGGTCAGATCGATGCAATCTGCAATGTCGAGCCGGTCATGACCATGCTAGAGCAGCACGGTGACATCCGCATCCTGGCCGATGCGCGCACCCTGAAGGGCACCCAGGAGCTCTTTGGCGGCCAGATGCCCGCCGCCACGCTCTACGCCTTTAGCGACTTTGTGAAGAAATATCCGCATACCATGCAGGCGCTGACCAACGCCATCGTGCGCGCCGAGCGCTGGCTGCAGCACGCCGGTCCCGCAGAATTGCTAAAGACCGTGCCCGAGACCTACCTGCTGGGCGATCGCGCCCTCTATCTCGCCTCCTTCGACAAGGTGCACGAGTCCTATTCACCTGACGGCTTGATCCCCGAGGCCGGAACGCGCACGGCCCTGAAGGTGCTCGCGGCTTTCAATCCGCGGGTCGATGCGGCGCATATCCGGCTCGACGAGACTTTCACCAATGAATTCGTCATGAAGGCCGACGCGCGCTGGCCGTGAACGCGCCGAACCCAGACGAGGCACGGGTGGCGGCTGCCCCGGCGGCGCTCGAGTTGCGCGCGGTCAGTTGCGTCTTTGCCGCGCGCGGACGCAAGGTGGGCGCAGACGGCTATCTGGTCGTAGACCAGACCAGTCTCTCGGTGGCGCAGGGGGAGTTCGTCTCGGTGGTCGGGCCAACCGGTTGCGGTAAATCGACGCTGCTCAATATCGCGGCCGGCCTCCTGTCACCCAGTTCAGGCGGCGTCTATGTCTACGGTCAAGCGCTTGATGGCGTCAATCGCCAGGCGGGATACCTCTTCCAGGCCGAGGCGCTCATGCCCTGGTGCAGCGCGCTCGAGAATGTCATGGCCGGATTGCTGTTTCGCGGCGCGACGCGCGCCAGCGCCCGTGAACCGGCGCTGCACTGGTTGCGGCGCGTCGGATTGGGTGGGTTTGCCGGCAGCTATCCCCACGAGCTGTCCGGTGGCATGAGAAAGCGGGTGGCGTTGGCGCAAATGCTGATCCTCGAGCCGGACATCCTACTGATGGACGAGCCCTTTTCGGCGCTTGACGTACAGACCCGTCAGTTGATGGAAAACGAACTGCTCGAGCTCTGGAGTGCGAAAAAGAAGGCGGTATTGTTCATCACGCACGATCTGGACGAAGCGATTGCCCTGAGCGATCGCGTGATCGTCCTGTCGGCGGGTCCCGCCACCAGACCGATAGGCGAGTTCGCGATCGATCTCGCGCGTCCCCGGGATGTCATCGCCATTCGCGACGATCCCGGGTTCGCGCAGTTGCACGCGCGTATCTGGCAGATCATGAAGGATGAAGTGCTCAAGGCCCATTCACGCCAGATGGAGGGCGCGTGAGCGGGCGCGCTTTGCTCTGGCGCAAGCTCGCGCCACACAGCGGCAATATCCGGGCATGGCGAATCGTGCTGCTCGTCGCGCTGATTGGTTTTTGGTATGTGCTGACGAGCCCAAACCTCTTGCCGCCCTGGTACTTCGATAATCCCAATCAGGCGGCATTCTTTTTCGGTCAGCCGGACAAGGTGGCCATGCGCATCTGGTTATGGTTCACAACCGGTGAGAGCTCGTTCGAAATCGGCACGCGCGAACACGCCTGGCTGGTGTTGCATTTCCCGGCCGAGATCTGGGGACACCTGATCGTGACCCTCGTCGAGACCTTGTGCGCCTTCGTGTGCGGCACCGTTCTTGGCATGGCAATCGGCATGTGGCTAGCGCTCGCGCCGGTAATGGCGGCGCTACTTGATCCCTACGTCAAGGCGGCCAATGCCATGCCGCGCGTCATCCTCGCCCCGATCTTTGCGACCTGGTTTGGCCTTGGCATGGGCTCGAAGATCGCTCTCGGTATCACGCTGGTTTTTTTCATCGTGTTCTTCAACGTCTATCAGGGCGTGCGCGAAGTCAGTCCGGTAGTGCTTGCCAATGCGCGCATGCTCGGCGCTAGTCGACGCGACCTGTTGCGACGGGTCTATCTGCCAAGCGCCATGAGCTGGGTATTTTCCTCGCTGCACAATGCCGTAGGACTGGCATTTGTTGGGGCCGTCGTCGGCGAATATCTTGGTGCCGCGCGCGGTATTGGGTATCTGATCTCGCAGGCCGAGGGCACGTTCGAGATCGACAGCGTGCTCGCCGGCATCGTGATCCTGACCGTGTTTGCGCTGACCCTGGATGCGTGCGTCGGACTGGTGGAGCGGCACCTGATGCGCTGGCAGGCACGTACCCCTGAAAGCATACGCATCTGAGCGTCACGCGGGGCGAGTTGACCCGCAATCGAGGGTAAGATTGGCCGCTCACTTCGAACAACTGGAATCGACGATGTATCTGGCAATCAAGGAACTTCATATGGTCTGCGTGGCGCTGAGCCTCGTCGGCTTCGTCGCTCGCGGTCTGCTCATGCTGGGCGACTCGAGTCTCGTCCGTAACCGGCTCGTCAGAGTCCTGCCCCACGTGGTCGACACCTTGCTCCTCGTCAGCGCGCTCTATCTGGCGAGCCAGGTCATACAGGAACCGGGCGAGCATGGCTGGCTGCTCGCCAAGCTCGCCGGCCTTGTGGCCTATGTGGTGCTGGGAGTAATTGCGCTGCGCCTGGGGAAGTCGCCCCCCGTGCGAGTCGGTGCCTTCTTCGCGGCACTCCTGGTGTTCGGCTGGGTCGTGACGGTCGCAATCACCAAAAACCCGGCTGGCGCACTCGCGGGACTTTTCTAGGCACCTTTACTGATCAGATCCTCGAGGGCGCGCGTGTCGGCCGAAAAGATCCGCACCCCTTCGGCGAGCTTCTCGCTCGCCATCGCGTTCTCGTTTAGGCGAAAGCGAAATCCCGGCTCATCCATTACGCTTGGCTCGCTCGCCTGCGTGCGCGCCCACTCGGGCGTCAGACGCGCGATGAGCGGTGCTTCGCTGGCACTGAGCTCGGCGAGCAGCGCCGGGCTGATCGTCAATAGGTCGCATCCCGCCAGCGCTGCGATCTGGCCGACGCTGCGAAAGCTCGCTCCCATGATCTGGGTGTGGTAGTCGAGATTCTTGAACAAGGCATAGATCTGGCGCACCGATTGCACGCCCGGGTCGTCCTCGGGTCCGTAGTCTTGCCCGGTATTCTTCTTGTACCAGTCGGTGATGCGGCCCACGAACGGCGAGATCAGAGTCGCGCCGGCGTCGGCGCAGGCCAGCGCCTGCACGCTTGAGAACAGCAGTGTCAGGTTGCAGTGAATTCCCTCGCGCTCGAGTATTTCGGCCGCACGGATGCCTTCCCAGGTCGCGGCGATCTTGATGAGCACGCGCTCCGGACTGATGCCGGCCTGCTCATAGAGTGCGACCAGTTCATGCGCCTTGGCGACGGTCGCCGGCACGTCGAAGGACAGCCGCGCGTCGACTTCGGTCGAGACGCGGCCCGGTACGATTTTGAGAATCTCGAGCCCAAAGGCAACCAGAAGCCGATCGACCCTCCCGTGCAGCGGGGCATCGCTGTGATTCTCCAGCACTGCCTCGAGCAAGGGTCGATACAGCGGCTGGCGCGCCGAGCGCAGAATCAGCGAAGGATTGGTGGTCGCATCGCGCGGCGCATAGGCGCGCATCGACTCGAAATCGCTGGTATCGGCAACGACGACGGTTACGGCCTTGAGTTGTTCGAGTTGGTTCATGGACACAGGGACAGGGGCTTGACTTCAGTCTAGCTGAGCATGGCGAACCTTCGCAAACCTGGCTCAAATGCGGTATACTTTGAAAGTTTATCTACTTTCTGCCGGCCGCTAGCGAATTTTCCCCCAGCACGACAACTTCTTGCACCAGCTAGACGGTGAAATGGGCGTGCAGCGCAGTCGCGCGTCCACACCCGCAAGAAGGGTTCGAATGGCGCACGGACGGCACAACAGGGAGCATCAGCGTTGCCGTCTGAATTCAGTAGTTTTGCGCCACCCGCTATCCTGGCGCTAGCCGACGGCACGACCTTTCGCGGCATTTCCATCGGCAAGCCCGGCGTCACCAGCGGCGAGGTCGTGTTCAATACCGCCATGACGGGTTATCAGGAAATCCTGACCGACCCCAGTTATGCGCGCCAGATCGTAACGCTCACCTATCCGCACATCGGCAATACCGGCGCGAATCCCGAAGATGTCGAGTCCAACGCGATCCACGCGGCTGGTCTCGTGATCCGCGACCTGCCGCGACTGCATTCGAATTTTCGCAGTACCGAGGCACTCGATGCCTACTTGAGGCGAGAGGCTTGCGTCGCAATAGCCGGGATCGACACGCGCCGCCTGACGCGCATCCTGCGCGAAAGGGGTGCCCAGGGTGGTGCGATCATCGCCGGTGAAGCTGACGCCGCGCGCGCAATTGCCCTTGCACAAGAGTTTCCCGGCCTCGCCGGGATGGATCTGGCCAAGGTGGTCTCGACGCGCGAGCCCTACGAGTGGCGTGAAGGCGCTTGGGCGCTCGGCCAGGGTTATCAGGAAGCGGCCAATGCGCGCTTTCATGTGGTCGCCTTCGATTACGGCATCAAGCGCAACATCCTGCGCATGCTGGTTGCCCGAGGTTGCCGGGTCACTGTGCTTCCTGCCCAGGCGAGCGCCGCGATGGCACTCGCGCTGCGACCCGACGGAATTTTTCTGTCCAACGGCCCGGGCGACCCCGAGCCCTGTGACTATGCAATCGCGGCCACGCGCGAACTGATCGAGCGTGGCTTGCCGACCTTCGGCATTTGTCTCGGACATCAGATCATGGGCCTGGCATGCGGCGCGCGCACTCTGAAAATGAAGTTTGGTCACCATGGAGCGAATCACCCCGTGCAGGATCTGGCTACCCGCCAAGTCGTGATCACCTCGCAAAACCACGGATTCGCGGTCGACGCGGCGTCGCTGCCGGCCAACTGCAGGGTCACCCACGTGTCGCTGTTCGACGGATCGCTGCAGGGCTTTGCGCGCATCGACAAGCCGGCGTTCTGTTTCCAGGGGCACCCCGAAGCCAGTCCCGGTCCCCACGATATCGGTTATCTCTTCGATCGCTTCGTTCAAATGATGGAGCATCAGCCGCATGCCTAGACGCAGTGACATACAGAGCATCCTGATCATCGGCGCGGGTCCGATCATCATCGGACAGGCCTGCGAATTTGACTACTCGGGCGCCCAGGCCTGCAAGGCCCTGCGCGAAGAAGGCTATCGCGTCACGCTGGTCAATTCGAATCCGGCGACGATCATGACCGACCCGGATACGGCCGATGTCACCTACATCGAGCCGATTACCTGGCAGGTGGTCGAGAAGATCATCGAGCATGAGCGCCCGGACGCGATCCTGGCGACCATGGGTGGCCAGACGGCGCTTAATTGCGCCCTGGACCTGCATCACCATGGCGTGCTCGCGAAATTCGGGGTCGAGCTGATCGGCGCATCTCCGCAGGCCATCGAAAAAGCCGAGGACCGCTTAAAGTTCAAGGACGCGATGACGCGTATCGGCCTTGGTTCGGCGCGCTCGGGTATCGCCCATTCGATGGAAGAGGCGCACCTGGTGCAGCAGAACATCGGATTTCCAGCCATCATCCGGCCGAGTTTCACGCTCGGAGGCACCGGTGGCGGGATCGCCTACAACCCCGAAGAATTCGAGCTGATCTGCAAGCGCGGCCTCGAGGCATCTCCGACGCGCGAACTGCTGATCGAGGAGTCGCTGATCGGCTGGAAGGAATTCGAGATGGAGGTTGTGCGCGATCGCGCCGACAACTGCATCATCGTCTGCTCGATCGAGAATCTGGATCCGATGGGTGTGCATACCGGCGACTCGATTACTGTCGCCCCCGCACAGACCCTGACGGACAAGGAATACCAGGTCATGCGTAACGCCTCGATCGCGATCCTGCGCGAGATCGGCGTCGATACGGGCGGCTCGAACGTGCAATTCGCGATCAATCCGGCCGATGGCCGCATGATCGTCATTGAGATGAATCCGCGCGTTTCGCGCTCTTCGGCGCTGGCCTCCAAGGCGACCGGATTCCCGATTGCCAAGGTTGCCGCCAAGCTGGCCGTCGGTTACACGCTCGATGAATTGCGCAATGACATTACCGGGGGGCTGACACCGGCGTCATTCGAGCCCTCGATAGATTACGTGGTCACCAAAGTGCCGCGCTTTGCCTTCGAGAAGTTTCCTCTCGCCGACGCGCGCCTGACTACCCAGATGAAGTCCGTTGGCGAAGTCATGGCAATCGGTCGCACTTTCCAAGAGTCCTTCCAGAAAGCCCTGCGCGGTCTCGAAGTTGGCGTCGACGGTCTCAACGAGAAGACCAAGGACCGCGAAAAGATCGAAGCGGAACTGGGTGCGCCTGGACCTGAGCGCATCTGGTACGTCGGCGACGCTTTTGCGACCGGCATGGGTCTTGAAGAGGTGCACCAGCTCACGCGCATCGATCCCTGGTTCCTCTCCCAGATAGAGGAGATCGTGCAGATCGAGCTGCGCCTGGAGAATATGAGCGTGGCTGCGCTGTCGCGCGACGATCTGTTCGTACTCAAGCAGAAGGGCTTTTCCGACCGGCGCCTCGCGCATCTCCTGAAGTCGGATGAACACGCCGTGCGCACCCAGCGCCGCGCCCAAGGCGTGCGTCCGGTCTATAAGCGTGTCGATACCTGCGCGGCGGAATTTGCCACCAAGACTGCCTACATGTACTCGACCTATGAGGGCGAGCCTGGCGCGGGCGAATGCGAAGCGCAGCCGACCACGCGCAAGAAGGTAATTGTCCTTGGGGGCGGTCCGAATCGCATCGGACAGGGTATCGAATTTGACTACTGCTGCGTGCACGCGGCACTCGCACTGCGCGAGGATGGTTTTGAAACCATCATGGTCAATTGCAATCCGGAAACGGTCTCGACCGATTACGACACCTCCGACCGCCTCTATTTCGAACCGCTCACCCTCGAGGATGTCCTTGAGATCGTCGATCTCGAGAAGCCACTGGGCGTGATTGTCCAGTACGGCGGTCAGACCCCCTTGAAGCTCGCGCGCGATCTGGAGCGCAATGGCGTGCCGATCGTCGGTACTTCGCCGGACATGATCGACGCCGCTGAGGACCGCGAGCGCTTTCAGCGTCTGATCCATGCGCTCGGTCTGCTGCAGCCCCCCAATCGCACCGCGCGGACCGAGCCCGAGGCGCTCGCGCTGGCGGCCGAAATCGGCTATCCGCTCGTGGTGCGTCCGAGTTACGTGCTTGGTGGTCGTGCCATGGAAATCGTCCATGAACAGCGCGATCTCGAGCGCTACATGCGCGAAGCCGTCAAGGTCTCCAATGATTCACCGGTGCTCCTCGACCGCTTTCTGAACGATGCCATCGAGGTCGATGTGGATGCGATCTGCGACGGTCAGCGCATTTTCATCGGTGGGGTGATGGAGCACATTGAGCAGGCCGGCGTGCATTCGGGCGACTCGGCCTGTTCCCTGCCGCCGTTTTCGCTCTCGGAAGCTACCATCGCGACACTGAAAGAGCAGACCGCAGCGATGGCCCATGCCCTCAAGGTGGTCGGACTGATGAATGTGCAGTTTGCCATCCAGAATCGCGATGGTCAGGATTACGTCTACGTGCTGGAAGTCAATCCCCGTGCCTCGCGGACTGTCCCCTATGTATCCAAGGCCACGGGCCTCGCGCTTGCCAAGATCGCTGCACGCTGCATGCTGGATGTGACCCTCGATGCGCAGGGAATCGGCACCGAGGTGGCGCCTCCCTACTTCTCGGTCAAGGAAGCGGTCTTTCCGTTCGTAAAATTCCCCGGTGTCGACACCATCCTCGGTCCGGAGATGAAGTCGACCGGCGAGGTGATGGGGGTGGGGCACAGCTTTGGCGAGGCTTTCGTCAAGTCGCAGCTGGCCGCAGGTATCCGACTGCCCAGACCCGGACCCAAGACCGGAAAGGTCTTCATCAGCGTTCGCAATCACGACAAGCCCAAGGCCGTCGAGGCGGCGCGGCGCCTCCATGAGTTGGGATTCAGCCTGGCCGCCACGCGCGGCACGGCGGCGGCCATCGCTGCCGCCGGCTTGCCGGTGACAGCGGTCAACAAGGTGACCGAAGGTCGACCTCACGTCGTGGACATGATCAAGAACGGCGAAGTCGCCATGGTCATCAACACGGTCGAGGAGCGGCGCAATGCGATTGCCGACTCGCGCTCGATCCGCACCACTGCCTTGTCTTCGCGTGTGCCGCAGTACACGACTATCGCTGGCGCCCTGGCGGCGGTCGAGGGAATGCGCCACGAAGAAGAGCTGCACGTCTATGATTTACAAGGCCTGCAGCGAAGCTTAAACTGACTCAATCCACCCCCGAAGACCTTACCGCCCGTGCGTGCCGATTTCGCGCCGCGCGTCGGCTGTCTCGACATCCATAAAGAGTCCCCCGGCAATGAGTTCCATCCCGATTACCGTACGCGGCGTTGAATTGATGAAGCAGGAACTGCACCGCTTGAAGACCGTCGATCGGCCAACGGTGATCAATTCGATCTCGGAGGCGCGCGCTCAGGGTGACCTGTCCGAGAACGCCGAATACGACGCAGCCAAGGAGCGCCAGAGTTTCATCGAAGGTCGCATCCAGGAAATCGAGGGCAAGCTCTCCAACGCCCAGGTCATCGATCCCAAACTCCTCGATGCCGACGGTCGCGTGGTGTTCGGAGCAACTGTCGAATTGCAGGATCTCGGGTCAGGCGTTTCGGTCGTCTATCAGATCGTTGGTGAAGACGAGGCCGATATCAAGGAGAACAAGATTTCGATATCGAGTCCGATCGCGCGCGCCCTGATCGGCAAGTTCGAGGGCGACGTTGCGAACTTTCAGGCTCCAGGTGGCGCACGCGAGTACGAGGTTCTCGCGGTTCGTTACGAATAGTCGTGCCACAGCGCGCAAGACTGGCCGGGCTGTTGTGCACCCTGGTTGCCGGCGCGCTTCTGGGCGCGGTGCTGGGTGCCTATCTGATTTTTGCCGGACTCGGTGACGATCATGCGCGCGCCGGGGCAATTGCCGGGGAGTTATTCATGAACTGCTATTGGCTGGCGCTCGTCGTCGCCTGCGGCGCGGCGCCGCTGGCAGCACCTCGATCGCGGCTTGTGACGCTGCTCCTGGGCGCGGCGGCGCTCTTTTCGGTCATCGAGATCGCGTGGCTAGTGCCCGCGATTGCCTCGCATGGCGCCAACTCGGTGCTGTCGTTTACCCAGTTGCATGGCCTGGGCGGTGCCATGCATCTGGCGATCAGTGCGGCGCTTATCGCAGCAGCGTGGCTCCTGATGCGCGCGCCACGAGGGCTAGCGGGCTAGTTGGACTGAAAGGGCTTCTTGGTCGAGCGTTGGCCGGACTTGCGCACGCGCGCAGTGCGCGGTGGACGCGGGGCCAGTGCGGCGGCCGTACGTCGGTTGGGCTTGGCCGGTGCGCGCGGAGGACGCTTCGCATGGGGTTCGCTGCGACGCTTTGGCGTGCTGGCGACGGGACGCGCGCCGGCTTCGCTCGGCTTGTCGATGGCACGAAACAGCACCAGAAGCTTGCCGATGTGCTGCACGGGGTGGGCGCGTAATTGGGTCGTGAGCTGCTCAAGGATCGCCACGCGCGCCTCGCGATCGTCGCCTGCGACCCGCACCTTGATGAGCTCATGGGCGAGAAGGGCGCGCTCGACTTCCTTGACCACGGCCGAGGTAAGTCCGGCGGCGCCGACCAGTACTACCGGTTCGAGGGCGTGGGCGCGTGCCTTGAGTTCACGGCGTTGGGCGGGGGTCAGGGGAGTCGGGTTCATGAAAAGAGCGCGGAGCAGTGGTGAGGGCGGCTAAAGAGTCGCCGCCCGGGCGATTATCACCCAATCAGCTAGTGCCAGGGCGCGAAAGCGGGGAAGATTCGAGTAAAGCGGTATGGCCAAGAACAAATCCAACCAGTCGTGGCTACACGACCACATCAACGATCCCTACGTCAAAATGGCGCAGCGCGAGGGCTATCGGGCGCGCGCCGCATTCAAGCTCAAGGAGATCGACGAGCGCGACGCGCTCATCAAGCCCGGACAGGTCATCGTTGATCTCGGAGCGGCACCAGGCAGCTGGAGCCAATACCTGCGTGAACGCCTGAAACTACCAGGCGGAGCCCTATCAGGACAGATCATCGCGCTCGACCTTCTGCCGATGGAGCCAATCGCCGGCGTAAGCTTCATTCAGGGCGATTTTCGTGAGGAGGCGGTGCTGGCCAGACTCGAGGAGGTGGTCGGCGCCGCAGGTGGCGGGCGTTGTATCGACCTTGTCCTTTCGGACATGGCCCCAAACTTAAGTGGCGTAGCTGTTGCAGATGCCGCTAGAATGATGCATCTCATTGAATTGGCAATGGAATTTTCCCAAAAGTACCTCAAGCCGACTGGGGCGCTCTTAGTAAAAGCCTTCCACGGTAGCGGCTACAGCCAGACCGTCGAGGCCTTCAAACGCCAGTTTGTAACGGTAGCTGCACGCAAACCGAAGGCTTCGCGCGATAAGTCCGCCGAAACCTTCATTCTGGGCCGAGGCCTGCGGCATCCGTGAGGGTGCGTGGCACGAGGGCAGGTCAAAGCGTAGAATCGTCTCTCAATGCGGTAGGAGCTTGCTGGAGTTGAATCTTGAATAATCCGTTTTCCAAGGCGATGGTCTGGGTGGTGGTCGCACTCGCGCTGTTCTTCGTGTTCAAGCAATACGAAGGCAAAGCGCCGACAGGTGCCACCGAGGTACCGTATTCCTTGTTCCTGGCGCAGGTCAAAGGCCAGCAGGTCAAGATGGTCAAGATTACCGATAACGGCTTCACGCCGGATATCCAGATCGAGCTGACCGACGGGAAAAAAGAACACACCACTGGCAGTTTTTACGACAAGGGCCTCTACGGGGACTTGCTCGCCGCGGGTGTGATGATCGATAACAAGGCTCATGAAGAGCAGTCGATCTGGGCGAGCCTCTTGGCCACCTGGTTCCCGATGCTGCTTCTGATCGGTGTGTGGATTTTCTTCATGCGCCAGATGCAAGGGGGCGGACGGGGTGGTGCGTTCTCGTTTGGTAAATCGCGCGCCAAGATGCTCGACGAGAGCACCAACCAGGTTACCTTTGCCGACGTTGCCGGCTGCGATGAGGCCAAGGAGGAAGTGACCGAACTGGTCGATTTCCTGCGCGATCCGTCGAAATTCCAAAAGCTCGGTGGGCGCATTCCGCGTGGCGTGCTCATGGTTGGTTCTCCCGGGACCGGCAAGACGCTGTTGGCGCGCGCCATTGCTGGCGAGGCCAAGGTACCGTTCTTCTCGATTTCCGGCTCGGACTTCGTGGAGATGTTTGTTGGCGTCGGCGCGGCGCGCGTGCGCGACATGTTCGAGACGGCGAAAAAGCATGCGCCCTGCATCATATTCATCGATGAAATCGATGCCGTCGGACGCCAGCGCGGCGCGGGACTTGGCGGCGGCAATGATGAACGCGAACAGACGCTCAATCAGATGCTCGTCGAGATGGATGGCTTCGAGACCGGCACGGGTGTAATCGTGATCGCGGCGACCAACCGACCCGATGTGCTCGATCCGGCTTTGCTGCGTCCGGGCCGCTTTGATAGGCAGGTTGTAGTGCCACTGCCTGATATCCGTGGTCGCGAGCAGATTCTCAATGTGCATATGCGCAAGGTTCCGATCGCCCAGGATGTGAAGGCCGATATTCTGGCGCGCGGCACGCCCGGATTCTCCGGTGCCGATCTGGCCAATCTGGTTAACGAAGCGGCGCTATTCGCGGCGCGTCGTAATGGTCGCGTGGTCGAGATGATGGATTTCGAACGCGCCAAGGACAAGATTGTCATGGGCGCCGAGCGCCGCACGATGGTCATGGACGAGGAAGAAAAGCGCAACACCGCGTATCACGAATCCGGCCACGCAATCCTTGGCAAGCTGCTGCCCAAGTGCGACCCGGTTCACAAGGTGACGATCATTCCGCGCGGGCGCGCGCTCGGCGTGACCATGTCGCTGCCGGAGAAGGACAAGTACAGCTTCGATCGTGATTACCTCCTGCAGCGCATCTCGATGCTGTTTGGCGGTCGTATCGCCGAAGAGGTATTCATGGGCCAGATCACGACCGGTGCCTCGAACGACTTCGAGCGTGCCACCGAGACGGCACGCAATATGGTGACGCGCTATGGCATGAGCGACGCGCTCGGACCAATGGTGTATGCGGAAAACGAAGGGGAGGTCTTCCTCGGGCGCAGTGTGACGACCCAGAAGAATGTCTCCGAATCCACCATGCAAAAGGTGGATAGCGAAATTCGCCGCATCATCGATGAGCAGTACGCGTATGCGAAAAAGCTGATCATCGAGAATCGCGACAAGGTCGAGGCGATGACCGCGGCGCTGCTTGAATGGGAAACGATCGACGCCGACCAGATCGATGACATCATGGCCGGTTTGCCACCGCGTGCTCCCAAGGTGAGCGGCAGTTCCAACACTCCTCCGGGCAATCAGCCCACTATCGCCCCGGGCGCTACTGCGCCGGCCTGACTTTGGCCGCAAGCCTCGCCGCAGTGGGTTCGGCGGTGCGTCCCCCGATGTATCTGCGTTGTGGCTCCCGCCAGTTGTCGCTGGCGCGGCCGCTCGTGATGGGCGTGGTCAACGTCACTCCTGATTCCTTTTCCGACGGGTCCCGTTATCTCGAGCCGGCGGCGGCGATCGACCATGCACTGGCACTCATCGAGGCCGGTGCCGACATCATCGATATCGGTGCGGAATCGAGTCGACCCGACGCGGCGGCTTTGTCCCTGGAAGAAGAACTGGCACGCCTTGCGCCGGTGTTGCTGGCGTTGCGCGATGTGCCTGCCGTTGTTTCGGTCGACACCTACAAGCCGGCCGTCATGCGCTACGCCCTTGATGCCGGTGCTGGCATGATCAATGACATCTGGGCAGCGCGCCAAGCGGGCGCGCTCGAGGTACTCAGGGAATCGGACTGCGCCGTGTGTCTGATGCACATGCAGGGCACACCGCAGTATATGCAGCGTGATCCGCAATACCGGGACGTAGTCGCCGAAGTCCACGGGTTTCTGGCGGCGCGCGTGGGTGTGGTGCGCGAGGCCGGAGTTGCTGATGAGCGCATCGTGGTCGATCCCGGTTTTGGATTTGGCAAGACGCTCGAACACAATCTGGCGCTACTTCGCGCTTTTGATCGATTCGCTGATTTCGGTGTGGCCAGCCTCGCCGGGCTATCGCGCAAGAATATGCTGGGCAGAATTACCGGCAAGCCGGTTGGCGAGCGCGATGCGGCCAGCATCGCCGCTGCGCTGGCCGCTGTCGGTCGCGGTGCCTCTATAGTGCGTGTGCACGATGTGGCGGGTACGGTGGACGCGCTGAAAGTATGGAAAATCGTGGACAATCCCGACTGCGCGTAGGTTTGGCAGCGCGCTGAGACGACAATGACAAGAAAATACTTTGGCACCGATGGCATTCGAGGCAGCGTCGGTCGCGATCCCATAACACCGGAATTCATATTGCGTCTCGGCCATGCGGCCGGACGCGTGCTGGCCTCCCACAATGGTCGCTCGCGTCCGAGCGTACTCATCGGCAAGGACACGCGCGTCTCGGGTTATATGCTCGAGGCGGCTCTTCAGGCTGGATTTACCTCGGCCGGAGTCGACGTCCTCGTCACCGGGCCGCTGCCGACCGCGGGCGTTGCCTATCTGACGCGTGCCCTGCGACTGTCAGCGGGAGTAGTCATCAGCGCCTCGCACAATCCCTACAGGACAACGGCATCAAGTTTTTCTCGGGGGATGGCTGGAAGCTCGATGATGCGACCGAAGTCGAGATCGAGGCGCAGCTCGAGCGTCCGATGAATTGTGTGGCGTCCGAGGTGATGGGTCGGGCGCAGCGGGTGGACGATGCTCGCGGTCGCTACGTCGAGTTCTGCAAGTCGACCTTCCCCTTCGAGCAGAATCTGCGCGGCCTGAAGATTGCGCTCGATTGCGCGCACGGTGCTGCCTACCATCTTGCGCCGCACGTATTTCATGAACTCGGCGCGGAAGTCGTGGCTATCGGTGTGAGTCCGAACGGCTTTAATATCAATGAAGGTTTCGGCGCGACCCATCCGGAAGCATTGCAGCTTGCTGTGCGCTCGCATGCTGCCGATCTGGGCATCTCGCTAGACGGTGATGCTGATCGGGTCATCATGGCCGACCGGCATGGAACGCTCTACAACGGCGACCAGCTGCTCTACGTCCTTGCTGCCGACGGCGTTGCCCAGGGCAAGCGTTCCGGGGTCGCGGGCACCCTCATGACCAATCTCGCCGTCGAGCAGGCGATCGGAGAGCTCGGGCTGGAATTCGCACGGGCCAAGGTCGGCGACCGCTATGTGCTCGAGTTGATGCAGCAAAAGGGCTGGATCTGGGGAGGGGAAGGCTCTGGACACCTGCTGTGCCTCGATAAACATACTTCGGGCGACGGCATTGTCAGCGCCCTGCAGGTGCTGGCGGCGATGCGTCGCTCGGGCAAGACACTCGATCAACTCACCGAGAGCATCGAGCTCTTGCCGCAGCGCCTGATCAATGTGCGCCTCGCGCGCGACTTCGACTGGGAAAACCATCCGGCGCTGATCGCTGAGAGGCAAGCGGTCACGCAACAGCTGGGCTCATCCGGTCGGATCCTGATCCGCGCCTCCGGAACCGAGCCGCTCTTACGGATCATGGTTGAGGCGCGCACCGACGCGGGAGCCCGTGCCGCCGCGGAACGCCTGGCGGCTAGCCTGCCTGCTCTTGGCTAGACCCGTCGTCCGGGTCTCGCCAACATCCGTGTTTCATACTGTGAAATTAAGCGCCCTGTAATTGTCCTGTCACTAAACAGACTTATCGTATCGAAGTGGTTTTTGCGGGCCCCCCATTTAGCGAGGTTGAAGATGAAGAAGTTGCTTTTCACAGCCGCCGGACTGGCGTGCGTGGCGATGTTTGGCGCCGCGCCAGCGGCAGATCTCACCGGTGCCGGATCGAGTTTTGTCGGACCGGTCATCTCCAAGTGGGCCGAGGCCTACAATCAGGTCAACGGTTCGAAGGTCAATTACCAGCCAAACGGCTCTTCGGCGGGACTCACGCAAGTGGTCGCCAAGACCGTCGACTTTGGCGCCTCGGACATGCCGCTCAAGCCCGAGGAGCAGGACGCCAAGGGACTGGTCCAGTTTCCGGTAATCGTCGGTGGCATCGTGCCCATCTTCCGTCTGGACGGAGTGGCGCCGGGCACGCTGCATCTGACCGGGCAGGTTCTCGGTGACATCTATCTCGGCAAAATCACC
Source organism: Mycobacteriaceae bacterium (assembly GCA_903970145.1). Lineage (GTDB taxonomy): Bacteria > Pseudomonadota > Gammaproteobacteria > Burkholderiales > Burkholderiaceae_D > CAJCHO01. The sequence goes on along the minus strand of CAJCHO010000011.1, from coordinate 31,840 downwards.
ACCTGGGACGATCCAGCCATAACGGCCCTGAACCCGACCATCAAGCTGCCAAGCATCCCGATCGTGGTCGTGCGTCGTGCCGAGGGCTCAGGCACCACCTTCAACTTCACGAACTACCTCTCGAAGGTCAACAGCGAATGGAAGACCAAGGTCGGCGAGGGCACCACGGTCAATTGGCCGGTAGGCACCGGCGGTAAGGGAAGCGACGGCGTCACGGTCTACGTGCAACGCCTGCCCGGCGCAATCGGCTACGTGGAATATGCCTACGCCAAGCAGGCCAAGGTCCCTTACGCACTCGTGCAGAACGCGGCCGGCGCCTACGTCGAGCCTGAGGAAGCCTCCTTCCAGGCTGCGGCGGCCAACGCCGAGTGGGAAAAGAATCGCTACTACGTGGTCCTGACGAACCAGCCGGGCAAGGCCGCCTGGCCGATCTCGGCCGCGACTTTCGTGCTCATGCAAAAGACCCAGGACAAGCCCGAGCAGGGCACGGCCGTGCTGAAGTTCTTTGACTGGGCCTTGAACAACGGACAAAAACTCGCCGCAGACCTCGACTACGTGCCGCTGCCGCCGACGCTCGTGAAATCGATCGAGCAGAGCTGGCAAGCGCAGATCAAGGATCCGGCCGGCAAGGCGCTATCAGTCAAGTAAAATCGAGGGTCTGGCCGGGAGGCATGAAAATGTCACTTCCCGGTCGCAAACTCCAAGTAGTCCCTTACGGCGAATCGCTTTACCTATGACACTGCCAGCAAGCAGCGCGCTGCAGGCGCCTACAGACGAGTCCAGAAGCGGCGCCAAGCTGGGGGACTCGATCTTCTTTAATCTGACTCGCCTCTCGGCGCTGCTGGTGCTGGTGGTTCTGGCCGGCATCATCGTTTCTCTCGTGATCAGTTCCTGGCCGACGATCCAGAAGCTCGGTCTGTCCTTTCTCATCACTGCAGAGTGGGACCCGCCGGCCGAGAAGTTTGGCGCGCTCGTGCCGATCTATGGAACGCTGGTCACATCAGCGATCGCACTCATTATTGCCGTGCCGGTCAGCTTTGGCATCGCGCTCTTTTTGACGGAACTCTCACCGCTCTGGCTGCGACGTCCCCTCGGAGTCGCCATCGAACTGCTTGCCGCCATCCCGTCGATTGTCTACGGCATGTGGGGGCTGTTGGTCTTCTCACCGATCTTTTCAAGTTACTTCGAGGTGCCGCTCGCTGCGACCGTCGGCCACATTCCGCTGATTGGTGCGCTGTTTCGCGGGCCCCCTCTGGGGATCGGCTTACTATGCGCCGGCTTCATCCTGGCGATCATGATCATTCCCTACATCGCTTCTGTGATGCGCGATGTCTTTGAGGTCACGCCACCGATGTTGAAGGAGTCGGTCTACGGTCTTGGCGGAACCACCTGGGAAGTGGTCTGGAACGTGGTCTTGCCTTATACCAAGGCAGGGGTAATTGGCGGGATCATGCTCGGTCTCGGGCGCGCGCTGGGTGAGACGATGGCCGTGACATTCGTTATCGGCAATTCGAACATGCTCGCCGACGCATCGCTGTTCTCACCGGGAAATTCGATTGCCTCGGGCCTTGCCAATGAGTTCGCCGAGGCAAGTCCAGGCCTGCATACCTCGGCATTGATGGAGCTTGGCCTGGTGCTTTTCATCATCACCTTCATCGTGCTGGCCGCCTCGAAGCTCCTGCTCATGCGCCTGCGCTCCCATGAGGGGGCCAAGTCATGAGTGCCTCGCGCGAATCCCTATTCATGCGCCGCAAGCGCATCAACAACGTCGCCCTGACTTTGTCCGTGGTGGCGATGCTCTTCGGGCTGGTGTGGCTGGTGTGGATCCTTTTCACGACGCTCTCGCTTGGGATTGGCGGCCTTTCGCTGTCCCTGTTTACGCAAATGACCCCGGCGCCCAATGCCGACACTGGCGGTCTCTTGAACGCGATCGTCGGATCGATCCTGCTGGTCGGATTTGCAACGCTCATCGGCGCACCGCTGGGCATCCTTGCGGGCATCTATCTCGCTGAATATGGACAGCGTGACTGGTTGAGTTCTGTGACGCGCTTCATCAACGACATTCTCCTGTCAGCGCCCTCGATCGTCATTGGTCTGTTTGTCTACGCCATCTATGTCGCCCACGTAAAGAGCTTCTCGGGGTTTTCGGGAATCGTCGCACTGGCGCTTCTCGTCATTCCCGTAGTCGTTCGCACCACCGAGAATATGCTGCACCTGGTCCCGAATAGCCTGCGCGAGGCGGCCTTCGCACTCGGCACACCCAAGTGGGAGGTCATTCTCAGAATCACTTTGAAGTCCGCCCGCGCAGGCGTGCTTACCGGCGTAATCCTGGCGGTCGCGCGCATTTCCGGGGAAACGGCACCACTCCTGTTTACCGCCTTGAACAACCAGTTCTGGAGCGTGGATCTGCGCGGTCCGATCGCGACCCTGCCGACAGCGATCTTCAAATTTGCGATGAGCCCTTATACCAACTGGCAGCAACTCGCATGGGCGGGCGTGTTTCTGATTACGATGGGCGTGCTGGCCTTAAATATTCTTGCCCGCTCGCTGTTCAGTCAAAAGAATGGATAGAAATCCTATGTCAGTCTCTCCCCAGGTCGTGCCGCCCCCCAAAATCAAGCTCAGCGCTCGCAATCTCAATTTCTACTACGGCAAGTTCCATGCGCTGAAGAACATCTCGCTCGAGATTCCGGAAAAGAAAGTAACCGCCTTCATCGGACCCTCGGGATGCGGCAAGTCGACGCTGCTGCGTACCTTCAATCGCATGTATCAGCTATACCCGGAGCAGCGCGCCGAGGGCGAGATCAATCTGGACGGACAGAACATCCTCGCGCCGACCCAGAACATCGCCATGCTGCGCGCCAAGGTCGGCATGGTGTTCCAGAAGCCCACGCCCTTCCCGATGTCGATCTACGACAATATTGCCTTCGGGGTTCGTCTGTTCGAAAGCCTTTCCAAGGGTGAGATGGATGAACGCGTGGAATGGGCGCTCTCCAAGGCTGCGCTCTGGGGCGAGGTCAAGGACAAATTGCATCAGAGCGGCAATGGCCTGTCTGGCGGCCAGCAGCAGCGTCTGTGCATCGCGCGCGGTATCGCGATCCGACCTGAAGTGCTGCTGCTCGATGAGCCGTGCTCGGCGCTGGACCCGATTTCGACCGCGAAGATCGAAGAGCTGATTGACGAGCTCAAGACCGACTACACGGTCGTCATAGTGACCCACAACATGCAGCAGGCCGCGCGCTGCTCGGACCACACGGCCTATATGTATCTGGGCGAGCTGATCGAGGTTGGCAACACGGATCAGGTCTTCATCAAGCCCTCGAAAAAGCAGACCGAAGACTACATCACGGGTCGTTTTGGCTAATTCACATCGAGTAGACCAAGCGGCCCGGAAAACTCAGCGCCCAGGCCGGCTCAGCGCGGCGCGCGCGTCGGGAGCCATTCTCATCGGCGCGGCTCTTGTAGTCGGATGCGCGCACTTTAATGACGAACCCCGATTCGAAGTGCTCGAGGGCAGCGTCACCTTTCGCGACACTGCAGCACTGCCTGCAGGAAGCGTCGCCGTGATTCAACTCCAAGAGATAGGCGCTGATGGCACTGTGAGCTCCGAGATTGCCGAGACGACCGTCGAGAATATCCAGGGTGCGCCGGTGGGCTTCTCGCTGCGTTACGACGCCCGCAACCTCGTCCCCGACCATCGCTATGTCATCAATGCCACGATCTCTGAAGGGCAGCACCGGCTTCTCGAATTACCTCAGGGACAACCGGTCTACGTGGGCCACCTTCCCAAGTCCGTGCTCCTGGTGCTCGACCGCGCCGCGCCGTCGGCTGCGGGTAAGCCCAACCACTAGCCTAATAGCAGAGTAGGTCGGCTCTTTGGCGCCAAAAACGCGCGTCCCGCTCATCAAATTGACCCCCTCCGGTGCTTCAGGCTATGATGTCAGGCTCTCGGGGTGTAGCGTAGCCTGGTAGCGCGCCTGGTTTGGGACCAGGATGTCGGGAGTTCAAATCTCTCCACCCCGACCAGTTCAAAAGTGTCCGACGCGGATGTGAGTCGGGGCCTTCTGCCCGTAGCTCAACCGGATAGAGCACCGGCCTTCTAAGCCGGGGGTTGTGGGTTCGAGTCCCGCCGGGCAGGCCAGAGTTGTACCTCGATAGGTTGCTATCGAGTCCCGTGGTGGCTGTAGCTCAGTTGGTAGAGTCCCGGATTGTGATTCCGGTTGTCGTGGGTTCGAGTCCCATCAGCCACCCCATATCTACCTGCATTTCCCCGATAGTACCCACTTACATTTCTGCCAGCTGTCGCAGATTTGTCGCGCAGCGAGTTCGCGGAAAAAGACGCAGCGAAGTCCTTTCCGACGTGCGCGTAGCGCTGAACCGATCCGTTCGGGATGCAGCCAAATTACATGTGTGGATCCGCCGGTATCAGCGCGTGGTGCCCAGGACCGCCTCCCCCTTCCCCCAACGGAAATTATTCGCCCTGATTCAAGAACCAAGATGGCATTTGTACTGTGCCGGGGGCGCTGGGTCAGGCCATGAACGCCGACTACTGCACGCTTCAGTGCTGTAAAACGCACGACAACTGCTACACAAACCACCTCTGCAATGCGTCAAGCTGGAAGGGGCTATTGCCTCCAAGATTCAACGGTCCCTGTCAGGACTGTAATTCGGACGCAGTAAATTGCGTCATTGACGGCACGGCAAACGGGTGCAACCCACGTCCAGGATCGAATCCCAGACCAAGTGGCGGGTCAGGGCGCAGGTACTAGGAGTCAGACCGACGGCTTCGGTTGAAAGAGTACCGCATGGGCCATCCTAATTCTCCCCTGTGGGTAAGTTCGGTGGCCCATCGGAAATTACTCCCTTAATTTCAGCAATGCGGAGATGATCTCGGCATCATCCGTAACATAGAAAATCGGCTCCAACTTCCGATGTTCGATGATCTCGGTAGTTCCGCTTGCGGTCAGGATCTCGTAACTCGGATAGGCGGACGACGACTGAGACCCCGAAGCCTTGATGTGTAAGGGTTTCAAGCCCCTCATTGACACGTCAACGTCCGCAAGATCGTTTCCGTGCATGTCGAATAAAGTTGCTCTAGCCGTTTTACCGGTGTAATAGGTCAGCTTGACTGTGACGTCTTTCCGCGTCATCCCTGGGGGGATCTTGAACCAAGCGGGGATTCTGGAATCGGGGGAGAGATCAAACATTGACTCAGGCCAATTCCAGCAGCCTCCGATCGCCAAAACAGCGATCGTCGCCGTGATCCAGAAGCTGAGTAGACTTAAGGCTCCTCTGGGGCCGCTCATAAGCTTTGCCTTCCGTCACCGTTCGACCTATTGGACAAGGAGGCGAATTCATAGTGGCCGACACCATGGAACTGAAAGGCGCCTTGGCGACATCCCCCCACTATCACCTATGGTACAGAAATCAGAGTCCTTCGAACGGCCAATGCTTTTGGAACCGAGGAAGCGGTCCCACCGGGACAGTCCGGTTCCCACCAACGGGAATGTCGCCTTGCGGGTCGTACTCGAGTTGGCCCGGTCGTTGAACCGATGAACTCATCGTCCAGGTCCTCTTTGGGTTTTGACCTAAGGACTGCTTTGGCAGCGGCGTTGTCTGATCGGCCTTCAACACGGGAAGGGAGATGGCAGTTCCTTGGCGAGAGTCGGTATAGTCTGAGCGCCGACCCCAATATATGGCGTCGATTGCCGGATTTCGATTCGAGCCCTCTGCCTCGAAATCCGCTCGGCCTATCCTCGCGAGAATACGCGAGTCCAGGCCCGACCGAGTCTATGGATGCCTGTGAAGTTTGCCTCACATGTGATGACGTGACATTCATTTCCTTAGCAGATAGGTACGGCCCGAGCTATTTCGAATCCCGGGTGTTGGAGCAAACAACGCTGCGGTGCACCAGAGCAAGCTAGTGTGTGTAGTGCAGTCTGCCGCTGATGCGCTAGGGGACGTGCCGGGATGGCGATTTTGTCAGGATTGCTCAGTGCCTTCGACTAGACGATCCGTTCGCGATCGGCCAATTGAAGCAGCAATATCGCGTTCTGCAGTAACAGGGCGTGTTGCTCATCGGTCTTGAATTCAATCCCGTGGTGCCAGCCATCCTGTACCGTGCGTGAGCTGCGAATCGTTGCGTCGGTTGTCACATCGAACTCGGAAATCTCGGGAACCCCGTCGACCTTGAACGCGATAGAAAGCGGATCACCGACCGCGCCGAGCTCGCGCGGTGAGAATACTCCGGCGCCATTCAGACTCAGGTTGGTAAGGCGCGCCTGCTCGTCCCCAAGGCCACTGGGCAGCAGCGCGCTCGACGGAATCGACGCCGGGTAGTCGACCTTGACCCGCAGGGATGCCCGCAGCGGAATGCGAAACACCGATTCAGGGAACGAGAGATAGAGTTGGGGGAAGGGGGTAGAGACGGTCTTGACTACATCGACTGCGAAGGTAAACACGGACGTCTTCGAGAAGAGTCGGCCCTCGAAGCGCTCGCCGGCATAGAGTTTGGCGGGGAGGCCATTTTCGAGCGGTAGCTTGACCAGCAGATACTCCCCCTGCGAATAGCCGAGCACGACGCTTGCCAGTGAGAAGTGGCCCGCAACCACGGGTTGCAAGGTCAGCTTGGTGCCGACCTGCAACTGAATTGCGCCGAAGGTCGACGGTTGTTTGCTAGCAGTCGCGTTGGCCATGTTGCTATGGATACCTATCTATAGGCGGGCGAGGTGAGGACGCGGCCTACGCTATGACGCAGGCCACTGTCCCGAGCACTTGTAAGATAACAGACACAATAGGAGCGTGCACGACTGGACATTTGGCCAGCTGCACCACTAGCCCCGATGTCCTCACGTGGACATCGGGGCGAGCGAGTCTGCCGCGGGTCAGTTACCCAGCGATAGCAGGATCGGCGACCAGAATCCACACTGATGTTCGGCTGCGAAGCCATATTCCGGTGTAACCGCGCCAGGTGTCAGGTTCTGGTAGGTGTCGTTGGCAAGACTGTACGGAGGCCAGTACGAATTGCCACGCTGATTCGGATCCGAGTCCTTGGCGAAACGCGACCAGTAATTGACCATCGTGTTCGAGAGCTGCTGTTGGACGGTGTTAAGGCCTGGATGCGGCAGACTGCTTCTCAGACCAAACAGATACTGCAGCTCCGAGGCATGCGCTGCAGCGTAGGGAAAGCTGACCGGTGGCAGAAAATCCTCCGGCGCATTCGGATCGCTAAATTCGTACGCGAAGACCGGCACGTACTGCGACAGGGCGCCAATCGCGATCCTTCCGGTGCAAGCGAAGATCGAATCAGTACCGGCCGCCGCGTCGGCAAGATCCGGGCTCGGGTAGGCTGCGACCGGATAGAGATCAAGCACGATCGGACCCAAGGTCGTCCCATAGGTGGCGTTGACGACGTCTGCGTAGGTGGCAGCCGTCAGCGGCGCGCCCGTCAGATCGAAGTCGAGCGCCACAAATAGTCGCCACTCGTTGGCATTGCTGCCCTGCATGACGGGCACCCGATTGAAGCTTCCACCGGCGAGCGCCGCCCCGAGAGACTGAGGCAGCACAGCACCATCGACCGTTGGCACATAACCCGACGCGGTCTGATTGGCGAGAATCGCACTCAGAGGCGCTGTGCGCAGGCAAGTGGCGCTTTGGTCGCTGCACCCTATCGCGGTGGCAAAGGTCGTTCCCGCGCTTTCCGATTGCGCGAGGGACGGCAATACCAGGGAATAGGCCCCGCTCTCAACGATCGCCTTGGCGAAGAGGTCGCTCGAGAGTGGCGATGCGATGTGGGAGAGCGTACTCAGACCCCCAGCCGATTCGCCGAATACCGTGACATTGTGCGGGTTGCCACCGAAGGAGCGGATGTTCCGCTGCACCCAGTGCAGGGCTTCCTGCTGGTCGCGTAAGCCGTAGTTGATTGTGACTGTGTTCGGGGAATTCGGATCGCTTGCGAGCGCCGATTGCACCAGAAATCCCAGAGCCCCCAGGCGATAGTTGATGGTCACTACGATGACTCCCTTGTCGACGAGCGCCGACGGGTCGTAGTCATCGCTCTCGCCGGTCACGAGCGCTCCACCGTGAATCCATACCATGACCGGCAGGCCATCTAGTCGGCGGAATTCATCGGCGCGCGCACCCTTGGGCCGATACACATTCAGATAGAGACAGTCTTCGCTCTGGCTCGCTTGACCGAAAGGAGATGCGTTCTGCGCGCAATGTGGCGCAAACTGGGTAGCATCTAGAATGCCCGGCCAGGGCGCTGCGCGTCGCGGCGCGCGCCAGCGCAGGTCACCGACCGGCGGCTTCGCATAAGGGATGCCAAGAAATTCGTCCATTGCTCCCGACGTCGTGCCCCTAAGCGCACCTGCGTCGGTGTAGATGATCTCGTTCGGAGCCGCGAGTGCGAGGGTTGAGCACAGGCTCAGGGCAAATAGCGTGATCCAATGTGCCAGGCGAGATCGCCGGTGTGCAATCGTGCTGGGTGAATTCATTTCGTGTCTCCTGGTTATTAACTACGAAAATGCGCTCGAGATGATTCTCGAGTGTCCCCAGATTGGAATGCGACGCGCGCGAGGACTGGACGCAGCGAAGAGGTGAAGTAGGCCGCATCCAGAAGGGGGCGTCAAGACTCTCAGAGACAAAGCCAGAGATGACTCGTCACGCAAGTACGGACAGATATTTCAGAAATTGCGGAGCGCGCGAGTCGCCGGTGTATGTCGATGGTTCTCCGCACGATGCGCTCTCATCCAAAAGGCTTAGGGTCAAACACCGGGAGATTGTGCGCCTGCATCAATGCCTGGCGCGCGCTTCTCGATCTGCGGTGGCCCTCGTTGTATCGCATACTGCGATCTTGCGATCAGGGGACCTTGGTGTGATGGTGCCGCGTGGACGCTTGTTTCTTGGCTTCTTGCTATGTCTGGGGATCCTCGTGCCTGAATTCGTGATGGGCGCCGAGCGCCCCCTCACCTTGGATGACTACATGGTCCTCGATGGTCCGCCTCCTGTTGGGCACATTGCATACGGCAACGCGCCCTCGCAATACGTCGAGGTATTTGTGCCACCAGGCGATGGCCCGTTTCCCGTGGTTGTTCTGATTCATGGGGGTTGCTGGCTTTCCGAGCTTGGTGGAATGCGCCAGATGCGCGATATGGCCGCGGCGCTCGTTGCGCAGAATATCGCCGTGTGGAGTGTTGAATATCGACGCATCGACGAAGAGGGCGGGGGATATCCTGGAACCTATCAGGATGTCATTGCGGCGCTTGAGTTGCTCGAGAGCAATGCGCACGCTTATCGACTTGATCTGGATCATCTCGTTGCAGTCGGGCATTCCGCAGGTGCTTTCCTTGCGCGTTGGAGTGCAGGCAGGGGGCGACTGTCAACTAACAGTCCCCTCTACCGCGCACGGCCATTGGCCGTGCGAGAGGTCGTTGCACTGGGCAGCGTAGGCGACGACCTGCGTCATGAGCGCGATCATCTCGCAGGCGTATGCGGCGTCGACGTGACGCGCTTGACGGGCACAACGGTCCCTGGTCGCGAAGACGTATATGCCGATACCAGTCCATCGGAACTCATACCCAGTGGTAGTCACACGGTATTTATCAATGGGGACCTCGACACGATCGCGCCGCCAGCATCAGCTGTCAGGAGCGCGCAACTGGCGCGCGCACGGGGGGAACGGGCCGAGACCATCGTGCTGCCCAATGCCAGCCATTTTGACGAGGTTGCCACTTCTTCGAAGGCATGGGCGCTGATTCTGTCGGCCATCCAAGGCGCGCTGGCGCGTACCGGCAACGAGTAGCCCTGCGCTTACCCAGCCAGCTGTCTCAAGTTAGCCCTTCGGCTTTCAGAACTTGTGCAAATTTCCTCAAGTGAAGTGGCGGCGCACAAGAGTGAAGCTGAGGAGACCCACTTGGGTGATAGACGAGGTAAGTCCTGGTGGGTAAATTGGTTCGAGCGCTCTGATGGCGACCAAGGCATTTGTAGCATTGGTGTCACGCGCGTCGGTTAAGGGGTTTGCAATGAACAATCGAAAACTGGGCCGTCTGCCGCGGCGCTTTGATTCGCGCATACCGCACCTGAGCGCGCTGGTCGCCGGCAAGGTTCAACCTGCGCCTCCTGCTTCCCAGAGCTGGACTACCGGCATGCCGGCGGCACTGGGCATGATGCTCAACGATACACTGGGGGACTGTACCTGCGCAGCCTTTTACCACGCCATGCAGGTATGGAGCTTTAATGCAGGCGGCGCAATGCAGACCCAGCCGGACCCCGATGTCGAGAAGCTCTATGAGCTCGCCTGTGGCTACAACCCCAATGTCGGGGGCGAAGGACCGGGTGGCAACGAGCAGCAGGTGCTGACCTATATTCTGAACACGGGCGCCCCGGTTGGCACCGATGGGCAAACGACTCACAAGATCGCTGCCTTCGTCGAAGTCGATCCACGCAACACCGACGATGTGAAGCGCACCATCATAGATTGTGGTGTCGCATACATCGGCTTGAACGTACCGCAGTTCATCATGCCGGCCAATGGCGTTCCGCCGGCGGTATGGGATGTCCAGACCTCGGACACCAAGATCATTGGCGGGCACGCCGTCGTGCTCGCGGGTTATGACGCTACCGGCGCCCAACTGATTTCCTGGGGCCAGTTGTACACCATGACCTGGAAGTTTTTCGCCAAGTACGTCGATGAGGTCTATGCGATAGCCGATCCAAGCTGGATCAATGCCAAGGGGACCACTCCCGGTGGCCTGAGCCTGGAATCCCTGGAGACGCAGATGCAGGCGTTAAAGGGCCGCTGATACCGCGCCGCGCCTGGCTGGCAGATCCTGGTAAGCGATCGGCCGGAGCATGGCGAGCAAGTCGAAGGTGCGACGGTAACAGCACTTTCACATACCTGTCCTAACATTGCGGCAATGGACAGGATTGACTCCGCAAAGGCGGGCGCACGTGTACGCCTATGGGGTGTGTCCCGCGCCGCATTGCATTCGAGAAGACCCCATAGAGTTGGTTTGATGATGCTGGTTCTCGCGAGCCTGGTTGCAGCGGGCGCGCGAGCGGCGGATCCGCTAGACGCCAAAGCTGAACTCGGGCGCCGACTTTTTTTTGATCCGGGACTGTCTGCATCCGGCAAGCTCGCCTGCGCGAGCTGCCACAATCCTCACTACGCCTATGGACCTCCTCCGGGAAAGGCGCTTGCCGTGGGGGGCGCGCGCATGAGAGACCAGGGCACCCGTGCGGTTCCTTCCCTGCGCTATCTGCGCAGCTCGCCCGAGTTTTCTGTCGATCACAAATTCAGCGACGGCGACGTCGGTCCGGTCGGTGGATTCACCTGGGACGGTCGTGCCGCGACGATTCGAGAGCAGGCCCGGTTGCCTCTTCTGGCTGCAAATGAAATGGCCAATCCGAGTCCGCGTTCGGTCGTTAAGAAGGTGCGGGCCAGCGCTTACGCAGGCGAGTTTCGTGCTGTCTTTGGGGAAGACATCTTCGACGAGTCCCGACGCGCCTTCGCTGCGGTGCTTGACGCGCTTGGCGCTTTTCAGAGCATACCGGCGGAATTTTTTCCTTACAGCAGTCGCTACGACGCCTTTTTACGCGGAGAAATCGAGCTGACCGAGCAGGAAGAGCGCGGTGTAGCGCTCTTTAAGGATTTGAAGAAGGGCAATTGCGCGAGCTGCCACATTGTGAGCAGTCGCGCCGGAGTTCCGCCGACATTTACCGACTACGATTTCGCGAATGTCGGTGCACCGCGCAACCATGAGATCCATGCCAACGCCAATCCTCGTTACTACGATCTTGGACTGTGCGGTCCCTTGCGGCGTGATCTGGCAGCTAAAAAGGAGTACTGCGGATTTTTTCGTGCGCCGACCTTGCGCAACGTAGCGATTCGTGACGCCTTTTTTCACAACGGGGTCTTTCACACCTTGCATGACACCCTGGTGTTTTATGTGGAGCGCGACCTCTATCCGGAAAAATACTATTCACACAAGGCCGGTGGCCGGGTTCGCCAATACGACGATTTCCCGGCGGATTTGGTCATCAACGTGGACCATGATCCGCCCTTTGACCGCAAGCCTGGCGATGCGCCCGCGCTCACTGATGCGGAAATTGAGGATCTGCAGGCATTCCTAGAGACACTGACTGATCAGGACGCCTTGCGATGAACGCGACTCGTCTATTCATCGCGGCGATGTTCTGGGTTTGTCTTCCCACCGCGTGGGCGCTTGACTGGAGCCAACCCTGGATTCAGCTCCACGATCAGAGCGAGGCACTTGGCCGCAGCGATGAGTACGCCTGGCGCCTGTTCGTCGCTCTGAACTGGCCCGCCGACCCCAATACGGGGCGAGCCGATCCGCGGGCGACGCTCGGTGAAGATCGACCGACGGTCTGGGAGTGCTGGGAGAATGCGCGCGACGTCTATCTTGATGATGGCTCCGACCCCGGGGACTGGGGCCGGAACAATACTGAGCAACGCGAAGCGACGCGGCGTTTTGAAATGTCGTCTCTCAAGGACGCTGCCAATCCCAGGCATATCGTGGGTGGTGTCATGGTGCCGCTCACGGATGCGCTGGCGAATGCGCGGCGGCTGACTGAAGTGCGGATGGACCGGGCGAGCTTCGATTACATTCGGGCCCAGGAACTCTATAACCTCGATGGCCAGGCGCGCGCGTTGGAGAAAGCAATTCCGATACGGTTTCCGGTGGGGGCAACTGAAGTCAAGGCCAAGTGGCGCGCGATCACTGAGAACGAGCGTTCGCGCTATCACACCACGCGCGTACGCTTTGCTGATGGCTCGATGCGCCTCTATGGTCTGACGGCCTTGCATGTGGCCGTCAAGGATCAGGCCAATTGGTTCTGGGCGACTTTCGAACACGTCGACAACCCAAGCCTCGGCGACAATGAGGGCTGGAAGCTCCCGTCGCGAGACAGCTTCGCCTGCGCAGACAAAAGCGCCGATTGCAATCTCGCACCGAGCACCATCGGCATTTCAGAAAGCATCTGGAAGCACTATCGCTTGCGCGGCACTCTGACTTCCTATCTGGATGCGGCAGGAACGCCTAAGCGACTAGCTAATTCGGAACTGGAGTCGGGAATGCAGGACTCCTCTTCCTGCATGAGCTGTCATGCACGTGCAAGCCTAGCCGTTGTCTCGGGTTCGGCCATTCACCTGCCGATTTTTGACGGTCAGTCGGCGACGACGGAAAACGGCGTGCGCGCTCGTCGCGGCTTCATCGGAATGCCGCAGGAGTCGTGGTTTGAATTGCAGGCTGGAGCGGGGGGCGACAGTCGCCCATTCACTCAATTGGATTTCGTCTGGTCGCTGACTCAAGCTCAGCCAAGGAAGGCTTCGTAATGAACAAATCAATCACTGCCGCGCTGCTCTGTGTCGGCGTGACGCTTGGTTTTTCTGCCGCGGGAGAGCAGAGCACGCCGGCTGATTCCAGCCTCGGCAAGACGGTCTCAACAACGCGACCTGCTCCAATTGCGCGCAGCGACGCGCCGGATTCCTCGTCGGCGGATCCCGACGCAGTACGCTTTGCTGCGGATGCGAGATGGGAAATCGCCGGTTACAACAATGAGGAGATTGTGTACACGATCCTGGTCACCAATCAGGACAAGCGAATCATCCGCTGCACGACCCAGATCAAGGGCTGGTACTACGAAAACGGCCAGAAGCTCGGCATCGAAGATCGTCAGCTGACCACCATCCTTCCGGATCAACAAACCCAGGTTGGCAACTGGATGGGAATGGACGAGAAGTCCGGAGCGAGCTACTCGGTGAAGTGCCGTCCGGTATGACGGGAACGTGCGTGTTTGATCTTCACCGGTCAATCTGCATCTGATCCTGGCTAGTCCGAAGGTGCTAGGGGCGCGTCATGTCCCTGAATTGCTGCGCACATAGCATGCGTAGCGGGCGCACGTGGCATGCATGCGCGTTGCTCGATGGAAAAAATCGGAGAGATCGGCACGACGGCCCTACTCGGGTATTCGTCGCGTCATCGTTGCTTACATAAAAACAGGGGAGCCGTTCCATGCTGAACAAGGGATTGAGTCGAGCTCGATTGGGCCACGCTGTCGCAAGCGTGGCATTCTGTATCACTGCCATCGCAGCAGCTGCCAGCGCCGATGCGCAGACCGCAGATCCGGTTGTGTTTAGTTTCGCAACCGTCGGGGATAGCCGCCAGGACTTGAAGAGCCCGGATCCGACGACTCTGCTACCCAATAACACCGGCACGCTTCTTCCCCAGGACAAAGAGTTCCTGCAAAACACGCTCGCCTTCCAGATGATCCTCAATGGGATCAATGCGCAGAATCCCAATCTGCTGTTTTTCAACGGCGACATGATCTACGGCTATGGCCGTCCAATCCTGCCCACAGGCTGGGCCAGCGGTCAACCCAACAGCTGGACCACCACCCAGACCGTGAGTCCGGACACCGTCTTTGAGTACGTCCAGTACGCTTATTGGCGCGGCATGGTTGCCAATCTATTCATCAACGGGACCTACGTGATCCCGGTTCCTGGCAATCACGAATCACAGTGCAGTAACACCGCTGCCCCATACAGCTCTTCGAATCTGAATCCCAATTGCGCCGGGACCTCGGCAGGAGCCAAGACCGCTTATGCCGACAACGAGAACGCGTTTCGCGCCAACGTCGGCGACCTTATTAGCGACCTCGTAACCAACACGCGCTTTTCAAATGTCTCGGGCTTTAATGCCACCTCCGTCAATGGACTGACTGCCACCTCGGCACCGGTCGCCAGTACCAACAACGGACCGATCACCGGGAACCAGGCAGAGCTGAGCTATTCGTTTGATATCTCGACGGGCCCGGGCATCATCCACTTCGCGGTAATCAATACGGATCCTTCAGGTGCGGACGCCACTGCCCCGGCAGATTGGCTGGCCAGCGACCTGTCGGCGGCCCAGGGACGCGGGGCGATCAAGTACTTTGTGTTCGGTCATAAGCCCGCTTTCACCTACAACTACTCGGCCGCCAGCGGCGGGACGGTTGCGGCCGGTGGTCTGGATGCCAATACGAACATCAATCTGCGCAATTCCTTCTGGAGTGTGATTGCGCAGTATGGCGCTACCTACTTCTGCGGCCATGAGCACACCGTCAATGTGGCCCAGTATGCCGATCCGACCGGCACCTACCCCGGTACGCCGTATCAGGTGATCGTCGGGTCAGGTGGATCGCCGTTTGACGACAAGCTGGTTGGGACCTGTCCTAACTGTTCCGAACCGGTGGTGACCAATTTCTCGGATCGTTACTATGCCTGGGCCCTGGTGGAAATTCACCAGAGCGGCGCGGTGTCGATCAACGTACAGGGCTTTAACGATTCGTTTGGCTCGACCGTCACGATCTACACCAATCCGGCGCTCCAGTAAGACCGCTCCCCACAACTTATTCAAGAGATCAACATGCACAAGCGCAAATCAGCTTTGGGCGCCATCCTCGCTGCTGCGATCGCCATCGCTGCTCCTGGGGTCGCCAGCGCCGGATTCATCCTGGACACCGGGACGCCTAGTTCCGCCAGTCTGCCCGCCGAAGTAGTCAACTCCAGTCAATCCTTTGCCGCGGAGTTCTCGCTGACCGCCGGAGAATCGATCAGCGAGTTGTCGGCCTACATCACGGCCGGGGCAGATCAGCCCGGTGCCACCTTCACTTTCAATATTTATTCGAGTGGGCTCGTCGGGGCGCGTACCCCTTCGAGTCTTTTGCTCTCGACTACCAGCGCGACCTACTCGGCCGATGGCTGGAATAGCGTGGCCGTGAGTTGGACGGCGCCGAGTACAGGCGACTACTGGTTGGCCATCACCGCGCCGAGTACTCAATCGGCCCCCGGGCTCGATGCGCCCCAGGAGGCATCTGCTACTACCGGCACGGTACCGGCACTCGCGTTCGCCTATGAAGGCTCTTCGACCTCGTCCAAGTTCACTACGACGGGCGCTCCGGCGATCGGTCTTGAGATCACGGGTGCAGTGTCGCCGACCCCACTGCCGGCCGCAGCGTGGTTCTTTGGTAGCGGCCTTCTCGGTATCGGGGCGATGCTGCGGCGCAAGCGCGCCAGCGCCTAGTGCGCAACATCCGGCGGGAACGCCCGCCGGATGTCCGGGCAAAAGCTTCTGGAGCTAGGACGACGCGACTACTGCGGTCAACTGCACTTCGACCTTGTAGCCGGGATCGACCATCTTCGCTCCGACGGTTGCGCGCGCGGGCGTGTGGCCCTGTGGAACCCAATCATCCCAGACCGAATTCATCGCCGCATAGTCTCCCGGTGAGGCGAGATAGACAGTCGCGGCGACGATATGCGTCTTGTCGGCGCCCGCGCGCGCCAGCAGCTGGTCGATGCGCCCGAGGATCTCGCGCGTCTGTCCGGTGACGTCATAACCCGTATTGTCGGCGACCTGGCCAGCCAGATAAATGAACTTCACTGTCCCGGTATCGACGACAGACATTTCGCAAAAGCGCGGGCCCATGTCAAAGCGTTCAATATTCATGGGCGAGTCCTAATGATTCCTGATGGTGCTGCTGATCATATCGCGGGAGAGTTCATGGCGTCGCAGCAAGCGTTTGGTCGCGATTCCACCAACCTCCACCGAGCGCCTGGAAGAGCGCCGCGGTGTCGGTGAGTCGATTGGCCTGCGCAGAAACCAAGTTCAGGCGCGCCTGCTGATAAGCCTGCTCGGCGCCCAGCAGCAGCGCAATGCTCGTATCCCCTAGTTCGAGCTGACGGCGCGTGATCGTGAGGCTCTTTAATGCCGCCTGCTCGGCGTCGCGCGCTGCAATCAATCCGGCGGTATCGAGGTCGAGCGCCTGTAGACTATCGGCGACGTTCTGAAAGGCATTGATGACCGTCGCGCGATACTGCGCAGCCGCCTCGTCGTACGCCGCCTGCGCCGCGTCCTGGCGATGGGCCAAGATACCGCCATCAAATACCGGTTGGGCGATATCAGCCCCGACCGCCCAGAAGCCGGTCCCCGCGTGAAACAGGTTTCCAAGCGTGTAGGCAGCCGAGCCATAGCCATCGACCCCGAGGGTCACGTTGGGCAGCCGGTTGGCGATCGCAACGCCGATGGCAGCGCTGGCAGAATGCAGTTGCTCCTCGGCGGCACGGATATCCGGTCGCGATTCAACCAGAGTGGACGGCAGATTGACGGGCAAGTGGTCCGGCAACTGAAGGTCCTCGAGCTCGAACTGTGCGTCCAGGTGTTCGCTCGGGTAGCGACCGGCCAGAGCCGCGAGCAGATCCCGCTGCAATGCCAGCTGCTTTTGCAGGGGCGGCAAGCTTGCCCTGGCTGCGGCAAGCGCCGCCTGCTGTGCAGCAACATCGGCCTCGGCTGCCTGGCCCAGCACCAGTTCGCGCTTGAGAATATCGAGCAGATGCACCTGGCTGGCAATGATTTCCTGTGTGGCCTTGATCTGCCCGCGCAGGGCCGCTTCAGTAATCGCAGCGCTCACCACATTGGACGACAGGGTCAGCAGGCTTGCCTCGAGTGTAAAGCGCTGCGAGTCGGCCTGGGCCTGGAGCGATTCAACCTGGCGCCGATTCAAACCGAACACGTCAGGGGTGTAGGACACACTGAGCTGCGCGGTATAGAGACTGTAGTAATAAGCGTTATTCGACACGGGAGTGGCGAGCGTCCCGGCTACCTTCTGGCGTATCGGATTGAACTGGGCGACGACGCTCGGGTAATAGGCGCCCTGTTGCGCAGCGACGTTCTGTTGCGCCTGCCGCAGCGCCGCCTGCGCGGCAGTGATATTCGGATTGTGCGCAAGGCTCGCCTTGACGAGCTCGTTGAGCGCTGTCGAATGAAAGAGCTCCCACCACTGCTCGGGTATCTTCTCGCCAAGCTGCAGTGCCTGGCGTTTGACCTCGCCGCTGCTGGAAGCGGAGTCGCTCGCAACGACACCCTTTTCCAGATAGGAGTCCGGCAGCGTGAGCTCGGGCCTCACATAGTCAGGACCCACGGCGCAGCCGGGCAACAGGCAGGCCAGCACTGACAGGCATGCTATCGCCCGCCGGGTTGCGCCTGACGTCGCAAGGAGTATTTTCATCGATGTCTGCGCAGGCGAGCGCCCCGTTTTCTGAATTCGACGAAGCGCTCCATAGAGAAATAGAGGGTCGGCAGGATGAACAAGGTCAGAAAGGTGGAGACGAGCAGGCCGCCGACGACGACTGTAGCGACACCACGCTGCACGTCGGTTCCGACTCCGGTCGCCAAGGCAGCCGGGAGCATGCCAAGCGACGCCACCGTCGCGGTCATGAGTACAGGACGCAGGCGCTCAGTGGCTCCTTCAAGTACCGCTTCGCTGAGCTTGGCCTGATGGCCGCGCACACGCCGAAAATTCGCGACCATGATGATTCCGTTCTGGATAGCAACGCCAAATAGCGCAATGAATCCAACAGCCGTCGCGACGTTCAGGGTTTCGCCGGCCAGATGTATTGCGATTAGACCTCCCAGAGTTGCGAGGGGGACGATCCCCAGAACCAGCATTGCCTGGCGCAGCTGGCCGAACTGAAAGTAGAGCAGGATTGACATCAGCATGAGCACGAGGCCGAGAATCAGGGCCAGACGCGCCTGCGCGCGTTGCTGGTTTTCGAACTGGCCGGCCCACTGCAGGCGCACCTGCTGCGGATCGAAATGGACATCCTTGGCAATGCGCTCCTGCGCTTCTTTCAGGTAGGAGGTGAGATCACGATCCCGATTATCGACGCGAACCGTTATCTGACGTTCGTTCCAGACGTGCGATATGGTGCTCTCGCCGGTCTTGTAGCGGATGTCCGCGATTTGTGACAGCGGAATCTTGGCTCCACTTGAGCTATTGAGGAAGAGCTGGCCAAGCGCTTCGATGCTCGCCTTGGCGGCGGTCGGGAAGCGCACGGTGACGTTATATATCCGATCGGCCACGTAGACCTGGATGACCGGCGAGCCTCCGATCCCTGTCTGGATCAGATTGCTGACGTCGGCTACGTTGATGCCAAAGCGCGCCGCCGCGTCACGGTTTACCGTGATCACTAATTGGGGCAGCGGTGGCTCCTCGAATATGGATGCCGAAGCGGTCCCGCGCACGGTCTCAAGAATTGCCACGATTTCGCCGCCGATGCGCCGGTCTTCGTTCAGGTCCGCACCGTAGACGCGCAACACGAGCGGGCTGTGGGCGCCCCCAATCGCATCGTTGACGCCGTCGATGATTGGCTGACTGATACCCACAGAGTAACCCGGCATCTGCTGCAGGCGCGCATTGAGTTTGCGGATGAAGGCTGCCTTGTTTTCGCCGGCCGGCCATTCATCGTAGTGTCGTAAACCGACCGGCGCCTCGATGTGGGAAGGCGTCCAGGGGTCCGTGCCATCGTCGCTGCGACCCAGTTGTGTCACAGCATAGGATACCTCGGGAAATTCAAGAAGCACGCGGCGCAGCTCAGAGGCCATCTCGCTTGCCTTGTCGAGCGAGATCCCGGTTGGCATCTGGACCTGGAGCCAAAGCGTGCCTTCATCGAGCTCAGGGAGGAATTCCTGGCCCGCAGTAGCGGCGAGGATGGCTACGGCGACCAGCGCGGCCACACTTGCGGCGTAGGCTATCCAAGTGTGCGCGAGCAGATGCGCAAGAAGCCTGCGGTAGTGTCGGGTGGCCCAGAGCAGGGGAACGTTCCTGAAAACCGGACGGGGACTCTTCAGGGCCGCGAAGGCAAGTCCCGGGACGAGCGTCAGCGAGCACAGCAGCGCGCCAAAGAGCGCGTAGCCGACAGTATAGGCCATCGGTGAGAAGAGCTTGCCCTCGGCGCGCTCAAAGGCGAATAAGGGAAAGTAGGCGCAGATTATGAGGAGGGTCGCAAAAAAAATCGGTCGCGCCACGTCACTGACTGGCTCGAGTATGTCGTCCTCGGTGAGCGCCACATCCGGATGTTGTTCGCGTCGCCGCAATATGGTCTCGGTGACGACGATCGCGCCATCGACAATGATGCCAAAGTCGATTGCTCCGAGCGAGAACAGGTTGGCCGGCAAGTGGGTGATATTCATCATGATGAACACACTCACCAATGCAACCGGAATGGCAACCGCGGCAACGAGCGCACTGCGCGGACTGCCAAGAAAAAGAATCAGCACGATGCACACCAGACCGACACCTTCCATCACGGTGTGACTGACCTTGCTGACAGTAAGCTGCACCAGATCATCGCGGTCGATGTAGGGCACGATCTTCACATCCAGGGGGTCCAGCCGCGCCTGCAGCTCCCGCACCTTGTCGTGCACACCTTCAAGCACGCGCGATGGATTCTCGTACTTGAGCATGAGTACGATGCCCTCGATCGTATCGGGATTGGTGTTCTTGCCGAGAATCCCTTCACGTACCTGATGCCCGATCTGCAGGCGACCCAGGTCGCGTACCAGTACCGGCTGCCCGTTGCTCTGGGAGACAACGATGGCGCCCAGGTCATCCAGGCTGTGTACCTGGCCGATACCGCGCACGATGTAGCTTTGCTCGCCACGGGCGATCCGGCCACCGCCGGCATTGGCGCTGTTGTTGTTGATCGCATTGACCGCATCGTTGAGCGTCAATCCGTAGCGCTGCAAGTGTTCGGGATCCAGCTCCAGCTGGAATTCCTTGGTGAATCCGCCAAAGTTGTTGACGTCCACCACGCCCGGGACTTGCTTGAACGCTGGAATCACAATCCAGCGCTGGATTTCCGAGAGCTCCATCAGATTCTTGGAATCGGACTCCAGCGTGTAGCGGTAGATTTCACCACCCGGTCCGGTAACGTCGTCAAGGCCAGGCTGAATACCCGGTGGCAGGGTGACCCCGGCGACGCGCTCGATGATGCGCTGGCGTGCGAAATAATCCTCTACGCCATCCTTGAAAACCAGAGTGATGAGCGAGAGTCCGAAGGTGCTGTTGGAGCGGATCGCAACCAGACCGGGTGTATTGCTCAGTGCCCGCTCCAAGGGTGTCGTAATCTGCTGCTCGACCTCTTCCGCTGCGAGACCCGGTACCTGGGTTGTCACCTGGGCGCTTACATCGCCGATTTCCGGATAGGCTTCCACGGCCATGCGCGTCCAGGAGTACCAGCCAAAGATCCCGATCAGGCAGGCGACTGCCCACAAGAGGTGGCGCCGTTGAAAGCACCACGTGATGATCTGGTTAATCATTGAGCAGGATCCCGCCCCGCACTACGATTCGATCCCCGCTCGCCAGACCCGAGCGAACCCGCACCGTTTCGCCGTCCTCCTGACCGAGTTCAACCACGCGGCGCTCGAAAGTCCACGCTTGTACTTCCACGAAAACCGTGGTCTTGTCATTGTTCATGAGCAGAGCCGATGTGGGCACTACGACCTGCCTGGACTGAGGCACCTGCAAGGCCACGGTCGCATACATGTTTGGTTTGAGGCGACCATCATGATTGGCAAAAACCAGGCGTACCTTGTTGCGCCGGGTATCGGGTTCCAGTAGCGCGCTGATCGAGCTTACGGTGCCGTGCAGAAGCTCACCGGGATATGCCGGGAAACTCACGTCAGCATGCTGGCCTTTCGCGACGACGCCAACCAGGTCTTCCGGGACGCTCGCGGTCACCCAGACCCGATCCAGATTGGCGATCGTCATCAGGGCGACGGTCGGGTCATTGGCGAAGGCGCCGATGCCCACAGACAGCGAGGTAACCGTCCCAGAGACGGGCGCACGAATGCTCAAGGCGCTGGTCGCAGCCCCTGCGTCATCTGAGATGCCTAGGCTTTTCAGGCGCGCTTCGGACCGATTCAATTCAGACAGGGCCTGGCTGTAGTTGCTTTGTGCCTGTTCGAGATCCTTCACTGCGTTCGCGCCCGCCTGGTTGACGCCGCGCGCTCGCTCGAGCGCCTGCTTGGCGAGCTTCTCGGAATCGCGAGCCTTCTCCATGTCCGAGACCGCCTGGGCCATGTCCCCTGAACTCAAGCGCGCCACGAGCTGACCCTTCTGAACCGGGTCGCCCAGATTGACGGGTAATTCCACCACGCGTCCTGCGAGCGGTGGCAATACATTCACGACCAGCGTCGGGTCCGCTTCGACTATGCCTGGAATGCCGATCGCATGAGGCGAGGTCTTGTCGGCTACGGCAGCCACGACAAGGCGCGAGCGCAAGGGCGAGTTTGCCGGCACGGTGAGTCGCTCACCCTGGCGCACGAACATCGGTGCGGGTGCCGCAGCTTCCTCGGTGGCGCCCAGCGCCGCACTCGCGCCAAGCAGCAAGACGAGCGCGAGATTGATCGGCCGGGAAGTGAAGGGGGTCATGGTGATGTTCCGATAGCTCAATGTGACAAAATTGCGTCGCCCATCATGGGATGTCCAGAAGTCAGGAATGTGTCCCTTTGAGCGAAAGGCAAGCGTCTCACAAAACGCGGCGCTCGGGCGTCGAGTCAAGGATCTGGGCGGCCCGAACAATCGCATGTGGCGCCCTAAGGCCGCATTACCGCTGTATGCGAGTTCTCCAGGCGGCCGGCGCCGCGCAAATGATCAGCCGGCAGTCAGCCGGCCACTTTGGAAGTCGGCGAGCGCCTGTTGGATTTCGCCCACGGTGTTCATCACGAAAGGCCCGTATTGCGCGATTGGTTCGCCGAGCGGTTTGCCGGCGATGAGTAGGGCCCGGGTTTCTCCGCTCGCCTGAACGAGCACTCCGTCGCTCGCCGGGTCGTTCGAGAGAATCGCCATGCGCTGGCGCGCTAGCGTCTCATCGCCAATCTTCAGTGCACCCTGAAAAACATAGACGAAGGCATTGAAGCCCGCAGCAAGCGCCTGCGTGAATTTGGCACCGTCGGGAAGGCGCAAATCGAGGTACAGCGGTTCGGTCACTTCGCGTTGCATCGCGCCCGTCACGCCGTGGCTCGCGCCAGCGATGATCCTCACGCCTACGCCCTCGGGCGTCACAAATTCCGGGATCTCGGTACCCTGAATGTCGCGATACCAGGCAGGCTGCATCTTGTCCCGGGCGGCCAGGTTGAGCCACAGCTGAAAGCCCTCCATGCGGCCTTCGGCCTGTTCGGGTAGTTCGGAATGGATGATGCCGCGCCCGGCGCTCATCCACTGCACGCCACCGGTTTGCAGCAGTCCTTCGTTACCAGCGCTATCGCGGTGGCGCATGCGGCCTTCGATCATATAAGTGACCGTCTCGAAGCCACGATGGGGATGATCAGGAAAACCGCCTATGTAGTCACCTGGATGGTCGCTGCCAAAAGCATCGAGCATGAGAAAAGGATCCAGACGTCGTTGCAGGTCCTGGGTCAGCACGCGCGTGAGCTTGACGCCGTCGCCGTCCGACGTCGGCTGACCGGCGACGATCCGTTCGATCGTGCGCGACCGGGAAAGGGGAGTGATTGAGGTCTTTTCGGTTTGCATGTGATGGGATCCGATCTTAGCGTTACGGATAGTAGCGTGGGCAAAAGCGAGCGAAGGTGCTTGGGCCAGCGCGCTACGCGTCTGCCCCGCTACCCGTTCAGGCCGAGGCTTCGAGCAGCGCCACGCTGCCTTGCCCACCATCCGCGCAGATGCTGACGATCGCCCGCGTGCCCGCCGGCATCGCCGCCAATTCCTTGACGGCCTGGCTGAGAATGCGCGCGCCGGTAGCGCCAAACGGATGGCCGAGTGCGACGCTGCCACCATTCGGATTCAGACGATCGCGCGGAAATTCTCCAAATGTCGGCTTCACCCCGACCCTCTGCTCGAGAAACGTAGCATCCTCGAGTGCCTTGATATGAAACAGGACCTGGCCGCTGAAGGCCTCATGCAGTTCCCACAGGCCGATGTCGGCGTAGCTCAGACCGTGACGCGCGAGTAGACGCGGTATGGCAAATGCCGGGGCCATGAGCAGTCCCTCGATGCGAAAATCAAGCGCCGCGAGTTCCCAGTCAATCAGGCGTACGCGGGACGCTGTTGCGGGCAGTTTGGCAAGGCCCGCGCGTGAAGCCACCCAGAGCGCAGCCGCACCGTCTGTCAGTGGTGAAGAGTTGCCCGCAGTCAGGGAGCCGTGTCCCGAGACGCGATCGAAGGCTGGCTGCAGGCGGGCGAGTTTTTCGAGTGAGGTATCCGGACGCGGTATCGTGTCGCGCGCCAGCTCGCCGATTGGCAGGACCAGATCGTCAAAAAATCCCCGCGCCCAGGCCTGCGCCGCGTCCTGGTGACTCTGGAGCGCGAGCTGGTCCTGGTCCTCGCGAGCGATTTTCCACTCCTTGACGGTAATCTCGGTGTGTTCGCCCATGCTAAGGCCGCTGGTCCGATTGCTTACGGCCGGTATATAGAGTCGAACATCACCGGGCTTCAAGTCCGCGAGCTGGGCAGCTTTCTGGCCGAGCGAGCTTGCGCGCTGGAATTTGCGGATCCAGTCAGAGAGCTTTAAGCCAAGACCGAGCTGGACACGACTCATGCTCTCGACACCACCGACGAGGGCGAGATCCCTCACCCCATCGTCTAGCATGCCAGCCGCCTGAAAAGTGCCGACCATACTCGTCGAGCACGCCATGACGGTCGAGAACGCGGGGATGGTCGCCGGCAGGCCAGCGTCCATCACGATCTCGCGTGCGATATTGCTCCAGGTGAGATTGGGTACGACCGTGCCCCAGACGATGAAGGCGGGTAGCGCGCCGTTCAAGCGAGCGACCATGTTCTTGACGATGGGCACGGACAATTCAATCGCACCAAGAGAATTCAGGGCGCCGTCGACCTTGGCAAAAGGGCTGCGCACACCTGCGGCAAGCCACACTTCATTTGTTGCGCTGGCAGCATTCACAGAAAGTACTCCTGGTAATTTCGATGCACCGCTGGGGCGTCGATCGCCTGCATTCTTGCATGGGTAGGCAGCGCGTCAAGCCTGCGCCTGGACGCCTCCGAAAGGAAGCGAGCCTGTCCTGCCGGATCCCACTGGCTCAAGCGATGGGGACTGCACAGCTGTGAAGCTGTCATGTTTGATGCTTAGGATTTGCCCGGGACCTGAAGGCGTTCACCTGAGCTGACTGGTAATTATATATGTGACGGGATAAGGGATAAGCAACTTCTGGAAATCTAGCACTCCAGATTGGCTATAGTAATAGTTGCACTTCGGTAGATGTTAGCGTTACTATTCTCTCTGCGCTCAACGGATGGCGCGTTACTAGAGACGGATTATGGCGCTCACGATCAAGAAGGCCGAAAAAGATTCTCCTGCTGATACCAAGGCCACCAAGCCCCAATCTGGCATCTCTCACCCGTATTTTGACCTAGAAGCAGGCATCCGCGTGGCGGAACTGGTCTATGGCAAAGGGGGCGGCGTGGCCAGCCCAGCGCAACTTGCTGCATGGCTAGACTATGCGTCGATCAAGAGCGGCACGTACCTAACGCGTATCGCCGCTGCTAAGCATTTTGGATTGATCGACACCATAAACGGAAACTTCTCTGTTACCGAGCGTGCCAAGAAGATATTGGCGCCAGTCATGCCATCAGACTCCATCCAAGCGAAGATTGATGCATTTGAGGGTGTCCCTCTATTCGCTAAGGTCTTTGCACAATTTGATGGCGGCAAATTGCCACCGGTGGTTGGGCTGGAGAATCTTTTCAGAGACAGTTTCAAAATCGTCCCCGATAGAGTTAATCCAGCAGTGCGCATCTTTATGCGCTCGGCCGCTCAAGCAGGGTATTTCAGCGAAGGCGACGACCGTCTCGTTAGGCCGAGCGCAGGGCGCAGGCCAGATAGGATCGACGTTCCGAGCTCTGATCAGAATGCTGTCACCGATGTGGTTCTGCTTCCTCCGCCAGATCGAAGAAAGTCAAATGGCGGCGGTTCTGGTTCTGGGGGCGGTGAAGGGATTCATGACGCCATCATCGGTCTACTGCGGGATCTACCGTCACCGGGTTCGGTATGGTCAACCGCCAAGAAGAAGCGATTCCTCGATGCATTCGTTTCCACGATCAATCACATCTATCCAGAGGATGATGATGTTTGATCCCTATAAAAAAGAAGGGCCGCGTGTGTCACCACGCGGCCCTTCGTACGACGTTGTTGCGCTGGCGCGCGCAGAGCTAGGCTGTCTTGTCCTAGCAGATAAAGGAGGACAGGCTATGCCATCAGGATTCCAGACTTGGGTCTTGACCAGGCCGCTAATACCGGCATGGAAGCAACACTCAAAGTTGATGACATTAACTTGAACTCCCTAGGCTCCTTTTATGGCGCCTAGGCGGGGCGGCTTTTTAGTCGCCCCTTTCTTTTTATTGTCGTCTATTTTTTCAATAGAATCAACCCCTTGATGATCATTATTCAAGGGGTTGCTAGGTACATTCGCTAATCGCTGTAGCGCCTCACCGAATGGCATCTCGAGTTTGAACGGTTTTTCGTTCAATGACTTTCCTTTCCGGTCAGAGCGCGATAGGTGAGGCGCTTGCCGAGGGTATCCTTCAAAAGCGCATTGACGCGCTCGCCTTCACCCATGTTACGCCGATTCCAGCGCCACGCAAAAGCCTGCAGGTAACGGTCTAAATGTCCGTCTGAGGCCTTGTGGTACGTGCCGACGATGCTGCGCTTGAAGTGACTAAAAGCGCCCTCTATGCGGTTCGTAGTCACGCCTTCGCGGACATACTCGCCAAGGGTATGCGCAACGAATCGGTGCTTGTATTGATCGCGCATCCAAATGTAAGTGTTCGCCTCATCGGTATGGACTTCCGATCCCGGCGCCACCTGGGCCTCGATGATCGGTTTGAGAGTGCCCTTGCGCGTGTCCTTGACGTGGTGAACCCGAAGCTCGCCCTTGCCGTCAATCATGCCGAAAACGATCTTCTTGGCCTTCGCAGCGGCCGCGCCGACTAGCAGAGGATTTTTCTTGTTTGCGTGCTGCCAGCGTGGATTAGGGCCCACATAGGCCTCATCGATCTGTACCACGCCGGCCAAAGGGGCGTTGAACTCCTTGGTCATAGCAGCATTGCGAATCCGATGCAGCATGAACCAGCCGGTCTTTTGCGTAACGCCGAGGTCTTTGGCGAGTTGGCACGAACTGATTCCCTTCTTGTGCGAGGTCATCAGGTACACGGCCATGAACCATTTTCGAAGGGGCAGCTTGCTGTCCTCGAATATCGTGCCATTGCGCACAGTCGATTTCTTCAGGCAGGTCTTCTCGCGGCACTTGTGAGTGTTGTTCTTCAGGACGTACGGCGTACCAACCACGCCGCAGTGCGGGCAGGCCCATTGAGACAGATCAGGCCAGCGAAGCGCGCGGAAGTG
The DNA here is from genome assembly GCA_903970145.1 of Mycobacteriaceae bacterium. Taxonomy (GTDB): domain Bacteria; phylum Pseudomonadota; class Gammaproteobacteria; order Burkholderiales; family Burkholderiaceae_D; genus CAJCHO01. Next base: position 4,626 of record CAJCHO010000011.1, on the reverse strand, counting down.
ATTGATGCACGCGTCTTCGTCTGGGAAGCTGTCGAGGGTGTTGAAAGTTGGGAACATGGTTTCGATCTCCTATGAGTTCATCATAGGCTTGATTTCCTGTCCCGTCAAGTATATATTTGCCAGCTGACTTGTAAATGCGAACGATTCGTATTAACATTCGCACAAGCAAAGAGTTCGACGGCAAATCGAATTCACTAATCACTGATCAGGGAGCGGCTACATGCTTGGTTTGCAGGGGGCTCAAGGTGTCGATTCGGTTAGAAAAAGTGTCGCGGCTCGGGTGGGCCTCAAGGCCGGGCTCGGAACTGTGGTGGTTTTCATGACTGCTCTGGTTTGCGGCGGTCCCGCCTGCGCCGCCCCCCCGCCGATCTCGGTGCCGATCAGTTCTGGCCAGGGACCCGAATCCGGTGGTGATCAGGCTTCCTTTCTGAGCACTCTGGATCGGAGCAATTTTCTCTTGGGCGACCTCTTTGGTTTGCGGACCGATCTGAGCCAATACGGGATCTCGCTCGCGATACAGGAGACCAGCGAATATCTTGGAAACGCCACGGGTGGCGTCAGGACGGGCGGCCAGTACGACGGCCTCACGCAGTTCATCCTGCAAATGGATACGCAGCGCGCGTTCGGGCATTACGGCGGCATATTCAATATTAGTGCGCTACAGATTCATGGCCAGAATCTGTCAGCGAACAACCTCGACAGTCTGCAGACCTCAAGCGGGATCGAGGCGGACCGTGCCACGCGACTCTGGGAGCTCTGGTACGACCAGAAATTTCTCGATGAGGACCGTCTCGATATTCGCATCGGCCAAGAGAGTGTAGACCAGGAATTTATCGTAAGTACCAATGCCTCCTACTTCGTCAACACGATGTTTGGTTGGCCAGCGCTACCGTCGTACGACATGCCTGGTGGCGGCCCGGCCTATCCGCTTTCTGCCCCGGGAATTCGCCTGCGTGTACGACCGATCGACTCTGTGAATGTCCTCTTTGGCGTCTTTAGTGGCAGTCCGGTTGCCAATAGCAATGGGGACCCGCAGCAGCAGAATAATTCAGGCACGACCTTCCCGCTGCATGGGGGCACCCTCACCATGGCCGAGATCCAGTATGCCTATCCGGCGAACGGGGTGATGGTCGAGCCGGGTGAGACGGCGCCGCTGTCACACACCTACAAGATTGGTGCCTGGTACAACTCGGAGAATTTCGCGGACCTGCGCTATGACACCAACGGTGTGCCTTTGGCGAGCCCGCAGAGCAATGGCAATCCGGCCAGTCACCACGGCAACCTGTCGATCTACGCAGTAGCCGACCAGATGCTCTGGCGCAGCGAGAGCGATCCGAACCACAACCTGAATGCCTTCGCGCGCCTGATGGAGACGCCATTTAGCGATCGCAATCTGATTCGCGCCAGCATGAATGCCGGCTTTGTGATTCACGAGCCTTTTCGCTATCGGCCGGACGACACGTTTGGAGTGGGCATGGGTTACGTGCGGGTGAGCAGTCAGGCCTCAGGATTCGATCGGGACTTCTCAGGTTTCAATTCAAGCCAGAATCCCGAAGAGATGTTTCCCATCCGCAGCTCCGAGACCTATGTCGAGATGACCTATCAGTGGCAAGTTCGCCCCTGGTGGCAGGTGCAGCCTGATATCCAGTACGTGTTCAATCCCGGTGGCGGCATCGTCAACCCCGACAATCTTTCCCAGAAGATCCATAACGAACTTGTGCTCGGAGTTCGCACCAATATTCTGTTCTAGAATCTGCACTCGCAAAATCGAGGTAATCATGTTCAAGTCTGAATTCACCATCAAGGCGACGCTGCGGCGCGTGGCAGCCTGCGTCGCTCTCACCTTCCTGTCGGGAACTGTGCTCGCGGATGAACCACGTGGTCTGCTCGAGACTGTTCATCGGCACGTCACCCTGACTTCATCGGTAACGGATAACGGTGATCTGAATCCCTATGCGATTGTCGTTGCGCCCGTCACGATCGGTAAGATCCAGAAGGACGACGTGCTGGTCGACAACTTCAACAACATTTCGAATCTGCAGGGTACCGGTACAACGATCGTGCGTTACCGACCGTCGACCAGGGAAACGGTCCTCTTTGCGAAACTGCCCCAGAACCTTGCCGAATGTCCTGGTGGCGTAGGACTGACCACGGCGATGACAATGCTGCGTTCGGGTTGGGTGATTGTCGGCAGCGCTCCGAGTACCGACGGTACCACCGCGACCAAGGGTGATGGCTGCCTGATAGTGCTCAGTCCCGAGGGCAAGATGGTCGCGGCCTGGTCTGGACCGACCATCAATTCGCCCTGGGGCAATATGGCGGTCGTCGACAACGGCTCCAAGGCAACGCTATTTGTCAGCATGGCGGGCTTTGATCTGCCCAGCCCTCGAGTCATCGATCCGGCCACAGGATTTCCAGTGCGTCTCCATAAGGCGACGGTACTGCGCCTTGAAGTCGATATTCCGGAGGGCAAGCCGCCGGTGCTCATCAGCCAGACGGTCGTTGCTGACGGACTTGCACACCGCGCCGACCTGGATAACTTCCTGCTTGGACCGACAGGACTCGCGCTTGGACCTGACAATACCCTGTATGTGACCGATGGTCTGGACAACGTCATTACCGCCGTCTCGGACGCGACGACCCGAACGGCGAGTGCCGGACCGGGTCGAGTCGTGACCCAGGGCGATCTTCTGAGCTGGCCGCTGGCGATGACGGTCACACCGGCTGGACATCTGCTGGCATGCAACGGCAAGGACGGCCGCGTCGTCGAAATCGATCCGATCGCCGGCAAACAGATCTACGCGCAATGGATCGATTCGGATCAGGCACAATCCCCCCCGGGCAACGGTGACCTTTTCGGAATCGCCATGACACCCGACGGCAAGGGCTTCTATTATGTGCAGGACGATACCAATACTCTGATGCAGGCCAGTAAATGAGTAGTAAGGACGATCCGAAACTGCAGGCGCGTCGCTCTTTTCTGACGCGGGCCGCCGGAGTCGCTGCGGCCGCTGCGGGCTCAGTGATCAGTCCCGCGCATGCTCACGCGCCTGCCGTCGGCGAGGGCGTCGCGCATGGCAGGCATCCCGAGAACGACATCGAGTCCTTCTGGGGTAGCCACCAGGCCGGTATCGCTACACCGCAGCAGCGAAATGTCTATTTCGCTGCATTCGATCTGACGACGAGCGAGCGCGCCGACGTGATTGAGTTGATGCGCAGCTGGACCAGTGCCGCCGCGCGCCTGACTGTCGGAGCACCAGCGCTGCCGATCAATCCCGATCCCGAGGCACCGCCCGACGATTCCGGCGAGGCGCAGGGACTCGCTGCGCATCGACTCACGATTACCTTTGGCTTTGGTTCGGGACTGTTTGTGAAGGATGGCGTGGACCGCTTCGGGCTCAATCAATGGCGCCCCGAGGCCTTCATTGATTTGCCACGCTTTCCGGGCGATCAACTGGTGGCGCAGCGTACTGGCGGAGATCTGTGCGTGCAGGCGTGCGCGGATGACCCGCAGGTTGCGTTTCACGCGGTCCGCCAGCTTGCGCGCCTTGGGTCCAAGGTCGCGCAGATCCGCTGGGCTCAGGCCGGTTTCCTGTCCATCGACAAGCACCAGCCATCGCCACGCAACCTGATGGGCTTTAAGGACGGCACCATGAACGTGCCCACTGCCAATGCAGTTCAGATGTCGCAGCACGTCTGGGTCGGTGAAGAGGGCGGCTGGATGAAGGACGGCTCCTATCTCGTTGCGCGCCCGATTCGCATCGCACTTGAACACTGGGACCGTATGAAATTGGCGTTCCAGGAGCAGGTCGTCGGTCGCCACAAACTCTCCGGGGCGCCACTCGGGAAGACGCGCGAAGCGGACCCGATCGATCTGGACGCTGTCGACGGCGACGGCAATCCCGTGATCCCCGAGAATTCGCATGTGCGCCTTGCGGCGCCCGCCAGCAATGAAGGGGCGCAGATCCTGCGTCGCGGATATTCCTACGACAATGGCCTAAGCTTCATCGCTGAGCGCTGGCCCCCCTGGCACCAGGGCATGGAGTTTGATGCCGGGCTCCTCTTCATGTGCTATCAGAACGATCCCAGGACGGGCTTTGTCAAGATCTTCGAGAAACTCTCCCGATTCGACATGATGAACCAGTTTGTCACACCGGTCGGAGGTGGCATGTTCGCCTGTCCGCGCGGGGCGGCCGGCGGCGAGTACGTGGGCCAGCACCTGCTTGAGCACGCCTAGGACCGATTCAGGGTATTCGGGCAGGGCTTGTCTGTCCCGTCACGCCCCTCTACGGCCAGGTCGTCAGCGCGATTAGGGCCGATCCATGTCCGGCACACCCAAAGGGATGCCCGCGCCGCTGCTCTCCGATCGCCCCTTCCTGTTCTATCTCGGGGCGCGCAGCTTCTCCGAGTTCTCCTATCAGATGGCGGTCGTCGCGATGGGCTGGCAGGTCTACGCCATGACCAGCAGTCCCTTTGCGCTCGGGATGATCGGCCTCGCGCAATTCGTTCCGACGATGGTACTGACTCTCATCGCAGGAGACGCGGTGGATCGGTACGATCGCAAGCGCGTCGCGCAGATCTGCCAGCTCGTCGAAGGTATGGCGGCCGCAATTCTCGCCCTGGGCA